>JBDZVR010000049.1:0-8441 GCA_040255785.1 Sphingomonadales bacterium
CGGGCTCGCTAAGGGCGCCTCCGGCTGCCTGGTGCGCCGCCGCGACCCGGCGCGGACCGTAGCCGCGCCGCGCCAGCGCGGCGGCGCGCGAGCGCGCGAACGCCCGGTCGTCGACATAGCCCAGCGCCGCCATCCGGCCGACCAGAGCGGCGAGATCGGGCGGCGCGGCGCCCGCCCAGCCGCGTTCGCGCAGCATGCGCTCCAGATACGCCGCCAGTTTCGCCCTGGTCGTCGCATAACGCGCGACATAGCGCAGCGCCGCCTGCTCCAGCGCTGCTTCTGTGAAGGCGGGACGCCTGCCCCTGGCGCGACGGTCGGTCATCGCCATGTTTGTGCCATAGTCGAGCCGAATTATGAACGTGTCCCGCCCGATATAAGGACGGGCTGAACGACAATTCGGGCCGTTCGGCCCAGTAATGAGGATTCAGCCGACGTGCTTGACTTCGATGGCCGGGGGGACTCGCTGGAGGCGGCGGCGGCGCTTCAGCCAACCCCAACCCATGACGATCTGCCGCGCCGCTTCGCCGACTTCGACACGATGTCGGAGGCGCTCGATTATGCCGCCCGTGGCGTCCGCGGCCTCAATTTCCACGACGCGCGCGGCCGGCTGGTGCGCGTCCTGCCTTATGCCGAGCTGCGCGAGCTGGCGCTGGACGAAGCGGCGCGCCTGATCGCGCGCGGCGTCGGGCCCGGCGAGCGGGTCGCCCTGGTCGCCGAGACCGCGCCCGAGTTCATCGCCCTCTTCTTCGGTGCGCTCTACGCCCGCGCCTGGCCGGTGCCGCTGCCGTTGCCGACCTCGTTCGGCGGCCGCGAATCCTATATCGACCAGCTCAGGACGCAGCTCGAAAGCGCCGATCCGGTGCTGTTCCTCTATCCGCCCGACCTCGCCGGCCTCGCCGGCGACGCCGCCGCGCAGGCGGGCGTGACCGGGCTCGACTGGAACGCCTTCGACGCCGGCGCCGCGCCGCGCGGGCCGCTGCCCAAGGCGAACCCGGACGACATTGCCTACCTGCAATATTCGAGCGGCTCGACCCGCTTCCCGCACGGCGTCGCGATCACCCATCGCGGCCTGCTGTCCAACCTCGCCGCGCACAGCCACGGCATGAAGCTCGGCCCGACCGATCGCGGCGTCTCCTGGCTCCCCTTCTATCACGACATGGGGCTGGTCGGCTGCCTGCTCTCGACGGTCGCCAACCAGATGTCGGTCGATTATCTGCGCACCGAGGATTTCGCGCGCCGGCCGCTCGCCTGGCTCGACCTCATCAGCCGCAACGAAGGCACGACGATGAGCTATTCGCCGACCTTCGGCTACGATATCTGCGCGCGCCGCGTCTCCAACCAGATGGACGTCGCCGAGCGCTTCGACCTGTCGCGCTGGCGCGTCGCCGGCAACGGCGCCGACATGATCCGGCCGGACGTCATGCAGAATTTCGTCGACACCTTCGCGCCGGCAGGCTTCAGGGCGTCGAGCTTCCTGCCGAGCTACGGGCTCGCCGAGGCGACGCTCGCGGTCTCGATCATGCCGCCGGGCGAGGGCATCGTCGTCCAGACCGTCGAGGAGACCCTGCTCGCCGGCGGCACCGCTGGCGAGCGCGACCGGCCGCAGCGCTATCGCGCCGTCGTCAATTGCGGCAGGCCGGTGCGCGACATGAGCGTCGAAATCCGCGGCGAGGATGGCAAGCCGCTCGGCGAGCGTGAGATCGGCAAGGTCCATTGCCGCGGCACATCGGTGATGGTCGGCTATTTCCGCGACGAGGAGGCGACCCGCGCCTGCCTCGACGCTGACGGCTGGCTCGACACCGGCGACATGGGCTACATGTCCGATGGCTATCTCTACATCGTCGGCCGCGCCAAGGACATGATCATCATCAACGGCAAGAATCACTGGCCGCAGGACATCGAATGGGCGGTCGAGCAATTGCCGGGCTTCAAGGCGGGCGACATCGCCGCCTTCGCGATCACCACGCCGGGCGGCGAGGAGACGCCGGCGGTGCTCGTCCAGTGCCGCACCTCCGATCCGGGCGAACGCGGCAAGCTCAAGGATCTGATCCGCGAGCGGGTGCGCGCGATCACCGGCATCAACTGCGTCGTCGAGCTGGTGCCGCCGCGCTCGCTGCCGCGCACCAGCTCGGGCAAGCTTTCGCGCGCGAAGGCGCGAAATCTCTACCTGTCCGGCGAGATCGAGACCTACGACATCGCCGCCTGAACGCCCCTCCCCCGCGAGCGGCGCCCCGCCCTCCACATGGGAGCGGGCCATGGCAAGGCTCCCCTCCTCTCGCCGGCGGGGCAGCGGGTCACGGCAAAGTCCCCTCCCTCCCTCCCTCCCACTCCGAGAGACGGTCGGGTGAGGCGGTTCGACTTCCGAGGATGACATCCGGCGCCCGACACCCTCACCCTGACCCTCTCCCTCGAGGGAGAGGGGCAAGGAACGGGCAGTGGCCTGAATGGCGAGCGGCCTAACCCTTCGCTAACGCTTTTGTGAAAGACGCTCCTGGAGCGCCATGACCGATAAAAGCGTGCCAAAGCTCGACTGGCAGGTCGTGACCAATCTCGCGTCGCCCCGGGGCGCGCGCGGCTGGGGACGCGTGCGCGCGGCGCAGCTTCACGAAATGGGCCGGGCGATGCAGATCGCCGCCTGGAGCCAGGTCTTCAACGCGCTCCTCATCTGCTATTTCATGGCCGGGCGGGCGCCGGCGCCCTCGATCGTCGCCTGGCTGCTCGGCCTCACCCTGCTGATCGTCTTCGTCGCCCATCACAAGCGCCAGCTGCGCGGGCGACAGATCCACTCGCTCCCGCGCCGGACGCTGAACAAGGTCGCCTATCACACCGTCGCCTTCGCGATGATCTGGGCGTTCCCGGCGCGCTTCTTCTTCGAATTTGCCAACCACGGACAGCAGCTCGGCATCTGCGCGATCACCGCGACCCTGATGGCCTGCGCGACCTTCGTCTTCGCGCCGATCGCCTCGGCGGCGATCCCCTATGTGCTGATCATGGGCATCGCGATGACGCGGATGCTGATGACCTCCGGCTCGGTGGCGATCACCGCGATCGGCCCGCTCTACACGCTGGCGATGCTGGCGATGGTGATCATGAACGGCCGCGCCTTCCTGCAACGCAAGTGGCTCGACCTCGCGCTCGAGGAGCGCGAGGAGACGGTGAGCCTGCTGCTGCGTGAATTCGAAAGCTCGGATGCGGACTGGCTGTGGCACACCAACGCCGCGCTCAGCCTGCGCAACGTCTCGGCGCGCTTCGCGCGGGCGATCGGCCGCACCGCCGAGGAACTGGAGGGCGTGGCCTTCATCGACCTCCTCAAGGGGGTGCCGCGCCCCGACCATGCCGGCCGCCGCGCGGTCGCGACGATCGAGGCGGCGATGGCGCGGCGCGAGCCCTTCGCCGATATCGTCGTGCCGATGCCGTTCGGCGACGAGCTGCGCAGCATCGAGCTCTCGGCGCGGCCGACCTTCACCAAGAAGGGCCGCTTCACCGGCTATCACGGGGTCGGCTCCGACGTCACCGAGACGCGGCTGGCGGCCGACCGGATCGCGCACATGGCGCGCCACGACGCGCTCACCGGCCTGCCCAACCGGCTGCAGGTGCTTGATGACCTCGAAGCCGCGCTGAAGGCGGCGCGCGCCCGCGGCGAGGAATGCGCCGTCCTGCTCGTCGATCTCGATCGCTTCAAGACGATCAACGACTCGCTCGGCCATGTCGCCGGCGACGATCTGCTGCGCCAGGTCGCGCGCTGCTTCGAGGGGCTCATCTCCGACGCGATGACGGCGGGCCGGCTCGGCGGCGACGAGTTCGCGATCGTCGTGCCGACCTTCGCCAGCCGCGACGAGCTGGATCAGCTCTGCCTCGCCCTCGTCGCGGCGCTGCAGGGCCCGTTCCTCTACCGCGAGCAGCGCCTGTTCATCGGCGCCAGCATCGGCGTGGCGATCGGCCCGCGCGACGGCGACACCGTCGAGGAGCTGATCCGCAGCGCCGATCTCGCGCTCTACAAGGCGAAGGACGGCTCGGGGAACGATATCCGCTTCTTCGACGCGAGCTACCATCTCGAGGCGGAAGAGCGGCGCAAGATCGAGCTCGCGCTCCACACCGCCGCCGAGGCCGGCGAGTTCAAGCTCGTCTACCAGCCGATCGTCGACGCCGGCACGCTCAAGATCCGCGCCTTCGAGGCGCTGCTGCGCTGGCACAACCCGGAACTCGGGACGATCGCGCCGGACAAGTTCATCCCGGTCGCCGAGGAGACCGGCATGTTGGGGCGGATCGGCGAATGGGTGCTGAGGACGGCCTGCCGCGAGGCCGCCGCCTGGTCGCGCGACATTTCGATCGCGGTCAATGTCAGCCCGCGCCAGTTGCGCGACCCCGCCTTCATCGTCACCCTCGTCTCCGCGCTGACCCAGGCGGGGCTCGAGCCGCACCGACTGGAGCTGGAGGTGACCGAAACCGTGTTCCTCGAGCTCAGCGGCGCGACGCAGAAGATCCTGCAGCAGATCCAGAGCCTCGGCGTGCGCCTCGCGATGGACGATTTCGGAACCGGCTATTCCTCGCTCGGCTATCTGCGCCGCGCCGATTTCGACACGCTCAAGATCGACCGCAGCTTCGTCCAGTCGATCTCGACCGACGACCCGGAGAGCACCGCGATCATCCGCGCCGTCGTCGCGCTCGCCGGCAGCCTCGGGATGAAGACGGTGGCCGAGGGCGTCGCGACCGAGGACCAGCTCCAGCTCGTCCGCACGCTCGGCTGCGACCGCGTCCAGGGCTATATCTTCTCCCGCCCCGTCTCCGCCGCCACCGCCCGCGCCATGCTCGGCGACGTCCCCGGCAAGCTGGTCGCCGCCTAGGTCCGGATCGCCATCCTACGGACATGCGCTCGCCCGCTTCGGGCTCCATTCAGGGAGCGGGTCGCGCCAGGAACTTCCTCCCCCCTGGGATGTGCAGGCCACGTCGCGGAATCCCCCCTCGCCCCGGCGGGGAGAGAGGACGCAGGGCAACTCCGATCGGGCCCCGGGCCGTGGAGGGGCGGCGCGCCCCCCTTGCGCACGCCGCGCCCGCCCTTTAGGAGCCGGCGCCGGACCCAGGAGTGTAGCTCAGCTGGTAGAGCATCGGTCTCCAAAACCGAGGGCCGGGGGTTCGAGTCCCTCCACTCCTGCCAGTTCCGCCTGGGCGACGATGCGCTTTGCCGTCGCGCTGGCGCAAGCCCGGCGCGGGCCTCTCCCCTTCCCCCTTGCCGGCCACCGCGCGCGCCGCTAAAAGCCGCGCTCAATCCGACATGGGTGGAAGCGGCGCCGGTCCTTTTGTAGGACGGAGCAGCGGGCCCTTGTCCGGCGGGCGCAAAATCGTTCTGGCAATCGGCCGGGCCGCGCCTATGTAGCGCTTCGAATTATTGAGACTGCTTCTGTTCAGGAAAGTGTGACCGACGTGGCGAGAACTGGTCCCGGCGAATTCATCAACCAGGTCAAGGTCGAGGCGGCCAAGATCGTCTGGCCGACGCGCAAGCAGACGGCGATGACCGCGTTGATGGTGGTCGTCATGACCTCGCTGCTCGCGCTGTTCTTCTTCGTCGTCGATACCGCGTTCAGCGCGGCCGTGCGCAAGTTGCTGAGCATGCTGAGTTAGTCCTCCCCCGGTCCGCGTCCACCGCGCGGCGGAGGGAGATGCGTTCACAAGCCGCTCCCGCGAAACGGGACGCGAGAGAGAGTCAGACAGGAACGAAGACGCCCATGTCCCGCTGGTACATCATCCACGCTTATTCCGGCTTCGAGAACAAGGTCCGCGATTCGATCATGGCGGAGGCGAGCCGCATGGGGCTCGACGCGCTCGTCGAACGCGTCGAGGTGCCGACCGAGAAGGTCACCGAGGTCCGCCGCGGCAAGAAGGTGACCAGCGACCGCAAGTTCTTCCCCGGCTACGTGCTCGCCAAGCTTCAGATGAACGACGACGTCTATCACCTCGTCAAGAACACGCCGAAGGTGACCGGCTTCCTCGGCTCGTCGGGCAAGCCGCAGCCGATCAGCGACGCCGAGGCGGCGCGCATCCTCAACACCAAGGACGAGGCCGCCGCCGCCGCGCCCAAGACGCGGGTCAGCGTCGATTACGAGATCGGCGACAATGTGAAGGTGCTCGACGGCCCGTTCGCGAGCTTCAACGGCGTCGTCGAGGAGCTCGATTTCGAGAAGGGCCGGGTCAAGGTGTCCGTCTCCATCTTCGGCCGCGCGACCCCGGTCGAGCTCGAGTTCGAGCAGGTCGAGCGGGTGAAGTAGGTGAGGTAGGTGAGGTAGGCGCGCGACCCCGGCGGGCGTGCGGGCGTGCGGGGCGGCAGGGGCCGGATGCGGGCGCGACGGCCCCGCGCGATGGCCGGCTCGCAATCGCCTGGCGATCGCGGCCCGGCCGCGACCGCTCAGCCGATATCCTCGACCTGGTCGAGATAGGCGCCGTAGCCCTCGGCCTCCATCTGCTCCTTCGGGATGAAGCGCAGCGCCGCCGAATTGATGCAGTAGCGCAGGCCGCCGCGATCGGGCGGGCCGTCCGGGAAGACGTGGCCGAGATGGCTGTCGCCATGCGCCGAGCGCACCTCGGTGCGAACCATGCCGTGCGAGAGGTCGGTCGACTCGACGACGTGGGCGGGCTCGATCGGCCTGGTGAAGCTCGGCCAGCCGCAGCCGCTTTCGAACTTGTCCGATGACGCGAAGAGCGGCTCCCCGGTGACGACGTCGACGTAGATGCCGGCGCGCTTCTCGTGCAGATGCTCGCCCGTGCCCGGCGGCTCGGTCCAGTTCTGCTGGGTGACGCGATATTGCGCCGGGGTCAGCTTCGCGATCGCCTCGTCGGATTTGCGCCAGCTCGCCATGTCCCGTTCCTTTCCTCGCCGCGCGCGCCCGATCGCGCACGAAACCGGCATTTTCTGACCAGATGCGTCCGATTGCGCGCATTTCAACGCCCGAAACCGTACAAAATTTCTGGTGAAATCCGCCAGATGTTGGCGCTCATCACCGCACCGTGCCCGCCGCGCAGCGCCTCGCCCCACGACAACCTATTGGCCTCACGTCATTTTCTCCATCTGGCACGCAGCCTGCTTGGCTCAGCGCGTCAATCCATTCGAGCGTTCAAGGAAGCCCCGATGTCCACCGCGACCCGCCCCAACCTGTTCTTCCGCAATGATACCCTGTTCGGCGTGTGCGAGGCGCTGGGCGAGGATTTCGCCATCAACCCGGCCTGGTTCCGCATCGCCTTCGCGGCGCCGCTGATCATCAGCCCGCTGGCGGTGATCGCCGCTTATTTCGCGACCGGCGCGGTGGTGATTGCGACCCGCCTCTTCTTCCCCAACCCGCGCCGCGCGGCCGGGGCAGCGGCATCTCCCCGGGGCCTTCCGGCCGAAGCGCCGGCGCGGGACGACGAGATGGCGATCGCCGCCTGAGCGACGGATTGCGCCGGCGCCCGGCTTGCGCTATGGGCGCCGGCTTCCAAGCTGCTGCCTGGAACTCATGCGGGAGGCGCGCCCGGCAAGGGCCGCCGTCTGGACCGCTCGACTTGAACCTTGGGCCGATGCGCGCAGGCGCGGCGGCCCGAACTAGAGAGTGACACATGGCGAAGAAGATCACGGGCTATATCAAGCTCCAGGTGCCCGCCGGCGCCGCCAATCCGTCGCCGCCGATCGGCCCGGCCCTCGGCCAGCGCGGCGTCAACATCATGGAATTCTGCAAGGCGTTCAACGCCGCGACGAACGATCTGGAAAAGGGGATGCCGATCCCCACCGTCATCACCGTCTACGCCGATCGCAGCTTCTCGTTCGAGACCAAGTCGCCGACCGCGACCTTCCTCCTCAAGAAGGCGGCGAACATCAAGTCGGGCTCGAAGGAGCCGGGCAAGCTGACGAGCGGCACGATCAGGCGTTCGCAGCTCCAGCAGATCGCCGAGACCAAGATGAAGGACCTCAACGCCACCGACATCGCGGCGGCGACCAGGATCATCGAAGGCAGCGCCCGCGCACTGGGCCTCGACGTGGTGGAGGGCTGAGGCGATGGCGAAGCTGACCAAGAAGGCGAAGCAGCTGGCGGCGCTTGACCGGCAGAAGCTCTACGGGATCGACGAGGCGATCGCGGCCGCCAAGGCCCACGCCACCGCCAGGTTCGACGAGACGATCGAGATCGCCATGAACCTGGGCGTCGATCCGCGCCACGCGGACCAGATGGTGCGCGGCGTCGTGACGCTCCCCGCCGGCACCGGCAAGACGGTGCGCGTCGCGGTCTTCGCCAGAGGCGACAAGGCCGAGGAAGCGAAGCAGGCCGGCGCGGATGTCGTCGGCGCCGAGGACCTGATGGAATCGGTGCAGAACGGCCAGATCGATTTCGACCGCGTCATCGCGACGCCCGACATGATGGGCATCGTCGGCCGGCTCGGCAAGGTGCTCGGCCCCAAGGGCCTGATGCCGAACCCCAAGC
>JBDZVR010000050.1:0-8422 GCA_040255785.1 Sphingomonadales bacterium
CCGGCCGGACGCGGCGCGCGCGCTCGCCGACCTGATCGAGCGCGTCGGCGGCGACGGCGCCGGGGCGATGGTGACGGCGGCGCCGGCGCCGGCGCGCCCGCGCATGCTCGGCCCGGTGCCGGGGGGCGTCGCGGCATGAAGTGCGTCGGCACCGACATCGGCACCATCCACTTCGTCGGCATTGGCGGCATCGGCATGTCCGGCATCGCCGAGGTGATGCACATCCTCGGCTACAAGGTGCAGGGATCGGACATCGCCGATTCCCATGTCGTGCAGGGGCTGCGCGCGAAGGGCATCCCGGTCGCGATCGGCCATGGCGCCGACAATCTCGGCGAGGCCGCGGTCGTCGTGATCTCGACCGCGATCCAGCGCGGCAACCCGGAGGTCGAGGCGGCCTATGCGCGGCGCATCCCGGTCGTCCGCCGCGCCGAGATGCTGGCCGAGCTGATGCGGCTCAAGTCGACGATCGCGGTCGCGGGCACGCACGGCAAGACGACCACCACCTCGATGATCGCCGCCCTGCTCGACGCCGGCGGCATCGATCCGACGGTGATCAACGGCGGCATCATCAACGCCTACGGCTCGAACGCGCGGCTCGGCAGCTCGGACTGGATGGTGGTCGAGGCGGACGAGAGCGACGGCTCCTTCCTGCGGCTCGACGGCACGATCGCGGTCGTGACCAACATCGATCCCGAGCATCTCGACCATTACCATAGCTTCGACAAGGTGAAGGACGCCTTCGTCGAGTTCGTCGAGAACGTGCCCTTCTACGGCGCCGCGCTGATGTGCGTCGATCATCCCGAGGTGCAGTCGATCATCCCGCGCCTGCGCGACCGGCGCGTCGTCACCTACGGCTTCGCCGCCCAGGCCGACGTGCGCGCCGAGAACGTCACTCCCTTTCCCGGCGGCAACCGCTTCGATGTTGCGATCCGCGACCGGGCCGGCGAGGTGCGCACGATCGCTGGCGTCGAGCTGCCGATGCCGGGCCGCCACAACGTCTCCAACGCGCTCGCCGCGATCGGCGTCGCCGCCGAAATGGGAATCGCGGACGCGGTGATCGCGAAGGGCTTCGCCGCCTTCGGCGGGGTCAAGCGCCGCTTCACCAGGGTCGGCGAGGTCGACGGCGTCACGATCATCGACGATTACGGCCATCATCCGACCGAGATCAGGGCGGCGCTCGCCGCCGCGCGCGAGAGCGCGCGCGGGCGCGTGGTCGCGGTCGTCCAGCCGCATCGCTACACGCGGCTGCGCGACCTCATGGATGAGTTCCAGTCCGCCTTCAACGATGCCGACGTGGCGCTCGTGACGCCGGTCTATCCGGCCGGCGAGGCGCCGATCGCGGGCATCAGCCACGAGGCGCTGGTCGAGGGATTGAACGAGCGCGGCCATTCCGGCGCCTTCGCCGTCGCCGACCTGGACGATGCCTGCCGCAAGCTTGCCGACCTCGTCGCGCCGGGCGACATGGTGATCTGCCTCGGCGCCGGCGACATCACCAGATGGGCCGCCGCCCTTCCCGACGGCATCCGCAAGGCGCGCGCGGCGGCCCCGGCGTCGATCGGCCGGGCCGCGTCCCGGTCAGGGCCGGGCGGCGAGGCCCAGGGGTGCGGGGCATGAGCGCGGTGCTCGACATGCCCCCGGTTCGCGGCCGGCTGACGCCGAACGCGCCGCTCGCCCCGCTCGTCTGGTTCAAGTCGGGCGGAACGGCCGAATGGCTGTTCGAGCCGCGCGACGCGGACGATCTCGCCGATTTCCTCGCGCGCCTCGATCCGGCGATACCGGTGATGGCGCTCGGGCTCGGCTCGAACATGATCGTGCGCGACGGCGGCGTGCCGGGCGTCGTCGTCCGGCTCGGCAAGGCCTTCGCCACGGTCGAGCAGCTCGACGCGGTGACGCTGCGCTGCGGCGGCGGCGCCTCGGGCATCCTCGTCTCCTCGAAGGCGCGGGACGCGTCCGTCGCCGGACTCGAGTTCCTGCGCGGCATCCCGGGCACGGTCGGCGGCTTCGTGCGGATGAACGGCGGCGCCTATGGCCGCGAGGTCGCCGACATCCTGCTGGAGTGCGAGGTGCTGCTCCGCTCGGGCGAGCGGCGCAAGCTGCCGCGCGAGGCGCTCGGCTATTCCTATCGCCATTCCGAACTGCCCGAGGGCGCGGTCGTGGTCTCCGCCACCCTGCGCGGCGCGGCGGGCGAGCGTGCCGCGATCGCCGCCGAGATGGACCGCATCGCGGCCGAGCGCGAGGCAGCGCAGCCGCTGCGCAGCCGCACCGGCGGCTCCACCTTCAAGAACCCGCCCGGCGACAGGGCCTGGCGGGTGATCGACCGCGCCGGATGCCGCGGCCTTCGCATCGGCGACGCCCAGGTTTCGGAAAAGCACTGCAATTTCCTGCTCAACCTCGGTAACGCGACCAGCGCCGACATCGAGGCGCTGGGCGAGGAGGTCCGCCGCCGGGTGCGTGCCGCCAGCGGGACCGAGCTCGAATGGGAGATCCAGCGCGTGGGAGTGAAGTCGCCGGACCATGCCTGAGCCACTTCACATCGCGGTGCTGATGGGCGGCTGGTCGGCCGAGCGGGAGGTGTCGCTGAGCAGCGGCAACGGCGTCGCCGACGCGCTCGAGAGCCGCGGCCATCGCGTCACCCGGATCGACATGGGTCGCGACGTCGCGCGGCGGCTCGCCGAGGCCGCGCCGGACGTCGTCTTCAACGCGCTCCACGGCACGCCGGGCGAGGACGGCTCGGTGCAGGGCCTCATGGACCTGATGGGTCTCAAATATACACATTCGGGCATGGAAACCTCGGTCATCGCGATCGACAAGCAATTGACCAAGATGGTGCTCGTCCCGCACGGCGTCCGCATGCCGGAGGGACTGATCGTCCAGAGCGAAAGCCTCTACGTCGCCGATCCGCTGGCGCGGCCCTATGTGCTGAAGCCGGTCAACGAAGGCTCCTCGGTCGGCGTCGCGATCGTGACCGACGGCGGCAATTACGGCCGCCCGATCGCGCGCACGAGCGAGGGGCCGTGGCGGCATTTCGACCGGCTGCTCGCCGAGCCCTTCGTGCCCGGGCGCGAGCTCACCGTCGCCGTGCTGGGCGACGAGGCGCTCGAGGTGACCGAGCTGAGGCCGCGATCGGGGTTCTACGACTACGAGGCCAAATATACCGACGGGCTGACCGAGCATGTCTGCCCGGCCGCGATTCCGCGGGATATCCGCGCGGCGGCGATGGAGATGGCGCTTGCGGCCCATCGGCTGCTCGGCTGCCGCGGCTGCTCGCGCGCCGACTTCCGCTGGGACGAGACGAGGGGTGCCGACGGGCTCTACCTGCTCGAGGTCAAC
The DNA here is from genome assembly GCA_040255785.1 of Sphingomonadales bacterium. GTDB lineage: Bacteria > Pseudomonadota > Alphaproteobacteria > Sphingomonadales > Sphingomonadaceae > Allosphingosinicella. The sequence goes on from JBDZVR010000050.1 coordinate 3,331, forward strand.
ACCCAGCCCGGCATGACGCCGCTCAGCCTGGTGCCCGAGCAGGCGAAGGCGCGCGGCATTGACTATGCGACGCTGGTCGAGAGGATCGTGGAGGCGGCGCTGTGAGTGCGCGAGTGGCGCGAGGCGACAATGCGCGCTCGCGCTCGCGCGGCGCGCCGCGCGCAGTCAACACCCGGCGGCGGCGGGCGGCGCCCGGACTGCTCGAATCGCTCGGTTTCCCGGCCGGGGCGGGGCGGCGGCTCGGGCGCTGGTTGCTCGGCCTCGCCACGCTCGCGGTGGCGATCGCGCTGGTCTTCGCCTTCCGCCTGCCGCAGCTCGCCGGCATCGCCGCGGCCGAGACGGTCGGGCGCGCCGGCTTCATGGTGCGCAAGGTCGAGATCAACGGCGCCCAGCGCGTGCCGCGGCTTTCCGTCTACAACATCGCCTTCGACCAGCCGTCGCTGGCGATGCCGCTGGTCGACCTCTCCGCGACCCGCGAACGATTGCTCGACTTCGCCTGGATCAAGGACGCGCGCGTCTCGCGGCGCCTGCCCGACACGCTCGTCGTGGACATCGTCGAGCGCGTCCCCGCGGCGATCTGGCAGCACGACGGCCGGCTCAGCCTGGTCGATGCCGAGGGCATGATCCTGGAGCGGGTCCATGTCGATTCGATGCCGGACCTGCCGGTCGTCGTCGGCCCGCGCGCGAATCGCCATCTCGGCGCGCTCGACGCGCTGATCCGCGGCGAGCCGCGGCTCAGGCCGCAGCTCACCGGCGCCACCTGGATCGGGGACCGGCGCTGGGATCTCCACTTCCGCACCGGCGAGACGCTGAGCCTGCCCGAGGGCGACGGCGAGGCGGCGCGGGCGCTGCGGCGCTTCGCGGCGATGGACCAGCAGAGCCAGCTCCTCGGCCGCGGCTTCGCGCGCTTCGACATGCGCATTCCCGGCAAGCTGGTCGTGCGCGTCTCGCGCGAGCCGGGCTCGAGCGTGCCGCAGCTCACCGACCCGGCCCCGGGCGCCGTCCCGAGCGATCTTTCGAGGACGATATGAGGCGACCGACGCCGGCCCCGGCCCGCAAGCTCGTTGCCGCGCTCGACGTCGGCTCGTCGAAGGTCTCGGCGCTGATCGCCGAGCCTGCCGCCGACGGACGGCTGCGCATCCTCGGTACCGGCCAGTGCGAGAGCAAGGGCGTAAAGCGCGGCTTCATCGCCGACATGGAAGAGAGCGAGCTCGCGATCCGCAAGGCGGTCGAGCAGGCGGAACGGACGGCCGGCACCAATATCGACCTGGTCTTCGTCGGCTTTTCCGCCGGCGGGCTGGTGAGCGACGTCGCCAGCGTCGAGCTGGCGCTCGGCGGGCGGCAGATCACCGAGGCGGACATCGCGAGCCTGCTGAACGCCGGCAAGGGCTCGATCGACACTGGCGGGCGCGTGCTGCTGCACGCCATGCCGGCGCTCTACACGATCGACGGCATGGCCGGCGTGAAGGCGCCCAGGGGGCTCCACGCCGATCGGCTCGCCGTCGACATCCACGTCATCGCCGCCGAGCCTTCGCCGGTGAAGAATCTCGACCTGTGCGTGCGCTCGGCCCATCTCGGCGTCGAGGCGATCGTCGCCGCGCCGGTCGCCGCCGGCAAGGCCTGCCTCAGCGAGGAGGAGCGCGAGCTCGGCGTCGCGCTGGTCGATCTCGGCGCCGGCGTCACCAACGTCTCGGTCTTCGCCGGCGGCATGCTCGCGGGGCTCAAGACGCTGCCAATGGGCGCTGCCGACATCACCGACGACATCGCCGCCGCCTTCGGCACGCGCCGCGCCGAGGCGGAGCGGATCAAATGCTTCTACGGATCGGCGATGATGAGCCCGAAGGACAATCACGACATGATCGAGATCGCCCCGATCGCCGGTCACCAGGAGGGCGTCGAGGCGCAGCGCATTACCCGCGCCCAGCTCGTCACCGTCATCCGCCAGCGCCTCGAACATCTCGCCGCCGTGATCGAGGAGGCGCTGAAGAGCCTCGGCTTCGCCGGGCCGTTCGGCCGGCAGGTGGTGCTGACCGGCGGCGGCGCCGAGCTCAAGGCGATCGCCGACTACGCCCAGGGCGTGCTCGGCCGGGCGGTGCGTGTCGGCCGGCCGAACCTGCCGGGCCTGCCGGACGCGCATAGCGGCCCGGCCTTCTCGACGCTCGCCGGGCTCGCCCAGTTCGCCGCCTCCGATGAGCTCGATCTCGGCGGCGGCGCGGCGCCGGTTTCGGGCGATCGCGCCGGCGGCAATCTCGTCCAGCGGCTGATCGCCGCCTTCCGCAGTCAATATTGAGGAAAGTTGGGGAAAACGTGACCGTCCGGTTAACTTTTCGCTCGCGCCGGCGAATCGCATCGTGCAATGTATTTAGTGGATATCCGTCGTGCGACGCGCAAGGGATTGGGGAGAGTTGGGTATGAGCATCGATTTCATCCGGCCGGAAGTGGACGAGCTTCGGCCCCGGATCAGCGTGATCGGTGTCGGCGGCGCCGGCGGCAACGCGGTCGCCAACATGATCCAGTCGGACGTGCAGGGCGTCGACTTCATCGTCGCCAACACCGACGCGCAGGCGCTCAACCACAGCCAGGCGGATCGCAAGATCCAGCTCGGCCTCAAGATCACCCAGGGCCTCGGCGCCGGCTCCCGCCCCGAGATCGGCAAGGCGGCGGCGGAGGAGGCGCTGGCCGAGATCGAGGAGAGCCTCGACGGCGCCCATATGTGCTTCATCGCTGCCGGCATGGGCGGCGGCACCGGCACCGGCGCGGCGCCGGTCATCGCCAAGGCGGCGCGCGATCGCGGCATCCTCACCGTCGGCGTCGTCACCAAGCCGTTCAGCTTCGAGGGCGCGCGGCGCGGCCGTGCCGCCGACGCCGGCATTGCCGAGCTGCAGCAGCATGTCGACACCCTGATCGTCATCCCCAACCAGAACCTGTTCCGCATCGCCAACCCGAACACGACCTTCAGGGAAGCGTTCCAGATGGCCGACGAGGTGCTCCAGCAGGGTGTGCGCGGGATCACCGACCTGATGGTCATGCCCGGCCTCATCAACCTCGATTTCGCCGACGTGCGCTCGGTGATGAGCGAGATGGGCAAGGCGATGATGGGCACGGGCGAGGCCTCGGGCGACAATCGCGCGATCGAGGCGGCGGAGAAGGCGATCGCCAACCCGCTGCTCGACGGCGTGTCGATGCAGGGCGCGCGCGGCGTGATCATCTCGATCACCGGCGGCGAGGACATGCGCCTGATGGAGGTCGACGAGGCCGCCAGCCACATCAAGGAACTGGTCGATCCCGACGCGAACATCATCTGGGGCTCGGCGTTCAACAATGATCTCGACGGCAAGATCCGGGTTTCGGTCGTCGCCACCGGCATCGACGCGGCGGAGGCGACGCAGGCGCCGCCGGTCGAGGCCAAGGTGTTCACCTTCCCGACCGTGCGCAGCGAGCCCGCGCCGGCAGAGGCGCCCGCGCAGGCGACTGATCCGGTCGCGGCGAGCGCCGGGCGGGCCGCCGAGCCGCCGGCCGAGCCGCGCATCGTGCTGACCCCGCCCGAGGAGAGCGAGGCAGGCGCCGAGGTCGAGGCGGTGAGCTTCCTCGGCGAGGACGTGACCGGCCCGGAGGACGAGCTGACGCTCGACCAGCCGGCCGCCGACGAGGGGGGCGACGAGTTGCTGCTCGGCGCCGAGAACGAGGTGGACGAGGTGGACCAGCCGGCGACGCCGGCGGCGACCGGCCGGCGCAGCTGGCTCACCCGCGAGGCGCCCGTCGAGGAGGAGACGCCACGCGCGGCGGCGCGCGAGAGCGGCGGCACCCTGTTCGAGCGCATGTCGAACATCGCCCGCGGCGCCGCCAAGGCGCGGGTCGACGAGGGCGAGCCGGGGCCGCGCTTGCGCACGGCGCGCGATCCGCTGGACATTCCGCGCTTCCTCAACCGTCAGAACAATCAGTAGCCGGCGCCTCGCCGCCCGCGCGCACCAATTGATCGCACCGCGCCGGTCCCGGTCATTGTGGCGCAAGGTTGGCCCCTGTCTATCGACGCCATGATGCTATCGAAGAGGCCGGGGGCTTGCCGGCTGCGCGCCGCGATCGCGGTCATCGTGGCGCCGCTGGCCGCGCTGCTGGCCGCGCCATTGCCGGCGGCGGGCGCGCTCGCGCCGGCAGCCGGCCAGGACGATCCGCGCGCGCACTATCCGCCCGGCGCGGTCGTGCAGCCGCTCGACGAAAGCGGTGGCGCGGCGCTGCGCGGCTACCTGACGCGGATCGCAGGCAATCCGCGCGATCTCGATGCGCTGATCGGGGCCGGGGGCGAGGCGGTGCGGATGGGCGATGTCGACGCCGCGCTCGGCTTCTACTCGCGCGCGCAGGAGATCGCGCCGCGCGATCCGCGCGTCTTCGCGGGGCTTGGCTCGACCCTGGTCGCGGCGGAGCGGCCGCGCGAGGCGCTCGACCTGTTCCGGCAGGCGGTCGATCTCGGCGCCGATCCGGCCGGGATCGCCGCCGACCGCGGCCTCGCCTACGACATGCTCGGCGACAATGCGCGCGCCCTCGAAAGCTACCGGCTCGCCCAGCGCGCCGGCGACAGCGCGCAAATCCGGCGGCGGCTCGCGCTTGCGCTGGCGATCGGCGGGCAGCGCGCCGAAGCGCTGCGGGTGATCGACGGCGATCTGCGGGCGAACGATCGCGCCGCCTGGCGCGTCCAGGCCTTCGTGCTCGCGCTGACCGGCGATGCCGCCGGCGCCGAGGATACCGCGCGCCGCGTGATGCCGCCGGGCACGGCCGAACGGATGGCGCCCTTCCTCGCCCGCCTCGCGTCGCTGACGCCGGCGCAAAAGGCGATGGCGGTGCATTTCGGCCAGTTCCCGGCGCAAGGCAGCGCGCAGGCGGCGGCGCGGCCACCGGCGCGGCCGCCTGAACAGCTCGCCTCGAGATCGTCGCCGCCGGCCCGCGCGACGATGGCGGAGGAGGACGAGCGCCGCTTCCCGACGCCGCTCACGCGCTACGCGCAGCCGCCGCGGCGGACGCTCGCCGACGTGCTGCGCGGGCAGGGCGAGGCCGGCGCGTCCGCGCCCGCGCCCGCGCCAGCGGCCGTCGCCGCTGC
>JBDZVR010000026.1:0-40367 GCA_040255785.1 Sphingomonadales bacterium
TCCTCAGGTCGGGATTAGCTTAGCACCCTGTCCAAATTTCCGGGACCACCTCAGACATACCATTGGCGCGCCGCTGGCGACGCTCTGGCGGCGTCGGCATCGCATCCTCCCAATCGCGCCTAGCGCGGATTTTAGGAGCGCAACATCTTCCGGTTGTCCTGGCCACGATAGCGCAAAGAGCGCGCGCAACCGTGCGGCGAAGGCGACGAGAATACTTCCGATTCGGAGTTAATTCTTAACGATTTAACCGTCTGTCGCAGCCCAGCAGATGCGCATATCCAATCTCAGTCATCCACCGTGCGCGCGCAAGATGGCTCTCGTGCATCGTCTTCGCGCGATCCGGCTCGGCCCCTACGTCAATGCCGAAAATTGCGGCGGCGGTTTCGCGCCAGTCGGCCCCCTCAGCGTCGGCGTCGAGCAGCCGGAGATAAGCGATCAGGTGCCCCTCATCATACGCGGTGAGTTGCGGTGAATCGGGCGCTCGATCATCGAAACGCTTGTCGTCCATGACAGCCCTCAAGTCTTCGCCCGCGTTAACCAATAGACCCAGGCGAAGCGTTTTCGAGGCGCTTGCTCGACATAATTGCGCGCTCGATTTGCATTATTCGACAAGCACCCGTGGAGCTGCTGGTTTGCGGTGCGCCCCCGCAAACAGCTCCTGAACCCGTGATCGGGGAGTGGTAAACCGCGTTTAGTCGGCCCTACGACCTTTAGCACCGGAGCACCTGGACATACGTCGCAGGCTCCCCGACCGCATGGTCAAGGATTCGCGGCGTCGTCTCGGCCGACACCAAACCGCTAAACGTGGGGCTACCACACCCCAGGCCGCCGCGTAGCGGCCCGCGCCTCTCTTACGGCAGCGGCGCCAATTTGACCACCTCTCACGCGAGCCGGGCGTCAGCCCGGCGAGCGCGCCAGTGCGGCCGCGCGGACCTTTGGGACGCGTGGCCGCCGCCGATCCGGCGCAGCGGATCGGCGCCCGATGGCAACACCGCAGAGCCGGAACTCCGGCCCTGCGGTGTTGGAAGCTTACCCCACTTTGAGACGCTGCATCCCCTCGGCCAGCGTCCAGAGCGCGCGATTAAGCGTCACGTTCTGGTCGATGCCGTTGATGGCGCGGGTCTGGCTGCGGCGGATGCGGCCTTCGGCATTGCGCTTGCGGCCCTGCAATCCGCCCCGAACGACATTCTCCTGAATGACGTTGAACGTGGTCCACAGGCTGCGGCCGGTGTCCTCGCGGCGGCGCGGCTCGATGATCTGTTCCGCCGTCAACGGGCTTTCGTCCTCGCCGTAGCGGGCGACTAGGCTGACTTCGCCGAGCAACCGGCGCTCGTCCTCAGAAAGCCGAACCTCCTTCATCGTCTCGCTGGCGTCGATCAGCCGGGGGAAGTCCTCCGCCACGGTGTAAACGCCTTCGATGATGTCGTGCTGGATATTGCCTTTGTGGGGAACGCGGACCTCCTCGAACCGCTCGCCCGCAATCATGCTGTTGGTGCAGACGAAGCGCAGCATCCCGGCGAACATCTGATAGGCGCTGGTCCCGTCATGGCTGTTGACAATGATAACCTCGGCGGCCTCCGGCTTGCCGATACCGTCATCGCGGCGCAGGCGCAGCATGTGCTTGGCGTGGCCGTGGCGGCTGCCGTCACGCGGGACCGACTGGACGGCAAAGAACGGGAACCATCCCTCCCGGCGCAGCCCCTCCACGATGTCGATGGTCGGGACATAAACATAGCGCTCCGAACGACTGTCGTGCGCCTCGCGGGCGAAGATGGACGGGACGTGGCGATAGAGCGCTTCGTTATCGAGCGCCTCACGTCCGCTGATCTGGTGGGCGTTGCGGCCGAACCGGGTGGCAAGCTGATGATACATGGCTGAACTCCTTGGGCTTGGGTTTCCGCGCAGCGGAGCGCCGCGCTGAAACCCTGCCCGTCGGCGAGACCGGGGGTGCAACCGGAGTGGGCGGCTTCGCGGGGAACCGGCTGCACGGAACGCGCTCGCGCGAGGAGGAAGCTGGGCGGAAGCCGCTCCGAAGGGCGCTCGGGGCAGCGCCCCAAGAACCTCACAGATGATGCCGGGCCTCTGGACCGTCCGTCTCTCAGGAGCCAGAAGAAGCATGACAAGGCGCCCCCGCTCCGGTGGAGCGGGGGCGCCGTTAGGGGTCAGCGAGACCAGATGAGCGCGTATTCGCCGGCGGTGTCGGTCTCGGACAGAGTGGCGTAGATCGGTGCCGGGAAGGTCGGATCGTCCAGCTTGACCGAGATGTAGTCGCGGCCTTCTCGGCTGGTCTTCTTCCATCCCGCGCCGCATTCGATGGTTCCGACTGCGAGGCGGTAATCGGGCGCCTTGTCGCTCTCCTTGTCGATCGGCCGAAGGGTCGCCTTGGCGTTGAGGGTCAAGGTCTTGATGGTTCCGGTGAAGGAGCCGTTGCCCGCCTGGGTGAAGGTGCCGATGGTTGCCATGTCGAAGTTCCTTTCGTTCTCGGGCCACGACCGCCGCGGCCTCGATGGCGATCGGTGAAGCGGGGATGATCGGACGCGCACCGCTTGCGGCCGGAGCGCAGCGGAGGATGGCGACGCGCGGCTTTTTTGCTTCGCGATGCAAAGCCGAAGGCGGCGGAAAAAAGCTGCGCGGCGGCGTTGCGCCAGGCCGAGCAAGGCGAAGCCGACCCCGGTTAGATCAAGCCAATCGGGAGGCCGCTTGGTCGTGGGCGAAGCGGGGACTGTCGATGACAGCTAACCCGGTGATGATCCACAGAGGCCATGAGCGCCTAGATCGTCAGACGCTCTCAATCGCATCGGTTGTCCGCGTCCGCGCGACGGTGGCGACCGTGTGCAGCTCCGCCAACGCCTGCCGAACGATCTGCCAGCCCCCGGAAATGCCAAGGCCAGCGAGAACCACGGCAACGATGATGTCGGGCCAAGCCGTGCCGGTCCCAAAGACGCCGAGCGCCGCCGCCACCACGGCAATGTTGCCGATCGCGTCGTTGCGAGAGCAGATCCACACCGATCTGCGGTTGGCGTCTCCGTCACGATGTCGCCAGAGCATGACGGCGCAGGTCAAATTGGCGAGCAGCGCGAGCACGCCGATGACGCCCATCGTCTCGGCCTGCGGCAGAGCCCCGGCAAGCGTCATCCAGACCGTGCTTCCAAGCACCCAGAGCGCGAGCAGGAACAGCGATGCCCCCTTCAGCAGCGCGGCCCGCGCACGCCAGCGCAGCGCCAGGCCGGCGACGCCGAGGCTGATCGCGTAGTTGGCGGCATCACCGAGGAAGTCGAGCGCGTCGGCTTTGAGCGATGCCGAGTGGGCGGCGACGCCAGCGACAATCTCGATCGCGAACATGCCGGCGTTGATGGCGAGCGCGATCCATAGCACGCGCCGCCATGCCTCGTCCTTCGCCGGGGGTGTCTCACAACCGCCGCAGCATCCGCCTGCCATATACGTCACCTCGATTCGCTCGATGCGACCGGCTATATGCACCCTGTAGCAACTATAGGGTCAAGGCATGGCGCTCACTATCGGCGAACTGGGCAAGGCGACGGGCACGAAGGTTGAGACGATCCGCTATTACGAACGGATCGGCCTTTTGCCGAATCCGCCACGCACGGGCGGCAACTATCGCGCCTATGGCGAGCCGGAGCTTGGCCGGCTCTCGTTCATCCGCCGCGCGCGCGATCTCGGCTTTCCGCTCGATCAGGTGCGCGCGCTGCTGTCGCTGTCGGACGATCGCGGCCGGGACTGCGCGACGGTTGATGCGCTCGCCCGCGATCATCTTACTGAAGTCGAGCGCAAGATCACCGATCTGACAGCATTGCGCCAAGAGTTGTCCGCGCTCATCACCTCCTGCAAGGGTGGCACGGTCGCGGACTGCCGTATCATCGAGACGCTGGCACCGGCGCCGCATCCCCACGGATAGGGAGCCTATGACCATCACGCCCTTCGCCTATGTCGGTGCGGCCTTAGCCGAGATCGCCGGCTGCTTCTCCTTCTGGGCGTGGCTGCGCCTCGGCAAGACGCCATTGTGGCTCGTGCCGGGCATGATCTCGCTGGCGCTGTTTGCCTGGTTACTGACGTTGGTGGACAGCGAAGCGGCAGGGCGCACCTACGCCGCCTATGGCGGCGTCTACATTGCGGCGTCTTTGGGCTGGCTCTGGGCCGTGGAGGGGCTGCGGCCGGACCGATGGGATGTCATCGGGGCCATTATCTGCCTCGCCGGCGCGGCAATTATTCTGTTTGGCCCTCGCGCCGCTTGAACTCAGGCTTTGACATCGCGCGAATGTGCGAGAGGAGTAGCTTAAAATTACATATCTGCTAATCTGGATATATGGATACCGAGTCGACTATCGCTGTTCTCGGCGCTCTCGCGCAGGCGACACGCCTTGATACGTTCCGGCTGCTGGTGCGGCATGAGCCGGATGGCTTGCCGGCCGGCGAGATCGCGCGTCAGCTCGATGTGCCGCAGAACACGATGTCGGCACATCTCGGCATCCTATCACGCGCGGGGTTGGTGAAGTCGGAGCGGCAAAGCCGGTCGATCATCTACCGTGCCGACCTCGATACGCTGCGGGCGCTCACACTCTTTCTGGTGAAGGACTGCTGCGCCGGAAAGCCGGAGTTGTGCGCGCCTCTCGTCGCCGAACTCGTCCCCTGCTGCTGACGGAGACTGCCATGCCCGCCGATCGCGTGTTCAACGTCCTGTTCCTCTGCACCGGCAATTCGGCGCGCTCGATCTTGGCCGAAAGCGCCATGAACAAGCTGGGCGAAGGCCGCTTTCGCGGCTTCTCGGCCGGGAGTTTTCCAAAGGGCCAGATCAACCCTGTGGCGCTGCGGCTGCTGGAGCGGATCGGCTATCCGACCGAAGGACTGCGCTCCAAAAGCTGGGAGGAGTTCTCCCGGCCCGGCGCGCCGCACATGGATTTCGTGTTCACCGTCTGCGACGACGCGGCGGGTGAAACCTGCCCGATCTGGCCCGGCCATCCGATGACCGCGCATTGGGGGATCGAAGACCCTAGCCATGTGGAAGGAACCGAGATCGAGCGCGAGCGCGCCTTCGTCACGGCGCTGCGCTATCTGGAGAACCGGATCAAGCTGTTCCTCGCGCTACCAATCGGGGCTCTCGAAGCGAAGGCGCTTGGCGCGAAGCTGCATGAGATCGGCCATGCCGAAGGTTCGACCGCGCGGCGCGGAGACGCCGCATGAGGCCGATCGACATCATCATCTATCACAACCCTGAGTGCGGCACGTCGCGCAACGTCCTGGGGCTGATCCGCAACGCGGGTATCGAGCCGCATGTCATCGAATATCTCAAGACGCCGCCGGCTCGCGCGCTGCTGGTCCAACTCATCGAGCGCGCCGGGATCACGCCGCGTGAGCTGCTTCGCGAGAAGGGCACGCCCTATGCCGAACTGGGACTGGGCGACGAAAGCCTGACCGACGACGCTTTGTTGGACGCGATGATGGCGCATCCGATCCTCATCAACCGCCCGCTGGTTGTCTCGCCGCTAGGCGTAAAGCTGTGCCGGCCCTCGGAGGCCGTGCTGGACCTGCTCCCCGCCCCGCAGCGGGGCGCCTTCGCTAAGGAAGACGGGCAGCAAGTCGTCGATGCCACCGGCGCGTTAGTAGTCTGAGCATGGCGACCGTCTCCGCCGACGCTGCGCTGCCGCGTCCCGGCCTGTCCTTTTTCGAGCGGTATCTGAGCCTGTGGGTGGCGTTGTGCATCGTCGCGGGCATCGCGCTCGGCCACGCGCTGCCCAACCTGTTCGGGGCCATCGCCACGGCTGAGGTGGCGCGCGTCAATCTCGTGGTGGCGGTGCTGATCTGGCTGATGATCGTGCCGATGCTGCTCAAGATCGACTTCGGCGCGCTGGGATCGGTGCGCCAGCACTTGCGGGGCGTCGGCGTCACCCTATTCATCAACTGGGCGGTCAAGCCCTTCTCGATGGCCCTGCTCGGCACAATCTTCATCGGCTGGCTGTTCGCTCCGCTGCTGCCGGCAGGCGAAGGTCCGTCCTACATCGCCGGGCTGATCCTGCTCGCCGCCGCGCCCTGCACGGCGATGGTGTTCGTCTGGTCGAACCTCTGCAACGGCGAACCGACCTATACGCTGAGCCAGGTCGCGCTCAACGACATCATCATGGTGTTCCTGTTCGCGCCGCTGGTCGGGCTGCTGCTCGGCGTCGCCTCGGTGACGGTGCCGTGGGACACGCTGCTGATCTCGGTCGGCCTCTACATCGTCGTGCCGGTAATCGTTGCGCAACTGGTGCGGCGGCGCGTGCTGGCCTCGGGTGGGCAGGCCGCGCTCGATCGGCTGCTGGCGCGGCTCGGCCCGGCGTCCCTCGTTGCCCTGCTGACGACGCTGGTGCTGCTGTTCGGCTTCCAGGGCGAGGCGATCGTGGCGCAGCCGCTGGTAATCGCGCTCATCGCCGTGCCGATACTGATCCAGGTCTATTTCAACGCGGGGCTGGCCTATTGGCTGAGCCGCCGGTTCGGCGTGGCGTGGTGCGTGGCCGCGCCCGCCGCCCTTATCGGCGCATCCAATTTCTTCGAGTTGGCCGTTGCGGCCGCCATCAGCCTTTTCGGTCTCAATTCCGGCGCGGCGCTCGCCACGGTGGTCGGCGTGCTGGTCGAGGTGCCGGTAATGCTGTCGGTCGTCGCCATCGTGAAGCGGACACGAGGCTGGTATGAGAAAGGAACAACCGTTTGATCCGTCTCCGCGCGCTGCCCGACCCGACGCATCTACCCGCGCTTGATCTACGCTATGTCCGTGAACGGCCCGCGCTCGGCCTTGGCGGGGGCGATCCGCCGCGTATCCTGTTGCTTTACGGTTCCCTGCGCGAACGGTCCTTCTCGCGCTTCGCGGTCGAGGAAGCCGCAAGGCTGCTCCAACTTTTCGGTGCGGAGACGCGGATTTTTGACCCCTCCGACCTGCCTCTACCCGACCAGGTGAAGGGCGACGATCACCCCGCCGTCCACGAACTGCGTGACCATGCCCTGTGGTCCGAAGGCATGGTGTGGTGCAGCCCGGAGCGGCACGGGCAGATAACCGGCATCATGAAGGCGCAGATCGACCATCTCCCGCTGGAGATGAAGGGGATGCGCCCGACCCAGGGGCGCACGCTCGCCGTCATGCAGGTGTCGGGCGGCTCGCAGTCGTTCAACGCGGTCAACACGCTGCGACTCCTCGGCCGCTGGATGCGGATGTTCACCATCCCCAACCAGTCGAGCGTGGCGATGGCCTACAAGGAGTTCGACGACGCCGGACGCATGAGGCCATCCAGCTATTACGACCGGATCGTGGATGTGATGGAGGAGCTGGTGCGGTTCACGGTGCTGCTGCGCCCGCACGCCGCACAGCTTGTCGACCGCTATTCCGAGCGAAGGTCGGCTGGCGTGACAGTCGATCCGGCCAACGACCTCTCGGCGATCGCCATCGCGCCGCAATCAAGATAAACCTGTTCCGCGAGCCGGGCAGCGCCCGGCGAGCGACGATTTCTGCTCGCGTGATAAAAGCGGACGCGTCCCGGCACGGGGCGCGTCCGCGATTACCACTCTTCGACGGAAGGCCGGGACCGCTCGCGCGGCCCCGGTCCGATGCCGCTATTCGGCGGCAACGGCGTAGGAGGCTTCCTCGTCCAAGCCCGGCGACTCGGCCGCTTCGGCCTTGGATGCCTGCTCCACGGCCTCGGAGTCCTCGACCGCGACAGTCGCGGTCTGCTCCGCCTCCGGCTGCGCAGTCCGCAGCACAGCGGGAAGCCAGCCGGTCCCGGCCAGAAGCTGCTCGGCGGCTTGCGCCATGTCCGGCTTCTTCATGTCCGCGATACGGCGGGCGGCGTCCTCCGAAACACCTTCGGTTACCGCCTCCACGATACGCGCCTTGGTGACGCGGCCAAGGTAACTGTCCACCGTGGGCGTCCAGTCCTTCGCCACGTCCAGCGCCAGCGCGGTCGCCAGTCTGTCGGCCGTTTGCAGCGTCCGGGGCTTGCGATCCCACGGCAACCGCAGGGCGTTGACGGTGCGGGACGCGCAATGCGCCAGCAGCGCCAGCCGCTTCTCGTCGTCCAGATTGACGATGAAGCCCCACAGGTCCGCCACGTCACGCGGCATCCGCTCGGCCCACGCCTCGCGCGCCTCGCTCGCCCGCGCCGCCAAGGGCGTGTCCTCAATCCCATCCGCATGACTGCCAAGCGGCGTCACAGTCGGACGAACCTCAAGGCAACCGGCCTCCGCATAGCTGTAGAACAGTTGCGCGGTCAGCGTGTGGGTGAGCGCGATCAGAGCCATGTCGGGCTGCTCGCCAAGCGCCACGCGAAGCGCCAGCGTCCGGTGAGCGGACAGGTCGCGGGTGAGGCTGTCGGAAATTGGCTTGCCCGGTTCCTCGTCCTCGAAATCCTGCACGTCCTCATCGCCGTCTTCGGCCTGCTCGTCCTCCCCGGCCTGAGGGTCGGTCGTGCCGGCGTCAGCGTCCGGCTCCGGCTGCGAGTCGGCCAGCGCCTCGTCCTCAGCGCGGACGAAACCGCGCTCGATCCTGACCGTCCCGTCATGGTGAAGCACGACGAACGCGCCGCCACGCGCGATCACGTTGGCGTCGTAGGCGAAGCGCTTCTCGGAAATGGCATCGATCTCGTCGGAAATCGCCTCCAGCTTCTCCGCCACGTCCTCGGGCATCTCGTCATAGGACGAATAGCCTTCGGCAAGCTCGTCATGCTCGGTGGACAGTGCCTCCAACCGCGCCTCGTCATCGTCAGACAAGGTAACGGCCTGCGGATAGAAGCGCCGCATCCCGTGGGCGTGGGGATAGTCGATATGTGCCTCGGCCCATTTCCAGCCCTCGGCCTGAACCTTGCCCGCGATCTCGCGCAGCTTCTCGGTGGCGAGCATATCGAGCAAGCCCGCATCCTCGAAGAACCCGCCCCGGTCCTCGCTGAACAGGTCGCGGATGATGTTGCCGCCCGCCTCGACATAGGCGTCGGCCCCGACGAACACCGCGCGCCGGTCGGTCGCAGGGACGTTGCTCGCGGTCATGTCGCGCCGGATGATCCACGGCTCGCGGTTGTGATGCAGACCCTCGAAAACCTGCTCCTGCCGGGCGTGGTCCTCGGTGATCGCAAAGGCCATAAGCTGGTCCAGCGTAAGGCCATCCTCGCGATAGACCTGCAACAGTTTCGGGCTGACAGCGCCCAAGCGAAGCCGCTGCTTCACCACAGAAGCCGAAACGCCGAACCGCGCCCCGATCTCCTGCGCGCCCCAGCCCTTGCCGTCCGCAAGCTCGCGGAACCGCTCAAACTGGTCGGCGGGGTGCATCGGCGTGCGGGTCACGTTCTCGTCCAGACTGATCTCGGACGGGTCGTTCGCCGTATCCAGCCAGCAGCGCACCGGCTCAGATTTCTTGATCTGCTTGCGCTTGGCCCGCAGCAGCATCGCCAGTCTGCGGCCTTCGCCAGCGGTGACGAGATAATAGCCGGTCGGCGTCCCGTCCTCCTTGATCTCGGGCTCGACGACAAGGTTCTGGATCAGCCCCTTATGCTGGATCGAAGCGGCCAGCGCCTCGATTGCGGCTTCCCCATGCGGCACCTTGCGAGCATTGCGCGGGACTTCTTGAGCTTGGCGAGCGGCAGGAAGATTTCAACGCCCGACACAGGCGCGGCGGCTGCGGTTTCGGTCACAGCGTTCATCACACTTCTCCTTAAAACCACACTCACCCCGGAATGGGGTGGGCGGCGAAGAAGCGACCGGCAGGCCCGCCGGCGGAGCCGGGCAGCACCCGCAGGGCCGGAACGCAGAGGAGGTAAGCGCGGCACGCGCGTTGCGGCCCGGCGCGGCGGGCCTAGAGGGAAGCGTCGCCCACCCCACCGACGGGGAGAGCTTCAAACGATGCGATCGGGCCGGCGCAGCCCTGGCCCGATCTCCGCAGCTCCGAAGAACTGGACCCGCTCACGGGTTCACCGATCGGCGCGCCAGCGCCGTCCCGCCATGCTGATCGTCACCCGGCAGGGCCGAGACCCGTAGGGGCTCGGTCGGAGCGCAGCGGAGATAGAGCGGCGGTCCCGTAGGGAGGCGCCAACTTGCGTTCCATCACCATCTCGATTATATTTTAATCATACTGATAGAGAGTGCTGCGATGGCCACAGACACGAAAGTTTTGACGGCGCACGTCCCCATCGGACTGGCGGAAAAGGTCGAGGCGATGGCCTCGCGGCTCGAACGCTCGCGCGGCTGGGTGATGAAACAGGCGCTCGCCGCCTGGGTCGATCAGGAGGAGGAGCGTCATCGTATGACGCTCGAAGCCCTGGAGGACGTGGATGCGGGCCGCGTCATCGACCATCAGGCGGTTCAGGCTTGGGCCGATAGCCTCGGCACGGAAAAGCCGCTGCCGCCCCCCTCGGCATGAGGATCAAGTGGACCGGCAAGGCATCCTCCGATCTCGTGCGGCTGCACGAGCATCTGCGGCCGGTCGCCCCGGACCCGGCGACGCGGGTTGTTCAGCAGCTTGCCCGCGCGCCGGATCGCCTACTCGACTATCCCCGGATCGGCGAGAAGCTGGAAGCCTACGAGCCACGCGAGGTCCGGCGGATCACCGTCGGCAATTACGAGCTGCGCTACGAAATCGCGGACGCGACGATCTTCATACTGCGCCTCTGGCACTGCCGCGAGAATCGCAGCTTCGAGTCGGACGAGTGACGATGAGACCGATCACGGCAAACCCTGCGATGCACTACACCGCCGCGCGTTCCTATTTACGCTACGCCGCGACAGAACCTTTGTGCGACGTGCGAACCCACGGCAGCGTGGTGGGATGGCCCTTCCTCGCAAGCTCCGCCGCCGCACGCCTCGTCGCTGGGCCGAATGCCCGGATGACCTGCATGACTACACCAACCGCGTCGCGCCGCGCCGGGCTTCGCCGCGTGAGGATGAGGGGCCGATCGTCGTCACCGATGATTGGCCGGAGCGCGTTCCGATCGGCGACGCGGAATTGCGCGCGATCGAAGGCCACATGCGGCAAGAGCTGGACAAGCTGTTCGGACCATTGCCGTGAAGTGAGGAGTGAAGCGTCATGACCGGCGCCGCCTTGCGACGGAATGAGGATGAGGCGCCGGTCGTGGCGACCGCTCGCGCCGCCCTTTACCTGCGCGTTTCAACCGGCCGACAGGCCGAGAGCGACCTGTCGATTCCCGACCAGCGCCGCCAGATCGAAGGCTATTGCCTGTCGCGCGGCTGGGAGGTCGCGGCCGAGTTCGTCGAGCCGGGTAACACCGCGACGGACGATCGTCGCCCCGCTTTCCAGGCGATGATCGACGCGGCAATGACCAAGCCGCCGACGTTCAACGTCATCCTCGTTCACAGCTTCTCGCGGTTCTTCCGCGACCAGTTCCAGTTCGAGTTCTACGTCAGGAAGCTGGCGAAGAACGGCGTGAAGCTCGTCTCCATAACGCAGGACTTGGGCGACGATCCCATGAGCGTGATGATGCGCCAGATCATGACGCTATTCGACGAATATCAGTCGAAGGAGAACGGCAAGCATACGCTGCGGGCGATGAAGGAGAACGCGCGTCAAGGCTTCTGGAACGGAGCGCGTGCGCCGATCGGCTACCGCGTGGTCGCGGCTGGGGAGCGCGGAGCGAAGATCAAGAAGAAGCTGGAGATCGACCCGATCCAGGCCGAGACGGTGCGGCGCATCTATCGCATGGCGTTGAACGGCGTCGATAACAAAGGGCCGATGGGCCTCAAGTCGATCGCGACCTGGCTCAACGAGAACAACATCCACACCCGCGACGGCGGGCGGTGGGGCTTGGGCGCGGTGCATCAGGTTCTGACCCGCACGACCTATATCGGCCAGCATCGCTTCAACACCCGCGATCACAAGACGAAGACGCCGAAGCCCGAGAGCGAGCACGCCGTCATGGAAGTGCCGGCGATCGTCTCGGAAGCCGAGTTCGAGGCGGTCCAGCGGTCGCTCAAGGCGCGCAGCCCGAAGATGATGCCGCCGATGGCGGTGGGCGGCCCTACGCTGCTCACCGGCATCTGTTTCTGCGCGTGCTGCGGCGGCGCGATGACGCTGCGCACGGGCACCAGCAGCGTCGGGCGGGAATATCGCTATTACACCTGCTCGACGAAGGCGCGGCAGGGTGCGACCGGCTGTCCCGGCGTCACCGTGCCGATGGATCGGCTCAATGAGGCCGTGGTCGATCATCTTGAAGCGCGGCTGCTTGACCCGGCGCGGCTCGAAGCTCTGATGGATCAGATCCTCGAACGGCGCGACGAGTGGGTGAACCAGCGCCGCGAGCATGTCGCCGACCTTGAGCGGCGCGCGACGGAGGCGGAGGCGAAGCTCAAGCGCCTCTATGATGCAATCGAGAACGGAGTCATCGACGTGAGCGATCCGTCGCTCAAGGATCGCATCGCGGAGCTGACCGCGACGCGCGACCAGGCCAAGGGCGACTCCGAGCGTGCCTTGGCGCATATCGCGAAGATCGGTCCGGCGATCACGCCGGAGAGCCTGCGCGCCTTCGCGGCTGCCCTGAAAAAGAAGCTGCGGAACGGCGACGGGACGTTCGCCCGCGATCAGGTTCGCGCGGTCGCGCAGCGGGTTGAAGTGGTGAGCCGGAAGGAGGTCCGCATTCGTGGCCTACGGAGCGAGCTGCTCCGAACGCTAACCGCCGCCTCTGGCGTAGAGGCGGCGGTGCTAGGCGTTCGTGCCTTTGAACCGAAATGGCGCGCCCGGAAGGATTCGAACCTCCGGCCCCCAGATTCGTAGTCTGGTGCTCTATCCAGCTGAGCTACGGGCGCCTGGGAGTGGGCGACATAGGGGCAAGCGCGGGGGTGCGCAAGCCCCGGATGCGCGCCTTCGCGCGGTTGCCCGGCGGCGCGGCGAAGCATAGGGAAAGGCGGATGATCCGCGCCCGCTTCCCCGTCCCGCTCGCAGCCGCGATCGCGCTTGCCGCGGGCCTGGCGGGCGGCTGCGCGGCGCGGGAGGGAGCCTTCCCCTCGCTCGCCATGCGCGCGGCCGAGCTCGAAGGCTCGATCGAGGCACCGACGCGGCCACCGCCCGCGGCGACGCCCTCCGATCCCGCATTGCTGCAGCGAATCGCCGCGCTCGACGCACAGGGCGAGGCCGGCGCTCGCGCCTTCGAGGCGGCCTACGCAGGCGCCGCCGAAGCGGTCGACCGCGCCGGCGCGAGCGGCTCCGATTCATGGGTCGAGGCGCAGGTCGCGGTGAGCCGGCTCGCCGCGGCCGAGGCAAGCGCCGCCGGCGCGCTCGCCGATCTCCACCAGCTCGCGCTCGATCGCGAAACGCAGCCGACCGCCACCGCGGACCGCGCCGCGATCGCGGCGGCGATCGACCGCCTGTCGGCGCGCGTGGCCGGCCACGGGGCGCGGCTCGCCGCGCTGACCGAAAGGCTCAACGCGCGCTGAGCGCGGCCGCGTGGCGCCGGGCGAGCTC
Source organism: Sphingomonadales bacterium (assembly GCA_040255785.1). Classification (GTDB taxonomy): domain Bacteria; phylum Pseudomonadota; class Alphaproteobacteria; order Sphingomonadales; family Sphingomonadaceae; genus Allosphingosinicella. The sequence goes on from JBDZVR010000026.1 coordinate 13,439, forward strand.
GGCATAGTGGGCGACGCCCGCGCGCATCGCGGCGATGTCGGCGTCGCGAAGGTCGCGGACATATTTCGCCGGCCGCCCCGCCCAAAGCTGGCCGGACGGGATGCACTTGCCGGGGGTCAGCATCGCGCCGGCGGCGAGCATCGCATCGCCCTCGATCTCGCAATCGTTCATCACGATCGCGCCCAGCCCGACGAAGGCGCGGTCGTGCAGCCGGCAGCCGTGGATCATCGCCATGTGGCCGATCAGCACCTCGTCGCCGATGATCGTGGGGTAGCCGTCCTGTGCGCCGGGATGCGGCGAATCGACGTGGATGACGGTGCCATCCTGCACGTTGCTCCGCGCGCCGATCCGGATGCGGTTGACGTCGCCGCGCAGCACGCAATTGTACCAGATGCTCGATTCCGGCCCGATCTCGACGTCGCCGATCAGCCGCGCGCCGGGCGCGATGAAGGAATTCGCGTCGATCCGGGGCGTCACCCCGTCGAAGGTCAGCAGCGTCGGGCCATCCATTGCGTCCGCTCCATCTCGTAAACGATGACCGGGCCATCGGCCCATTGCGGCCCCTCATAGTCAAGATCGGTGCGCCGCGTCATCCCGAGCCGCTCCATCAGGCCCCAGCTCGCGCGATTGCCGCCGACGGTGAGCGCGACGACGCGGGGCGCTTCGAGCCGATCGAACGCGAAATCGAGCGAGGCGATCGCCGCCTCCTTCGCATAGCCCCGTCCCCAGGCGTCCTCGCGCAGCCGCCAGCCGATCTCGTGCAGCCCCTCGACCGGCGAGTCTTCGTCATCGGCGATCTTGAGCCCGCAAAAGCCAAGCAGCTCGCCGTCCCGCTTGCGCTCGACCACCCAGAAGGTGAAGCCGCGCTCGCGCTGCCAGCGCATGACCCGGCCGCGCATCCGCTCGGCAATCTCCTCCTCCGGCTGCGGCCCGCCCAGCCAGCGCATCACCGCCGGCGTGTTGGTATGCGCGATGAACGGCGCGATGTCGGCATCGGTCCAGTCGCGCAGGAACAGCCGGCTTGTCTCGACGACGGCGCGGCTCATGGGCGGCGCGGCCAGAGCTGGCCCCAGTTGATGATCGGCAGGATCGAGGCGTGGTCGTCGCTCCACCCGGCGAAGCCCGGCCGCGGCGAGAGCGCCTCCCAATTGGCCGCGTCGGGGCCGCTGAGCGTGGTCAGGCGGACCAGCGTCTCGGGGTTGCGCGAGAGCGCGATCCATACCGAGATGGTGGCGTTCAGCCTCTCCTCTTCCTCGCTCGGCAGGTAGGACATGACCTGCATGTCCCATCCTTCGCGCCGCGCGATGTCGGCGATCACCGGCTTGAGGTCGAGATAGCGGTTGGAAATGTGGAACAGGACGATCCCGTCCGGCACGACGGCGCGGCCGTAGGTCGCGAGCGCCTCGAGGGTCAGCAGGTGCATCGGCACCGCGTCCGAGGAGAAAGCGTCGATGGCGAGCATGTCGAGCGATCCCGTTGGCACGAGGCGAGGATTGCCAAGGCTCACGCGCGCGTCGCCGAGCACGATCCGCGCGTCCGGCGCGCAGCGTCTCAGGAAACTGAATTCGTCGCGCGCGATGCGGACCATCGCCGGGTCGATCTCGAAGATCGTCCAGCGCTGGCCGGGCCGGTGATAGCAGGCGAGCGTGCCGGTGCCGAGGCCGACGATGCCGATGCGTGGATGCGGCCCGAACAGCGCGGTGGCGTTGGACAGGGCGAGGCCCACGCCAGAGCGGCGGGCGTAATAGCTGGTGGGCAGCGTCTCGAGGCCCGGCACCTCGTTCTGCAGGCCGTGCAGCGTCGTGCCGTGGGTCAGCACGCGCGCCGGAACCCGGCCCGCCTCGTGCCGCTCGCTCACCTGATAGACGCCGAAATAGGATCGCGTGCGCGCCTCGCCATTGGCGATGATCCTCCAGCCGCCATAGCTCAGCATCAACGCGCCAAGCGCGACCGCATAGGGCCAGCGGCGGCCGAGACAGGCGAGCGTGAGCAGCGAGATCGCGACCGGGAGCAGCAGCCGCAGCAGCATCGACCCGTCCGCCATGCCGCTTCCCGCCTCGAACGACAAGGCGAGCGCGAGCAGCGGCAGCAGGATGCCGAGCGCGACGCGCCAGCGCTCCGGCCAGGTCACCAGCGCATATTGCGGCACCAGCAACGCCGCGGCGAGGATGAGCAGCGGATGTTCATAGGCCCAGTCGAACACCAGCGGCGCGAAGATCGCGCAGAACAGCCCGCCCAGCACGCCGCCCAGCGACATGGCGAGGTAGAAGCGCGTGAGATGCCCCACCGCCGGACGCAGCTCGAACAGCCGGCTGTGCAACGCCACCGCGACCGCGAGCAGCAGGACAAGCCCCAGCGTCACCGAGAAGAGCGGGTTGCTGGCGCCGTTCGAGAAGGTGAGCCCGCCGCAGATGAGGATGATCAGCGGGGCGAGCGACGTGATGAAATTCGCGAACCCACGCCGCTGCGCGAAGGCGATGACATAGCTCAGCAGGTAGAACCCGAGCGGCAGCACCCACAGCAGCGGGATGGCGACGATATCGGTGGTGAGGTGCGTCGTCGTAGAGAGCATCAGTCCCGACGGCACCGCCGCGAGCGCGATCCAGTGCAGGATGCGCCGCGCCGGGGGTGGCGGCTCGGTCGCCTCCGGCACGGCCTCGACCGCCCTGGCGGGGACGGTCAGCGCGCAGCCGACGACGAGCAGGACGAGCAGCGCGTAGAGTGCGGTCCACAACCAGCTCTGCTGGCTGAGGCCGAGCAGTGGCTCCACGATCAGCGGATAGGAGATGAGCCCCGCGAAGCTGCCCAGATTGGACGCCGCATAGAGCGGGTAGGGATCGCCGCGGCTCGTCTCCAGCGCATACCAGCGCTGCATCAGCGGTGCCTGCGCGGAGACGATGAAGAAGACCGGGCCGATCGAGGAGATCAGGAACCAGGGGACCCAGAATTCGGGCTCGCCATGGACCGGCGGCAACGCGCTGGTGAGGCCGATCGGCAGCCACAGCGCGGCGAGGCCGAGCAGGGCGATGTGGATGCCCACCTGCCGGCGCGGGCGCAGCCGCGCGAGCCAGTGGGCATAGGCATAGCCGGCAAGCAGCAGCGCCTGGTAGACCAGCATCGCGCTGTTCCACACCAGCGGCGCGCCGCCGAGCCGGGGCAGCGCCATGCGCGCGACCATCGGCTGGGTGAGGAAAAGCAGGAACGAGCCGGTGACGATCGTGGCGATGAAGAGCGGCCGGGCGAAACGCTCGCTCGATCCTCCGGCGCTGGTCACGCTCTCCCCCACGCCCTGGCCTTTCATCTTCCTTGCAGCGCGGCGGCCGCCCGCTCGAGCGCATCGATCGTCTCGTCGACATGCGCCAGATGGGTTCGGAACGACAGGATCGCGCAGCGCAGCCAGCTTTCGCCCGCGATACGTGTCCCGCTCATGAACACACGGCCCTCGTCCTGAACATATTTGAGCAGGCGGTCGTTGAACGCATCGCGCTCGCCGGCCTCGGGCAGGTAGCGGAAGGCGACGACCGAAAGATCGGGTGCGATCGCTTCCCAGCGTGGCGAATCGGCGAGGCGCGAATGGAAGTAGCGGGCGAGCGCGATCTTTTCGCGCTGCGCGGCGCGAAAGGCGCCAACCCCGGCGAGCTGCAACGGCAGCCAGAGGCGCAGCGCGCGGAAGTGCCGGGTGAGCTCGGGCGAAAGGTCGCCCGGCGACGGGCCGACCTCGGTCTCGCCCAGCGGGCGCAGATAGTCGGCGCTGGCGCCGAAGGCGTCGACCAGCGTCCGCCCTTCGCGCGCGAGCACGGCGCCCGTGCCATAGGGCAGGAACAGCGTCTTGTGCGGATCGAGCGCGACGCTGTCCGCCCGCTCGATGCCGCCGAGCACCTCCCGTCCCTCCTCGCACAGCATGAAGAGGCCGCCATAGGCGCCGTCGACGTGGAACCAGGCGCCATGTTCGGCGGCGAGGTCGGCGATGCCGGCGAGAGGATCGACCGCGCCGGTATCGACCGTCCCCGCCGAGGCGATCACGAGCCAGGGGCGGACGCCCCGGGCGCGGTCGCTCGCGAGCGCCTGCCCGAGCGCATCGAGCCGCATCCGGTGATTGGCGTCGGTGTCGATCAGCCGGCGCGGCGCGCGGGCGCGGCCCGCGATCCTGAGCGCCTTGTCGATGCAGTGATGCGAAAAGCGGGTGAGATAGACCGCGCCGCCGCCCGGCTCGTCCAGCGCCTCGCGCGCGGCGACGATCGCGGTGAGGTTCGCCAGCGAGCCGCCGGAGGTCAGCGTTCCAGCGGCCCCCTCGGGATAGCCGATCACCCGCGCCAGCCAGGCGCAGGTCGCGCTTTCCAGTCGCACCGCGCCGGGGGCGGCGGAGGCGAAGCCGGCATATTTGTTCGCCGTCGCGGCGAGGAAGTCGCCGAGCGCCGAATGAAACAGCCCCCCGCCCGGTATGTAGCCGGTAAAGCGCGGCGAGGCGGTCGCGATGCCGGGCCGCTCGACGCTACGGCCGAGCCAGGCGAGCACCGCGGCGGGATCGCGCGGCGTCTCGGCGAATTCGGGCGCCATCGGATCGGCGAACACCTCCTCCCAGCCGCGATTGGCCGGGGCGGTCTCCAGCGATTCGAGGAATTGCTGGGCGTGGCCGAAAACGAGGTCCATCAGCGCCGCGCGCTCGTCGGCGCCCGGCTCCAGCGCCGCCGCCGCGGCCGCGAGCGCCGACGCCTTCGCGCGCGGATCGTCCGCCATCAGGCGCCGAGCAGCCGGGCGGCATGGGCGGCGTGATAGGTGAGCACGCCGGCGCAGCCGGCGCGCTTGAACGCCATCAGCGTCTCCAGCACCAGCGCGTCCCGATCGCCCGCGCCGGCCGCCGCGACGGCCTCGATCATCGCATATTCGCCGGACACCTGATAAGCGAAAACAGGAACCTGGAAGCGTTCCTTCACGCGCCGCACGATGTCGAGATAGGGAAGGCCCGGCTTCACCATCACCGTGTCCGCCCCTTCGGCGAGATCGAGCGCCACCTCGCGCAGCGCCTCCTCGGCATTGGCGACATCCATCTGGTAGGTGTTCTTGTCGCCCTTGAGCAGCCCGCGCGAGCCGACCGCATCGCGGAACGGCCCGTAGAAGGCCGAGGCATATTTGGCGGCATAGGACATGATCTGGACATTGACGTGCCCCGCCTCCTCGAGCGCGGCGCGGATCGCGCCGACGCGCCCGTCCATCATGTCCGACGGCGCGACGATGTCCGATCCCGCCTCCGCCTGAACCAGCGCCTGGCGGACGAGCACCTCGCTGGTCACGTCATTGAGGACATAGCCGGCGCCGTCGACGATCCCGTCATGGCCGTGGCTGGTATAGGGATCGAGCGCGACATCGGTGAGCACGCCGATTTCGGGCGCGGCCTCCTTGATCGCACGGATCGCGCGACACATCAGATTGTCCGGATTGAGCGCCTCGCGCGCGTCGTCGCTGCGCAGCTCGCGCGGCGTGTTGGGAAAGAGCGCGACGCAGGGAATGCAAAGATCGCGCGCCTCCTTCGCCCGTTCGCCGATCCGGTCCACCGACCAGCGCGAGACGCCGGGCAGCGTCGCGACCGGCTCCTCCAGGCCCTCCCCTTCCGTGACGAAAAGCGGCCAGATCAGGTCGGACGGGGTGAGCACGTTCTCGGCGACGAGCGCGCGGCTCCAGGCCGAGACGCGCGTGCGGCGCAGGCGAAGGGCGGGAAAGGCGGCACTGGACATGGGGCGCGGCTTAGCGCGCGCGCCGCCATTCGGAAAGCGCGAAGGCGGCGCGCTCCTTGCCATGCCGGCAGGTCGCGCGGGCGCTTCGTGCGCGATCCGCCGCTCGCCGGCCCGCGCGCCAGATCCGGCTTGACCCGGCCGGGTGACGCACCCAGAGAGCTTGGCGCGGCCGGTTTAGCTCAGCTGGTAGAGCAGCGGTTTTGTAAACCGAAGGTCGGGGGTTCGAATCCCTCAACCGGCACCGGCCCGCTGCTCCTGAAGCGAGCCGCCCATTCCACCCCTTCGCTTTGGCGCAACGCGCGGATGAGCCGGGACAGGTCGGCGATGTAGCGCCCGCCCGGCTGCGGCCGGCCCGACTGCGTCACCCGGAAAGGTGCTCATGGCGCGGATGATCGCGTCCTTCACCCTGCCCTCGCCGAGCGAGGAACAGCACCTCAGGAGGAAGCGCAGATTCTCGGCTGGGACATCGTCGCTGAAGGCGATGTCGTGTCGATTCAACACATTCACAAACGTGATAGTGAGTATTGACAAGGCTTCGGTGCCGGCTAGTATCGCGCCCCGAAGGGCGGGCGCCTGACCCGCCGGTGCTTTGGCTTGGGGGAGGATCAATCCATGAAGGGCAGGTTCCTTGCATCCGTCGCGGCGGTCGCTTTCGCGGCCATGCCCGGCGTCGCATTCGCGCAGGATACGGAGAATTCGGACGGATCGGCCCAGGCCGCGCCTCAACGCGCCGAATCGGCCCGCGCCGGCGCCACGGACGACGGCGCGATCATCGTCACCGCCACGCGTCGCGCGGAGCGGCTCCAGGACGTGCCGCTCAGCGTCACCGCCTACAGCCAGGATGATCTCGATGAGCTCGGGATCGTCGGCTACGAGGGCGTCGCCCAGAACACGCCGGGCATCGTCGTCAACCGGCCGACGCAAAACTTCAACAATTTCACCGCGCGCGGCATCAACACCAACGGCTACAGCGCCGGCCTGCAGAGCGCCGTCGCCATCTACATCGACGAGCTGCCGATCTCGGCCAACGGCAACTCGACCATTCTCGATCCCAATCTCTACGACGTCGAGCGCGTCGAGTTCCTGCGCGGCCCGCAGGGCACCCTGTTCGGCTCGAGCTCGCTCGCCGGCGCGATGCGGATCATCACCCGCAGCCCCGATCTCGACGAATTCCAGGCCTCCGCGCTGGTCGACTTCGCCCTCACCGGCTCGGAGTCGCTGCGCCAGCGCTACAATGGCATGGTCAACATCCCGATCATCCAGGACGGGATGGCGCTGCGTATCGTCGGCTTCTACCGCGACGAGGACGGCTGGGTCGACAATGTCGGCACCGGCATCGAGAATTCGAACACGCTGAAGGACTATGGCGGCCGCGCCCTGCTCGAGATGCGGCCGAGCGACCGGCTCTCGATCCGCCTGATGGCGTCCTACGAGGACAGCAAGCCGCGCGATTCCGCGCTCACCAATCCGGCGCTCGGCACCTATGTTCGCCGGACCGACCAGCCGGACCGGTTCTACGCCGAGCTCGCCAACTACAACGTCACGGTCAATTACGACCTGGACTTCGCCGACCTGATCAGCTCGACGACGCTTTCGACCTTCGACCAGTATTTCGTCGTCGACCTCGCCGGCACCTTCAATCAGGCGATCGCCTTCGGCCTCGACGCGCTCGCCTATGACGACCTGTTCGTCGAAGAGGCGCGGCTGGTCTCGCGCTCGGGCGGGCCGTTCGAGTGGGTCGCCGGCTTCTTCTACTTCGACAAGCGGCGCACCGTCGATTTCGGCTACCGGTCCTCGCCCGAATTCCTCCAGTCGCGCAACCTGACCGGCCTGCCCGACCAGTATTACCAGCGCTTCCAGAGCTATACGGATATCACCGAGATCGCCGGCTTCGGCGAGCTGACCTATCACATGAGCGACAATCTGTGGGTGACCGGCGGCCTGCGCTACACCAACGCGACGGTGCAGTCCTTCACCCGCGCCGGTGGCTACAACAGCAATTACCTCGCTGTCGCGCTCTCGGGATTGACCAACTTCCCGATCACGGTGACCCCGATCCCGGCCGCCGTCGGGCTCCGGGTCGATGACGACCGCTTGTCGTGGAAGGCGAGCGTCTCCTGGCGACCGACGCCGGAAATCACGACCTACGCGACCGTCGCCACCGGCTTCCGTCCGCCCGTCGTCAACGCCCGCGCCGGCCTGGTCAGCGCGCTCGATCCCACCGACATCGTGATCCCCGACGGCGCGAGCTCGGACAAGCTCACCAACTACGAGATCGGCCTCAAGGGCCGCTGGCTGGGCGGCAACCTCACCGCCAATATCGCCGCTTACTATATCGACTGGCGCGACATCCAGGTGCAGGCCAACCGCATCTCCGACGCGATCCAGTTCGCGACCAATATCGGCGGCGCGCGCAGCTACGGCCTCGAATGGGAAATCTTCGCGCGGCCGTGGCGCGGCCTCAGCATCGCGCTGAACGGCTCGCTCAACGACGCCAAGGTCAACCGCCTCACCCCGACCGAGGCGGCGATCTCGGGCGCCCTTGACGGCGTGCGCCTCGCCTCGCCGCGCTTCCAGGGGTCGGCGACGGTGCGCTACGACTTCGCGCTGAGCTCAGGGACGGGCGCCTATGCGGCGGTGAACGTCTCGCACGCCGGGTCCTTCCCCAACCAGTTCCCGAACGTGCCCGGCAATCCCAGCGCGGTGAGCCCGACCTTCGACTTCACCGACACCTGGACGAACGTGAACCTCTATGCGGGCACCACGCTCGGCCGGATGACGCTCACGGCCTATGTCGAGAATCTCTTCGACGACAAGTCGGTGACCTACGTGCACCCCGAGGCGTTCCTCGACAGCCGCTACGCCCGCCTGCGGCCGCGCACCGTCGGCATCCGCGCCAACTTCCAGTTCTGACCGGCGCGCGGATGCGATGGAAACGGAGCCGGGCCGAGGATCGATGAGGTCGCTCGCACGACGGCTGGTCCTCGTCCTGGCAATCGGCCTCGCCGCTCCGGCGGCGGCGCGCGAGGGCCCCGTCGTGGCGGCGCCGGCCGGCGCGATGCGCGGCGCCGACGAGGCGGGGCTGCGCGTGTTCAGGGGCATTCCCTACGCGTTGCCGCCGGTCGGCGAACGCCGCTGGCGGGTGCCGGCGGCGATGCCGCCCTGGCAGGGTGTGCGCGACGCGACCAGGTTCGGCGCTTCCTGCGTCCAGCCCGATTATCCCGCCGGCATCTATGCCGACGATGTCGGGCCGACCAGCGAGGATTGCCTGACGCTCAACATCTGGGCGCCCGCGGCCGCCGGGCGCCTGCCGGTCTTCGTCTGGATCCACGGGGGCGCGCTCGAGCGCGGCTCGAGCCGGCTCGGCGTCTATGACGGCGCCGCCCTCGCCCGGCGCGGACTCGTCGTCGTCACGATCAACTACCGGCTCGGCGTGCTCGGCTGGCTCGCCCATCCGGCGCTGAGCGCTGAATCGCCGGATCACGTGTCGGGCAATTACGGCCTGCTCGACCAGATCCAGGCGCTGAGGTGGGTGCGCGACAATATTGCGGCGTTCGGCGGCGATCCCGGCAACGTCACTGTCGCCGGCGAGTCCGCCGGCGCGCTCGGCGTCATGTATCTGATGGCTTCGCCCGAGGCGCGCGGCCTCTTCCATCGCGCGATCGCGCAGAGCGCCTACATGATCACCGCGCCGGAGCTGCGGGAAGGCCGCTTCGGCCTGCCATCCGCCGAGGCGGCCGGCGCGGCCGTCCAGGACCGGCTCGGCGCGGCCGATCTCGCCGCGATGCGCGCGGCCAGCCCGGCCCGCCTGCTCGCGGCGGCGCGGGGGACGCGCTTCTTCCCCTTCCCTGTCGTCGACGGCGCGATCGTGCCGCGCCAGCTCGTCGAGACCTTCGATCGCGGCGAGCAGGCGCCGGTGCCGATCCTCGCCGGCTTCAACGATGGCGAGATCCGCTCGCTGCGCTTCCTCCTGCCGCCCGCCCCGGTCACGCGGCGCGCCTATGAGCAGGCGATCCGCGCCGCCTATGGCGAACTCGCCGGGGATTTCCTGCGATTCTATCCGGCGACCGACATCGACGCGAGCATGCTCGCGGCGACGCGCGACGCGATGTACGGCTGGACCGCCGAGCGGCTCGCAGCGAAGCAGACCGCGCTCGGCCAGGACGCGTTCCTCTACGTCTTCGACCACGGCTATCCCGCCGCCGACCGCGCCGGGCTCCACGCCTTCCACGCGAGCGAGCTGCCCTACATGTTCGGCACGATCGGGCGCACCGCGCGGGCCTGGCCGTCGATCCCGCGCGACGCCGCCGAAGAGTCCTTCTCGCGCCAGATGGTCGACTATTGGGCCTCCTTCGCCCGTGCCGGGCGGCCCGAGGCGGCCGGCGCGCCGGCCTGGCCCGCCTATGGGCGCGAGCGGGCCTATATGTGGTTCGGCACGACGCCGCGGGCGGCGGCGAGGCTGCTGCCCGGCCGCTACGCGCTGCACGAGGAAGTGGTCTGCCGACGCCGCGCCGCCGGCATCGCCTGGAACTGGAACGTCGGCGTCGCATCGCCGCCCTTGCCGCCGCGGGCCGCGGGGTGCCGATGATCGACGGGTCCATGCAGTCCTTCACGCTGACGGTCGACAAGTTCCTCCTCCACGCCGCGAAATGGCATCCGAACGGGGAGGTCGTCACTGCGCGCGGCGGCGGGCGGGTCGATCGCATCGGCTATGCCGGGCTGCTGCGCCGCGCGCGTGGCGTTTCGGCGACGCTCGCCGGCCTCGGCGTCGGCCGGGGTGACCGCGTCGCCACGCTCGCCTGGAACACGCAGGCGCATGTCGAGGCGTGGTACGCCGTCATGGGCATGGGCGCCGTGTGCCACACGCTGAACCCGCGCCTGATCGCCGCCCAGACCGCCGAGATGCTCGCCAGGTCCGAGGCGCGCGTGCTCTTCGTCAGCGCCGATCTTGCCCCACTCGCGCGCGAGATCCTCGCGCTCGGCGCGACGATCCGCCACGCCATCGTCGTCGACGGGCCGGCCGAGTCGATGGCGGGCATCGAAGGCGTCGAGGCGATCGCGATGGAAAAGGCGGTCGCGCGCGACGATGCCGGCGTCGAATGGGGCGATTTCGACGAGAACGCGCCCTGCGGCCTGTGCTTCACCTCGGGCACCACCGGCGCGCCCAAGGGCGTCACCTACACCCATCGCGGCAATTTCCTGCACACGCTGCGCCAGCTCCAGGCGAGCGTCACCGCGCTCACCGAGCGCGATGTCGTCCTCACCGTCGTCCCGATGTTCCACGCCAACGCCTGGGGACTCCCCTTCTCCGTCCCCGCGGTCGGCGGCAGGCTCGTCCTGCCCGGACGCCAGGCCGATGGTGCCAGCCTCGCCGATCTGATCGTCGCCGAGGGCGTGACCGTCGCGGTCGGGGTGCCGACCGTCTGGCTCGGCCTCGTCGAGCATCTCGACGAAACCGGCCGGGCGATCCCGACGCTGAAGCGCATCATGGTCGGCGGCTCGCCGATGCCGCCCTCGCTGATGCGGCGGATCGAGGCGCGCGGCATCGCCGTCCAGACCACCTGGGGGATGACCGAGCTGTCGCCGCTCGGCACCTCGGCCGCGCCAGACGATCCGCTGCGCGATCCCTCGCTGAGCGGCCGGCCCGCGATCGGGATCGACCTCATGCTCACCGACGCCGACGGCCAGCCGCTGCCCGAGCAGCGCGATGTCGAGGGCCACCTCCACGTGCGGGGGCCGACGGTGGTGGAGCGCTATTTCGGCGAGACCGAGCCGGCCACCCGCGACGGCTGGTTCGACACCGGCGACCTCGCCCGGATCGACGCGGCGGGCAACCTCGTCATCACCGGCCGCGCGAAGGACCTGATCAAGTCCGGCGGCGAGTGGATCAACCCGCAGGAGATCGAATCGATCGTCGGCGGGTTGCCCGAGGTCGCGCTCGCCGCGGTGGTCGGGCAGCCTCACCCGAAATGGGGCGAGCGGCCGGTACTGGTGGTCGAGATGAGCGAGGGCGCCGAGCTTTCCGACGAAGCGCTGCTCGCGCCGCTCAGGGATCGGGTCGCCTCCTGGTGGATCCCGGACGAGGTCGTGCGCATGGCACGCCTGCCGCTTGCCGGAACGGGCAAGATCGACAAGCTGCGGCTGCGCGCAATCCTGCTCGATGGCGAGTCGGGCGGCGGCGCGACGAATGCCCGGGACAACAAGCGAGTGAACGGATGAACGACGAACGGACCTTGAGACTGGACAATCGCGTCGCGATCGTGACCGGTGCCGGCGGCGGGCTGGGGCGCTGTCACGCGCTGGCGCTCGCCCGGCGCGGCGCGAAAGTGGTGGTGAACGATCTCGACGCGGCGAGCGCTGAGCGGGTGGCGATGGAAATCCGGCGCGCCGGCGGCGCGGCGATCGGCGTTCGCGCGTCCGTCACCGATCCCGAGGCGGTCGCTGCGATGGTCGGCCAGGCGATCGGCGAATGGGGCCAGGTCGACATCCTGGTCAACAATGCCGGCATCCTGCGCGACAAGAGCTTCGCCAAGATGACGCTCGATGAGTTCCGCCTCGTCATCGACGTGCACCTGATCGGCGCGGCGATCTGCGCCAAGGCGGTGTGGGAGCCGATGCGGCAGCGGCAATATGGCCGCATCGTCATGACCACCTCCTCGTCCGGCCTCTACGGCAATTTCGGCCAGGCCAATTACGGTGCCGCCAAGATGGCGCTGGTCGGCCTGATGCAGACGCTCGCGATCGAGGGCGAAAGGTACGGCATCCGGGTCAACTGCCTCGCGCCCACGGCGGCGACGCAGATGACCGACGGCCTGCTCGCCCCGGAGGCGCTGGCGATGCTCGATCCGGCGCTGGTCAGTCCCGGCCTTGTCGCGCTCGTCGCGGAGTCCGCGCCGACGCGCGCGATCCTGTGCGCCGGCGCCGGCCATTTCTCCCGCGCGCACGTGACGCTGACCGAGGGTTGCCAGCTCGGCGCCGGCGATCATGTCGCGGAAGAGGTCGCGGCGCGCTGGGAGGAGATCGGTGAGCGCGCCGGCGAGCTGGTGCCGGACTATGGCTTCACCCAGGCGGAGCGGGAGCTCGCCGCCGCCGGCTATGGCGCGCCGCTGATGGCCACGCGCTAGCGGCGCCGGCGACAAGCGGACGCGCTCCTCAAGCGGGCCGCCGGGATCGGATGCTCCATCCGGGCTCAGCCCGCGATGTAGACGGTCCTGGTCTGGGTGTAGAAATCGATCGCGGCGAAGCCCTGTTCGCGCGCGCCGTAGCTCGACTTGCGGGCGCCGCCGAACGGCACGTGATAGTCCACGCCCGCGGTCGGCAGGTTCACCATCACCATGCCCGCGCGCACGTGGCGCCGGAAATGGCGGGCGTGCCTGAGGCTGTTGGTGACGATGCCCGCCGAGAGGCCGAACTGGCCGCGATTGGCGACCTCCAGCGCCGCCTCGTAATCCTTCACGCGCACGGTGCTGACAACGGGGCCGAACACCTCCTCGTTGTTGATGCGCATTTCGGGATCGGTGTCGGCGATGACCGCCGGCGACATGAAATAGCCGGGATTGGCGAGGCCGAGCCGCTCGCCGCCGGCGACGAGACGGCCACCCTCCTCGGTCGCGATCCTCACATAAGCAAGGTTCTGCTCGAGCTGACTCTCGCTCACCACCGGGCCGACCTGGGTCGCGGGATCGAGCGCGTCGCCGACGCGCAGCGCCTTCGCCCTAGCCGCCATCGCCGCCACGAAACGGTCGTGGATGCGCTCGGTCACGATCACCCGCGAGGATGCGGTGCAGCGCTGGCCGGTGCTGAAGAAGCCGCCGTCGATCGCGATCGCCACCGCGCGATCGAGGTCGGCGTCGTCGAGGATGACGAGTGGGTTCTTGCCGCCCATTTCGAGCTGGACCCGTGCCTGGCGCTTCACCGCCGCCTCCGCGACGCGGCCGCCGACCGCCTGCGAACCGGTGAAGGAGACGGCGTCGACGCCCGCGTGCGCGACGAGCGCGCCGCCGATCCGGCCTTCGCCGATGATGAAGTTGAACACGCCAGGTGGAGCGCCGCATTCGTGGATGATGTCGGCGAGCGCCCAGGCCGTCGCCGGCGTCGGGCTGGCGGGCTTCAGCACCACCGTGTTGCCGAAGGCCAGCGCCGGGGCGGCCTTCCAGGCCGGGATCGCGATCGGGAAGTTCCACGGCGTGATCAGGCCGACGACGCCCACCGGTTCGCGATGCGTCTCGACGTCGATGCCGGGACGCACCGAATCGAGCGTCCGGCCGTGGCGGCGGATCGCCTCGCCGGCGAAATAGCGGAAGATGCGCGCGGCGCGCATCACCTCGCCCTTGCCTTCGGGCAGCGTCTTGCCTTCCTCGCGCGAGAGCAACTCGCCAAGCTCGTTCGCGCGCGCCGCGATCGTCGAGGCGACCCTGTCGAGCAGGTCCGCGCGCGCCTCCGGCGTGGCGCCGGCCCAGCCGGGCAGCGCCGCGCGCGCCGCATCGACGGCGGCGTCGACCTCGGCCTCGCCAGCGGAGGGATAGCGCGCGACGCGATCATTGGTGTTGGACGGGTTCAGGCTCTCGCCGCCTGGGTCGGCGGCGACGCGCTCGCCGTTGATGAAATGGGTGAGCACCTGCGTCATGCCTTCATCTCCTGTCGCTCGCCGGCGCCGATCTGGCCGCGCCCCGCGATATTTTCGATCGCGCCGCCGATTCCCCCTCGATAGCGCGACGCATTCTTCAAGGTGGCCGCCCTGTCCCCCGGCACGCCGCGAGGCGACGCCGGGAGGTGGACGATGTCTCCGGCCCTGTGCGTGAGCGCGCGGCCCGGAGCATCGCGGTCCCGCACCGGCCCGAACCGGGTGCCGAGGAACAGATCGAAGCCCGCCCGACGATGATGCTCGCTCATCGCCTGGCGGACAAGTTCCCCCGGCGGACGGCGGACCCGCCGCATCGAGCCGGCCAGCTCGATCCGCGAGCCCTGCGGCGCGGCCGGGCAGTCCCCGGCTTGCCCGGTCCTAGCGTTCGCGCCGCGCCGCCGGAGCCGGCCGGCACCGGCAGCCGCAGCTCAGGCGACCGCCTCGCCGCGCCTGGCGCGCAGGGCGCCGAGCCGCGTCGCGCGCAGCATGTCGCCGATCGCCGCGTCGAAGTGCGCGCTCATCGCCATCGTCGCCGCGATCGGATCCTGGCGCACGATCGCGTTGGCGATGGCGAGATGCCGCTCGATCATGATCCGCTGCTGGTTCTCGGTCGTGCGCGTCTGCCACGCCGCCGGCACTGCCACCGTCAGCAGCGGCTCGAACGAGGTCATGATCTGGACGAAGAGGCTGTTGTGGCTGGCGCGCGCGATCGCCGCGTGAAACGCCATGTCGAGCGCGCTGCGCGCCTCCTGGTCGCGGGAATCGCCGGCCAGCGCACCGGCCAGCGCCGCGATCTCGACCGCTTCCTCCTCGGTCCGCGACGTCGCCGCCAGCTCGGCGGTGCGCAGCTCGATCGTGCGCCGCACGTCCCAGATTTCCGGCACGGAAATCCCCGGGTCGGATCGCAGACCTTCGAGGCCCGCCAGCTTGGCCCTGTCCGTCATCACCTTCCTCCCGCGCGGGGGAGTCGCTTCCAAGACTAGGCCGCGAAGCAAACAGGATCAATGTTTCCAGCCGGTTAAATCCCGTTTCGGGCCGATCGGCGCGGCCGCGCGACGTTGCGATATTGACGAACGCCGCCGTGGCCCGCGAGAAGCCGCCGAGCGATGACTTCCCGATCCGAACATTTCGACGTGCTGATCGTCGGCACCGGCCATGGCGGCGCGCAGGCCGCGATCACGCTGCGCCAGCGCGGCTTCAGCGGGAGTGTCGCCATGCTCGGCGCCGAGCCCTATCCGCCCTACGAACGACCGCCCCTGTCCAAGGAATATCTGGCGGGCGAACGGACATTCGAACGGCTGCTGATCCGGCCGGAAGCCTTCTGGGCGGAACGCGGCATCGACCTGCGGCTCGCCCATGCCGTGGTCGCGCTCGATCCCGCCGCGCGCCGGGTCAGCTGCGCGAACGGCCGCTCGTTCAGCTATGGCGAGCTGATCTGGGCGGCGGGCGGCGCGCCGCGACGATTGGCCTGCGCCGGCGCCGATCTCGCCGGCGTCCATTACCTGCGCTGCCGCGACGATGTCGATCGGCTGCGGGCCGAGCTGCCCGACGCCCGCCGCATCGTCGTGATCGGCGGTGGCTATATCGGGCTCGAGGCGACCGCCGTGCTTGCCGGGCTCGGACGCGAGGTCGTGCTCATCGAGGCGCTGGGGCGCGTCCTGGCGCGGGTCGCCGGGGAGGCCGTGTCACGCTTCTACGAGGCCGAGCATCGCGCCCACGGCGTCGATCTGCGCACCGGCATCGGGGTAGCGGAGATCCTGGGCGAAGGCGGACGCGTGGCCAGCGTCGCGCTCGCCAATGGCGAGACCGTGGTCGCCGACCTCGCCATCGTGGGCATCGGCATCGATCCAGCGATCGCGCCGCCGCGCGCCGCCGGCGCGCAGGTGAGCGACGGGCTCGACGTGGACGCGCACTGCCGCACCAGCCTCCCCCACGTCTACGCGATCGGCGATTGCGCGGCGCACGAGAACCGCTTCGCCGATGGCGCGCGCATCCGGCTCGAATCGGTTCAGAACGCCAGCGACATGGCCAATGTCGCCGCGCGCGCGATCCTGGGCGAGGACGTCGCCTTCGATGCCATCCCCTGGTTCTGGTCGAACCAGTACGACCTCAGGTTGCAGACCGTCGGACTCTCGTTCGGCCACGACGAAGCGCTGGTGCGCGGCGACCCCGCCGCGCGTGGCTTCTCGGTGCTCTATCTGAAGGACGGCCGCGTCATCGCGCTCGACTGCATCAACGCGGTCAAGGATTATGTCCAGGGCCGCAAGCTGATCCTCGCCGGCGGGCGCTATGAGAGGGCGCGGCTCGCCGACCCCTCGATACCGCTCAAGGACATTGCCGGATAGCCGATCCGCACCGGCCTGAACGCGACCGCCTCGACCACCTGGCCGACCTCCTCGACCGTTACCGCGCGATGGCGTGCGAGGCGCGCGACGATTTCGCTGACCGTCTCCTCGGGAGTCGATGCGGCTGCCGTGATGCCGACCGTCGCCGCGCCGTCGAGCCCGGCGAGGTCGAGCATCTCCGGCTCGGCGACGAGCTGGACACGTTCGCATCCGGCCGCGCGCGCGACCTCCGCCAGCCGGCGGGCGTTCGAGGAAAAGTCCGCGCCGGCGACGATCACCGCGTCGACGCGCGCGGCGATCTCGCGGATCGCGGCCTGCCGGTTGCTGGTGGCGTAGCAGATGTCGCTGCCCTGCGGCGCGGCGACATCGCCGAAGCGCGCCTCGATCGCCGCGATCACGCCCGCCGCCTCCTCCACGGCATAGGTGGTCTGCACCGCGTAGGCGACCGCCGCGTCCGGCCGCAGCGGCAGCGCCGCGACCTCGGCCGCGCTGCCGACGACGCTGACCGCGGCGTCAGATGGAAGCTGCCCGAGCGTGCCGATGATTTCGGGATGATCGCGATGGCCGATCAGGATGACGTGCCGCCCGGCGCGGCGGTGGCGCGCGACCTCGCGATGCACCTTGCTGACCAGCGGGCAGACCGCGTCGAACCAGGTGAGGCCGCGCCGGTCGGCCTCCTGCGCCACCGCACGGGAAATGCCGTGCGCCGACATGATGACGACGGCGCCATCGGGCACCTCGTCCAGCTCCTCGACGAAGATCGCACCCCGCGTTTCGAGCCGGCGCATGACCGCGCGATTGTGGACGATCGGGCGGCGAACATAGACCGGCGCGCCGTAGCGCGCGATCGCGTCCTCAACGGCGTCTATGGCGCGGCGCACACCGGCGCAAAAGCCGCGCGGCGCCGCGAGCAGCACGCGCAGCGGCCGTTCCCCGGCAGCGGCAGCGCGGCGCGATGCATGAACGGCGGTGCCGGCCATCGCCCCTCCCCTCGAGGGGAAGGGTTATGCTGCGAATGCGCGTGAAGGGAAAGATATTACGTGCAACGCCGGCCGCGCTCGCGAAGCCTGGCTCCGGCGCCCGCTGCGATCGCGCCATGCCGGACGTTCGCGCATGGAAGGCGGCGGAGCTAAAGCAGATATTTCATCGCGATCGTCTGCCGCGAGGTCTCCTGGCCGATCGTGACCCGGCACTCCTCGAAGCGCGGCGGGCCCATGCGCAGCCGCGGGTTGCGCGAAAAGCCGAAGCCTTCGCGCGGGATGCCAAGGAAGGTGTCGAGCCGACCGTTGCCATTCTCATCGTGGATCAGCGAAAGCGCATAGTCGCCGGGCGGCACGCCGCCGATCCGGATCAGCGCCGCGCCCGCCGCCGGCACCGTCCTTCGGATCATCGCCGGATCGCCGCTGCAGTCAGGAAAGTGCGCCGGGCTGCGCGTGAGGCACAGGTGAATCTCGCCCCTCGTGTTCCGAAGGCCCTGGACCGCGACCTCCAGGTCGGCGGCCATCGCCGGCGCCGCGCCGAGCGCCAGCGCGAGCCCCGCGACCGAAGCTGCCGAGGCCGCGGTCGGTGCCGCACAGGCGATCCCAGAAACGGAAATAAAGGCCATAATTGCATCCATATTGCTGATGATGGCGCTGATGATGGCTGGCGGTGATCAGCCACCCGCCGACGCGCCCCTCCACCAGCTTCCTCGGAAAGATTTCCCATCCCATATGGTTCGTGACGCCCATCAGCGTCATGATCGCGAGCACGACGCCGAGCGCGCCGGCATGGATCGGGATGGCGAGCACCAGCGCCGGAATGACAACAGCGCCCGTGAGCGCTTCCCAGGGGTGAAAGCTCATCGCTGCCCAGGCGGTGGGTGGTCGGCTGGCGTGGTGGACGGCGTGGGCGACGCGGAACAGCGCCGGCCGGTGCAGCAGCCGGTGCGTCCAGTAGAACCAGCAGTCGTGCAGCGCGAGATAGACGAACACCGACGCCGGCAGCCACCAAATCGGATAATCGTGGACGTCCGCATAGACCCGCGTCCAGCCATGTTCGCGCCAGCCCCAGGCGAGCGCCCCGGCCAGCGCGCCGTAGAGGACGGCGCTGGCGAGCGACCAGCCGATCTCGCGCCGGATCTGCGGGTCGAGCCCCGCATAGAGGCCCGGAAAGCGCCGCCGCGTCAGCCACGCGAACGCGCCGCTCACCGCCAGGTAGCGCGCCGCGACGATCAGCGTCATCGCCAGGATCGAGAGGAGAACCGCAAGCCCCACGCGCGCTCCTTACAACAGGGCGCGCGCGGTGGCGACTGCCTCCGGTCGGCGGCTTCGGCCGCGCCGCGCGGTGGCGCGCGTCCCCTTGCAACCCGCCGCGGGCGCGGCGATGAGCGGCCATCCAACGGACGAGGATTCGGATGAAGCCTGGCACGATCGCGACCGCCGCCCTCCTTGCCTTCACCACCGCCCTCGCGGCGCAGCCTCCGGCGCCGGCGCAGCCACCGGCATCGGCGGCACCGCCGGCCTCGCCGCAAGGCCAGGCACCCGCGCCCGCGCCCGCACCCGCGCCGAAGCTGCTCGTCGTCATTTCGGTCGACCAGTTCTCCGCCGACCTGTTCAACGAATATCGCCAATATTTCACCGGCGGGCTCGGCCGGCTCGCGCGCGGCATCGTGTTCCCGATGGGCTATCAGAGCCATGGCACGACCAAGACCTGCCCCGGCCATGCCACCATCCTCACCGGCGCGCGGCCGGCGCGAACCGGAATCATCGCCAACGAATGGTATGATCGCGACGCGCCGCGCGAGGACAAGACCGTCAATTGCGCCGAGGACGAGACCGCGCCGGGCAGCAGCCCGGATCGCTATACCGTCTCGGCCGTGCAACTGCGCGTGCCGACGCTGGGCGACCTGATGCGCCGGGCGGACCCGCGGGCGCGTTCGGTCGCGGTCGCGGGAAAGGATCGCGCGGCGATGATGATGGGCGGGCATGATCCGACCACGCGCTGGTGGTGGGGCGGCCAGGGATTCGTTGCGCGCCCCGGCACCGCCGTGACGCCCGCCGTCGCCCGCGTCAATCGCGAGACCGAGGCCCGGATCGCCGCCGGCCAGGAGGCGCTGGCGGTGGACGGCATCTGCGCCTCGCGCCAGCGCGCGATTGCGGCGCAGGGGCGCGAAGTCGGCGCTGGCGCCTTCGCGCGCGCGCCCGGGGACCGCGGCGCGTTTCGCGCCTCGCCCGAATATGACGCGGCGATCTTCGCGCTCGCGACCGCGCTGCGCGAGGAAATGCGTCTCGGCGAAGGGGACGCGTCCGACATCCTCGCCATCGGCGCCTCGGCCACCGACTATGTCGGGCACGGCTTCGGCACCCAGGGCAGCGAGATGTGCCTGCAGCTCATGGCGCTCGATCGCACGATCGGCGCCTTCCTCGACCGACTCAACGCGGCAGGGATCGACTATGCGGTCGCGCTCACCGCCGACCATGGCAGCATCGACATTCCCGAACGGGCGCGCGAGCAGGCGGTGCCCGGGGCCGCGCGCGCCGATGCCTCGCTGCGCGCCGCCACGATCGGCCGCGAGATCGGTGCGCGGCTCGGGCTTTCCGGCCCGGTGCTGCACGGCAGCACCTTCGGCGACATCTGGGTCGATCGTGCGATCGCGCCGGCGGACCGGCCGCGGGTCGTCGCCGCCGCGCTCGCCGCCTATCGCGCCAAGCCGCAGGTCGCGCTTGCCGTCTCGCGCGACGAGATCGCGGCGGCGCCCGACCCGTCCGGCCCGCCCGAGACCTGGACCCTCCTGCAGCGGCTCAGGGCCTCATACGATCCGGAGCGCTCGGGCGACCTCTACGTCGTGCTGAAGCCGCGCCTTACCTACCTGCCGGTCGCGACGGGCGGCAGCGGCTCCATCGGCGCCCACGGCAGCGCCTGGGACTATGACCGGCGCGTGCCGATCCTGTTCTGGCGACGCGGCCTCACCCCGTTCGAGCAGCCGATGAGCGTCGAGACCGTGGACATCATGCCCACCCTCGCCGCCCTCATCGGCCTGCCGCTCGCGCCCGGATCGGTGGACGGGCGCTGCCTCGACCTCGATGCCGGGCCGGGCAGCACCTGCCCCGATCGCGGACGATCGGCGAACCCTCAATAGCAGCCGTCGCGCTCGATCGCGCTGCCGACCAGCGCGCCGATCGCGGCGCCGGCGATCGCGCCGGTGGTGCCGCTGTGGCGGTGGCGATAGCTGCGATAGCGGTTGCCGTCGCGGCCGATAGCGCGGCCGATCAGCGCGCCGGCCGTGCCGCCGACGATCGCCCCGGTCGTTCCATCGCCGCAATAGTCGTCATAATAGCGCGGTCCGCCATAGTAGCGCGCGCCGTAATAGCTGGGTCCGTAATAGCCGCCATAATAAGCCGGCGGGTAGTAGCCCGGCGCGATCACCACGCTCGTGCGCGGGGCACGGTAGCGCGGCGCGTAGCGATAGTGCGGGCGATAATGATGCCCGCGATAATGATGGCCGCGATGATGGTGGCCGTAATAGCCATGATGGCGCTGCGCGCTGGCGGCGCCTGGCGCGAAGGCGAGCGCGGTGGCGGCGGCCGCGGCGCCGAGAGCAATCTTGCTGAGCATGTACTGGCTCCTTGAGACATGATTCGGACCATCAACGCGGCCCGGCTCCGCCATTTTCACCGCTTTCTCATGAGCGGACGATGAACCGCGGCAAAAATATGGCAGGCCGCGCGGTGAAGCGCGACCTGCCGGGGGGAGGTTCGATGCGGGGCCGGTGGCTCAGCGTGCCGGCGGCGGCGCCTCGCTGTTCTGGTCGTTGCTGTCCGCCTGGCTGTCAGGCGCCTGATACTGGCTGTCGCCGGCCTCGTTCTGGCTGTTCTTGTCGGCCTCGTCCTGGCTCGGAGCCGCCGGCTGATCGCTCGTCTGGGCGCTGTTCTGATCGTCCGGCGAGGGCGGCGGCGTCGTTTGGGCGTAGACGCCGGCCGCGCTCGCGGTGAGCAGCGCAGCGGCGAGGATCGGAGTGACGCGCATATCAATGGTCTCCTTGGGTGGTTCCGGTGCCGGCCGGGACGAAGTGGGGGGCACCCCGGCCGGTCGCGGCCATGACTAGGGTGCCACCGGCCGCCACTCCAACCGCGTGCGGCGATTTGTCGGCTGGGCGCGACGAAATTCGCCGGGGTAGCAAAAATCCCCGGAAAACCCGCAGGTTGCGCTAAGCCGTGGCGGCCTGCATCCGCTTCAGCAGGGCGCGCAAGCCGCTGTTGTAGCTGCGCCCGACGGGTGCCTCGTCGCCATTTGAAAGGCGCACCGCCAGCGCGCCGGTGGGCTTGCGCCGGAGACCCGAAATCGCGCCGATCCGGCAGATCACCGATCGGTGGATGCGCACGAAGATGGCCGGGTCGAGCTGCGCCTCGAGGCCCGACAGGGTCGCGCGCATGAGGCCGCCGCCACCGCGCGCGTGGAGCCGGACATAATCGCCCTCGGCCTCGATCCAGACGATATCCTCGATGCGCACGCGGACGAATTCCTGGTGGCGATGCACCCAGAGGCTGCCGTCTGCCCCGAGCCGGTCATCGTCGCCCGCCACGGGCCGGGCCACCGCCCCTGACGTGCGGCCGGCGATCCAGCTGCGCACCCGCGCAATCGCCATGCGCAGCCGGTCCGGCGCCACCGGCTTCAGCAGGTAATCCACCGCGTCGACATCGAAGGCGCGCACCGCATGTTGATCATAAGCGGTGACGAACACGATGGCCGGCCCCTTCCCGGCGCCGGCGCGCTCGGCGACCTGGAAGCCGTCGAGCCCGGGCATGGCGATGTCGAGGAAGACGACATCGGGCGCGAGGGCGTCGATCATCTGCACGGCCTGGCGCGCGCTCGTCGTCGCGCCGACGATCTCGACGCCGCCGATCGCCGCGATCGCGCGGTCGAGGCGGCGCAGCGCCAGCGGCTCGTCGTCGACGAGCAGCGCCGAAAGCATCCGGGCCGCGACCGGCGCGTTCATGCGTCCACCATCAACGGCATCTCGATCACCGCGCGAAAGCCGCCCTTCGCCAACCGGCGCGCCTCCAGCCGCCCCGCCTCGCCGAAATGGGCGTGGAGCCGCTCGCGCACATTGGCCAGCCCGAGCCCGATGCCGCGCCGGGCCGGGCGACCATCCCGGTCACCGTCGTCTTCGACGACGAGGCCGAGCGCGGCGCCGCGCCGCTCGGCGAGGATGCGGATCGTCGTCGGCGATTCCGAGCGGTCGACGCCATGGCGGACGGCATTTTCGATGAGGGGCTGCAGGATCAATGTCGGCACGCGCGCGGCGGCGAGTTCGTCGGGGACGATGATCTCGACCTTCATCCGGTCGGCGAAGCGCGCCTCCTCGAGCCCGAGATAGAGGCGCTGCAGCTCGATCTCCTCCTTCAGCCCGATCGTGCCGTCGCGGCCCGGCGCCAACGCCGAGCGAAGGAACTCGGCGAGGTTGAGCAGCATCGTCTCCGCCTCGTAGTTGCGCTGCTCGAGCACGAGGCCGGAAATCGCGTTGAGCGCGTTGAACAGGAAGTGCGGATTGACCTGGTAGCGCAGCGCGGCGATGCGCGCCTCCTGCGCGAGTTCGCGCATCGCCGCGTGGCGCGCCTGCTCGTCCCGCGCCTCCCAGTGATAGCTGAGCGCGAGATTGGTGCCGGTCCAGGCGAGGAAATAGCCCATCCACACCATCACCCACTGGATCAGCTCGCTCAGCATCGGCGGCGTCGCCTCGACCGGGAACACGACGCGGTTCATCGCGAAGGTGACCAGCGGCAGCAGCACCGACATCGCCAGCGCGCCGCCCATCGC
The DNA here is from genome assembly GCA_040255785.1 of Sphingomonadales bacterium. Taxonomy (GTDB): domain Bacteria; phylum Pseudomonadota; class Alphaproteobacteria; order Sphingomonadales; family Sphingomonadaceae; genus Allosphingosinicella. The sequence continues at coordinate 36,937 of JBDZVR010000026.1, forward strand.
GACCCCGACCCGCTGCTGGAAGGAGAGGTGCTTCAACCGGTCGAGGAGATGGGCCATGCCGAGGCACAGGACCGCGCCGAAGCCGGCGATCAACAGCCGCCGCGGCGCCAGCACATAGAAGGATTGCGCATCGACCAGCGCGCCGCGCACCGACAGGACGATGAAGGCGACCAGCGAGAATAGCGCGATCAGCCTCAGCCGGGACCGACGGCGCTCATCGAAATGGCGTTCCGGGGAAAAGGCGGCGGGGATCTGGGCGTTCATCGTCCTGCTTCCGAATCGCCCGCGCCTATAGCATCACCCCGACGCATTCGGTCCCATGCGCCGGCAGTCCGCCGGCCGCCGGCTCGCCTTCGAGCCGCTCGCCGACCATTTCGGGGACCGTGCCGCCCGGGGCGAACTCGCGCGACCCGGCTAGCGCCCCCGGGCGGCCGGGGCCGGGGCCGCCGGCACCTCCAGCCCGGTGAAGTGGGCGATGAATGCGTACATGTCGGTATATTCGGCGATCTGCTTGTCGGTCGGCTTGCCCGAGCCGTGGCCGGCGCGCGTTTCGATGCGGATCAGATGAGGCGCGCCATCGGGATCGGCATGTTGCATGGCCGCGACATATTTGAAGCTGTGCCCCGGCACGACGCGATCGTCGGTATCGGCGGTCGTCGCGAGGATCGGCGGGTAACGCACCCCCACCCGGATATTGTGATAGGGCGAATAGGCGAGCAGCACCCTGAAGTCCGCCTCGCGGTCGGGATGGCCGTAATCGTCCACCCAGTAACGGCCGGCGGTGAAGCGATCGAAGCGCAGCATGTCCATCACGCCGACACCGGGCAAGGCCGCCGCGAACAGGTCCGGCCGCTGGTTGACGACGGCGCCGACCAGCAGGCCGCCGTTCGAGCGCCCCTCGATCGCGAGGCCGCGGCGCGGCGTGACCTGCTGCGCGATCAGATATTCGCCGGCGGCGATGAAGTCGTCGAACACATTCTGCTTGTTCGCGCGCCGCCCGGCGTCGTGCCAGGCCTCGCCATATTCGCCGCCGCCGCGGATATTGGCGACCGCGAGCACGCCGCCCATGTCCACCCAGGTCAGCCAGCGCGGCTGGAACGCCGGGGTCGATGAAATGTCGAACCCGCCATAGCCGTAAAGCAGGGTCGGCCGCGGGCCGGCATCGGCGAGATCGCGGCGGCGGACGATGAACATCGGCACACGGGTGCCGTCCTTTGAATGATAGAAGACCTGCGACACCTCATAGTCGTCGGGATCGAATGACAGGTCCGGCTGCGCGAAGACCCGGCTCTCGCCGGTCGCGCTGTCGTAGCGGTAGATGGCCGGCGGCCGGTTGAAGCTCGAAAAGGCGTAGAAGGTCTCGCTCGAGCCGGCATGGCCGATGAAGCCGCCGGTGCTGCCGATGCCGGGCAGCGCGATCGTGCCGGCCGCGCCGCCGTCGAGCGTGAAGACGCGCGCCTCGCTCTTCGCGTCGCGCAGATATTGCAGCACGAGCCGCTCGCCGACGATCGACGCGCCCGCCAGCGTCGCCTCGTCCTCGCCGACGATCTCGCGCAGCTGGAGATCCGGCAGCGATATGTCGGTCGCGACGACCCGCTGGCGCGGCGCGTCCTTGTTGGTGCGCCAGTAAAAGACAGTGCCGCGATTGCCGAGATAGGACCAGTCATTCTCCATGCCAGCGATCAGCGCGCGCGGCGCGGCGTCGGGACGGGTGAGATCGACGAGCGTCACATTGTAGCGCGCGTCGGTCCCTTCCGATGAGGTGACGATCAACCAGCGGCCATCGTCCGACAGCTCGGCGACATTGTTCCAACGCGGATGATCGGGGGTCGCGAAGACCATGCGGTCCTCGCTCTGCGGCGTGCCGAGCCGGTGGAAATAGACCGCCTGGTTCTCGTTGAGCTGCTGGTAGGCGTGCTCGCCCGGCTCGGGGAAGCGCGAATAGAAGAAGCCGCTGCCGTCCTTCGCCCAGTCGAGGTTCGAGAACTTGACCCAGCGGACCTCATCGCCGGTGGGCTGCCCGGTCGCGACGTCGAGGACGCGCACCGTCCGCCAGTCGGTGCCGCCGTCCTGGATCGAATAGACGAGGTAGCGACCGTCCTCCGAAGGCCGCCATTCGGCGAGCGCGGTGGCGCCATCGGCCGACCAGCTATTGGGATCGATCAGCACGCGCGCCTCGCCGTCCAGCCCCTCGCGAACGTAAAGCACCGACTGGTTCTGGAGGCCGTCGTTGCGGGTGTAGAAATAGCGGTTGCCGGCGCGGCGCGGCAGGCCGAAACGCTCGTAATCGTAGATCGCGGTCATCCGGGCGCGGATCGCGTCGCGGCCGGGCAACGTCCGCAGGAAGGCATCGGTGACCTCGTTCTGCCGCGTCACCCAGTCGCGCACCTCCGCATCGGCGCGCACGTCATTCTCCAGCCAGCGATAGGGATCGGCGATCCGCTCCCCGAAATGCTCCTCGACCACGTCGCCGCGCTTCGTTTCGGGATAGTGGATGGCCGACCCCTGCGCGGCGAGCAGCGGCGCGGCGAGCAGGGCCGGCACGGCGAGAATCAGAAGCGAAGCGCGCATGAACATCCCCCGGCAAGCATCGGACGCACGGGGTCTAGCAAAGCCGCCGCCATCGTCAAACCGCGTCGCCTCCGGCAGGCCGCGCGACCCCGACCGAAAGGGCCGCCCCTCGCGGAGCGGCCCTTCGCGCTGGCGGTCGCATCGCGGCGGCGGTCAGCCGCGCAGCCACTCCACCACGATGCGGACGTCGAGGCTCGCCGGCGTCACCGCCGTGACCCGCGCACGCATCCGCTCGCCGGCATCCATCATCCGTGCGACCGCCGGATTGTCGATCCTGGGCACATAGCCCAGCTTGCGGCCGGCCGGGTCGAACAGCTCGATCGCGCGCCGGTCATAGGCGTTGGCCGGCTCGCGACGCATCGTCAGCTCGGTCCCCGGCGCCAGCGTCGCCACGCTCTCCCGGGCCTCGTAATAGTGTTCGCCGTTGACGCGGGTGCGCAGCAGCACGAGCGGCTCGGCGCGCGGCCTCGACGCCGCGCGCGCGCCGCCCGCCGCGCCGGCGGCGACCAGCGGGGCAAGCCCCAGCAGCGCGAGCAATCTTCGCCTGTCGAACATCGTTGTCGATCCGAATCAATCTGTCGAAAGGGACGCGCCTCTCGCACGGAGAGGCGCGCGGAGTCAACCGCGCGCGACGCCCGGCCAAAGCGACAGGGCCGCCCCTCGCGGGACGGCCCTTCGCATTTTCAACCCCCTTGCGGGCGGCCTCAGCCGAGCAGTTCCTGCTCCAGCTTCTTGGCCATTTCCTCGATATTCTCGGGCGGCCAGCCGGGGATGTCCATGCCGAGGCGAAGGCCCATGCCGGCGAGGACTTCCTTGATCTCGTTCAGCGACTTGCGGCCGAAGTTCGGGGTGCGGAGCAT
>JBDZVR010000027.1:0-39450 GCA_040255785.1 Sphingomonadales bacterium
TGCCGCGCTACCGCTACGACCAGCTCATGCGGCTCGGCTGGAAGGTGTTCCTGCCCATCTCGCTGATCTGGGTGTTCCTGGTCTCCGGCTATCTCATGCTCGACGCCCAGGGGGTGCTGCCGTGGTGAACATCGCGCTTGCCATGCGTTGTGCCGGTCGCGCTCCGGCCGGTGCATCATTTGAAGAGGAGTCCCGCGCGCCGGCCACGGTTCGGACCGGCGGGGAGACCGCACGGATATGATCGCCCACTTCATCAAGACCTTCGCGCTCTGGGATTTCCTGACCGCGCACTGGATCACGCTGAAGTATTTCTTCAGCCCCAAGGCGACGATCAACTATCCCTATGAGAAGAACCCGATCAGCCCGCGCTTCCGGGGCGAACATGCGCTGCGCCGCTATCCGAACGGCGAGGAGCGCTGCATCGCGTGCAAATTGTGCGAGGCGATCTGCCCGGCGCTGGCGATCACGATCGAGGCCGAGCCGCGCGCCGACGGCAGCCGCCGCACCACCCGCTACGACATCGACATGACCAAGTGCATCTATTGCGGCCTGTGCCAGGAGGCCTGCCCGGTCGATGCGATCGTCGAGGGGCCGAACATGGATTTCGCCACCGAAACCCGCGAGGAGCTGATCTACGACAAGGCCAAGCTGCTCGCCAATGGCGACCGCTGGGAGCGCGCGCTGGCCGCCAACATTGCGGCCGACGCGGCGTATCGGTAGGGGGCGGCGCATGCGGGATTCGAACATGACATTCCGGGGAGGGGCCCGGTGATCGCCGTGCTCGCCTTCTACCTTTTCGCGGTGCTCGCCATCGCCTCGGGCACGATGGTGATCGCCTCGCGCAATCCGGTCCATTCGGTGCTGTGGCTGATCATGGCCTTCTTCAACGCCGCGGGCCTGTTCGTGCTGCTCGGCGCGGAGTTCCTCGCCTTCCTGCTGATCATCGTCTATGTCGGCGCGGTCGCGGTGCTGTTCCTGTTCGTCGTGATGATGCTCGACGTCGATTTCGCGACCCTGCGCTCGGGGCTGCTGCGCCACTGGCCGCTCGGCGTCATGCTCGCCGGCCTGCTGCTCGCCGAGATCATCTTCACCGTCGCTGCGTGGAATGCGGGCGCGATCGGGCCGGCGGCGCGCGCCGCGCCGGTCGCGACCGACCTGCCCAATATCGAGGCGCTCGGGCAGGTGCTCTATTCGCGCTACCTCTTCATCTTCGAGGTGGCCGGCCTGGTCCTGCTCGTCGCGATGATCGGCGCGATCGTGCTCACCCAGCGCAAGCGCAAGGATAGCCGCGCCCAGAAGGTCGCGGCGCAGAACCGGCGGCGGCCGCAAGACGCGGTGGTCATTCGTCAGCCCGCGGTCGGGCAGGGGGTGGAGCTGTGATCGGCCTCGGCCACTATCTCGCGGTCGGCGCGATCCTGTTCGTGCTCGGCGTGCTCGGCATCTTCCTCAATCGCAAGAACGTCATCATCATCCTGATGGCGATCGAGCTGATCCTGCTCGCGGTGAACATCAACCTCGTCGCCTTCTCGGCCTTCCTCGGCGACATGGTGGGGCAGGTGTTCGCGATGTTCGTGCTGACGGTCGCCGCCGCCGAGGCCGCGGTGGGCCTCGCGATTCTCGTCATCTACTTCCGCAACCGCGGCACGATCGCGGTTGACGACATCAACCAGATGAAGGGGTGAACGTGCATTACCGCCTGACCCCGAATCCCCGCCGCCGCGAGGAGGCGACGCTGTGATCCAGGCGATCGTCCTGCTTCCGCTCGCCGCGGCGATCATCGCCGGGCTCGGCAACCGCGCGATCGGCAACGTCGCGGCGAAGCTGGTCACGACCGGCGCGCTGTTCGCCTCGTGCGCGCTGTCCTGGCCGATCTTCCTCGGCTTCCTCGCCGGCACCGCGCAGGCCGACGTCTACCCGATGCTGAGCTGGATCCACTCCGGCGACATGCGGGTCGATTGGGCGCTGCGCGTCGACGCGCTGACCGCGGTGATGCTGGTAGTGGTGACGACCGTCTCCGCGCTCGTCCACCTCTACAGCTGGGGCTATATGGCGGACGACGACAGCCAGCCGCGCTTCTTCGCCTATCTGTCGCTGTTCACCTTCGCGATGCTGATGCTGGTGACGGCGGACAATCTCGTCCAGCTCTTCTTCGGCTGGGAGGGCGTCGGCCTCGCCTCCTACCTGCTGATCGGCTTCTGGTATCACAAGCCGAGCGCGAACGCGGCGGCGATGAAGGCGTTCATCGTCAACCGGATCGGCGATTTCGGCTTCAGCCTCGGCATCTTCGCGACCTTCCTCGTCTTCGGCACGATCTCGATCCCGGCGATCCTCGCGGCGGCGCCGTCGATGGCCGGATCGACGATCGGCTTCCTCGGCGGGCGGGTTGACACGATGACGCTGATCTGCCTGCTGCTGTTCATCGGCGCCTGCGGCAAGTCGGCCCAGCTCGGCCTGCACACCTGGCTGCCGGACGCGATGGAAGGCCCGACGCCGGTCTCCGCCCTGATCCACGCCGCGACGATGGTCACCGCCGGCGTGTTCATGGTCTGCCGCCTGTCGCCGATGTTCGAGGCGAGCGGCACCGCGATGGCGGTCGTCACTTTCGTCGGCGCGGCGACGGCGCTGTTCGCCGCCACCGTGGGCACGGTGCAGAACGACATCAAGCGGGTGATCGCCTATTCGACCTGCTCGCAGCTCGGCTACATGTTCTTCGCCGCCGGCGTCGGCGCCTATGGCGCGGCGATGTTCCACCTGTTCACGCATGCCTTCTTCAAGGCGCTGCTGTTCCTCGGCGCGGGCAGCGTGATCCACGCCATGCACCATGAGCAGGACATGCGCTTCTACGGCGGCTTGCGCGGGCGGATCCCGCTCACCTTCTGGGCGATGACGATCGGCACGCTTTCGATCACCGGCGTCGGCATTGCGGGCCTATTCGGCTTCGCCGGCTTCCATTCGAAGGACGCGATCATCGAACATGCGTTCGCGAGCGGGACGAGCATCGGTGGCTTCGCCTTCTTCGTCGGCGTGTTCGCCGCGCTGCTGACCAGCTTCTATTCCTGGCGGCTCGTCTTCCTGACCTTCTTCGGGACGCCGCGCTGGGCGGCCTCGGAGCATGTCCAGCACGCGCTGCACGGCGATCACGGCGATCATCCGGCCGACGAGGATGCGGGCCACGACACCCGCGCGAACGAGGCCGGGGCCGCACAGGTCCAGGCGGGCACCGGCGGCTATCATCCGCACGAGAGTCCGTGGACGATGCTGGTGCCGCTCGCCGTGCTGTCGATCGGCGCGGTGATCGCCGGCTACGCCTTCCAGCACTGGTTCATCGATGCCGAGGGCGCGGGCCGGTTCTGGGCCGGGAGCCTCGTCTTCAACGAGCATCTCGCCCACGCCGCGCATGAGGTCCCCGCCTGGGTGAAGCTGTCGGCGACCGTCGCCATGCTGATCGGCCTCGGCATCGCCTTCTACGCCTATGTCCGCAACACCGCCTTCCCGGCCGCGTTCGTCGGGCACTTCGGCGTGCTGCACCGCTTCCTGCTCAACAAGTGGTATTTCGACGAGCTCTACGAGGCGATCTTCGTGCGGCCGGCCGTCGCGCTTGGCCGCATCTTCTGGAAGCGGGGCGACAAGGGCACGATCGACCGCTTCGGTCCGGACGGCGTCGCGGCCACGATCGTCGCCGGCACGCGCCTCACCGCGCGGGTCCAGTCCGGCTATGTCTACAGCTACGCGCTGGCGATGCTGCTCGGCGTCGCCGCCGCGACCACCTGGGCGATGACGCGATAATGGCCGGTTTCCCGATCCTTTCCGTGATCCTGGCGCTGCCGGTCATCGGCGCGATCGCCTGCCTGCTCACCAATGCGAAGGGCGCGCGCTGGGTGGCGCTGATCACCACGCTGGTCACGCTCGCGCTGTGCGCCGGGCTCTGGCTCAATTTCGAGGTCGGCGGGCCGCAATGGCAGTTCGCGGAGAACGTGCCGCTGTTCGGCCGCTATTTCTCCTGGGCGCTCGGCATCGACGGCATCGCCCTGATGCTGATCATGCTCACGGCCTTCCTGATGCCGATCTGCATCGCCGCCTCGTGGGAGGCGATCCAGGCCCGGGTGCCCGAATATATGGCCTGCTTCCTCATCATGGAGACGCTGATGCTCGGCGTCTTCATGGCGCAGGACATCTTCCTCTTCTACGTCCTGTTCGAATCGACGCTGGTGCCGATGTATCTGATCATCGGCATCTGGGGCGGCGCGGAGCGGATCTACGCGGCCTACAAGTTCTTCCTCTACACGTTGCTCGGCTCGGTGCTGATGCTGATCGCGATGCTGTGGATGGTGAACTACGCCCACACGACATCGATCCCCGATCTGCTCGTCACCGATTTCCCGCCCGAGGCGCAGACCTGGCTGTTCCTCGCCTTCCTCGCCAGCTTCGCGGTGAAGCTGCCGATGTGGCCGGTCCACACCTGGCTTCCCGACGCGCACGTCCAGGCGCCGACCGCCGGCTCGGTGATCCTCGCCGGCGTGCTGCTGAAGCTCGGCGGCTACGGGTTCGTGCGCTTCTCGCTGCCGATGTTCCCGGATGCCTCGGCCCAGCTCCAGTGGCTGATGTTTGGCCTGTCGATGGTCGCCGTCGTCTACACCAGCCTGGTCGCGCTGGTGCAGGAGGACATGAAGAAGCTGATCGCCTATTCCTCGGTCGCGCACATGGCCTTCGTCACCGCCGGCTATTTCTCGTTCAGCCGGCAGGGGATCGACGGCGCGCTGATCGTGATGCTTTCGCACGGCCTGGTCTCGGGCGCGCTGTTCCTCATCGTCGGCGTGGTCTATGACCGGCTGCACACCCGCGAGATCGCGAAATATGGCGGTCTTTCCAACAATATGCCGGGCTATGCCCTGGTCTTCATGCTGTTCACCATGGCAGCGGTCGGCCTGCCGGGGACGTCGGGCTTCGTCGGCGAGTTCCTGGCGCTGGTCGGCACCTACCAGTCGTCGAGCTGGGCCGCGTTCATCGTCACCACCGGGATCATCCTCGGCGCCGCCTATATGCTGCTGCTTTACTGGCACATGGCGTTCGGCACGGCGCGCACCGCCGAAGCGGCAGCGTTGCCCGATCTCAGCCTGCGCGAATGGGCGATTTTCGCGCCACTCGCGGCGGTGGTGCTGTGGATGGGCATCTATCCGGAAAGCTTCCTCGCGCCGATGCGCGACGATGTCGCCGCTCTGGTCGAGCGGATCGAGACCGCCGCGCCGGCGGGCGATGCGCAGGTGACGCCCGCAAGCCCCGCCGCCGCCCCGGCCACGCATGACGGCGAAGGGACGCATTGATGCTCGCCCATGATCTCCTGATTGTCCTGCCCGAGGAAGTGCTGACGCTGAGCGCACTCGCGCTGATGCTCGTCGCCGCCTGGGCGGGCGACCGCGCGGCGAAGCTCTCCAGCTGGCTCGCCGTGCTCGCGTTCGTTATTGCCGCGCTGGTCCTTCCAGGCATCGTCGATCCCGGCGACACCGCCTTCTCCGGCATGTTCGCCGGCGACAGCTTCGCCGCATTCTCGAAGGTGGTGATCTACGCCGCCGCCGCCGCCTCGCTGCTCGCCGCGATCGGCTGGTTCGGCCGCGCCGGCGACCTGCGCGCGGAGCTGCCCGTGCTCGTGCTGCTCGCGTCGGTCGGCATGGGGATCATGGTGTCGGCGACCGACCTGCTTACCCTCTATGTCGGCCTGGAGCTGCAGAATCTGGCGCTCTACGTGCTTGCCGCCTTCCGCCGCGACGATACCCGCTCGGCTGAGGCGGGGCTCAAATATTTCGTGCTGAGCGCGCTTGCGAGCGGCCTCGTCCTCTACGGCATCTCGCTCCTCTACGGCTTCACCGGCAGCACCCTGTTCAGCCAGGTCGCCGCGGGCATCGCCGGGGGGCTCTCGACCGGCGAGCTGTTCGGCCTCGTCTTCCTGCTCGCCGGCCTCGCCTTCAAGATCAGCGCGGTGCCGTTCCACATGTGGGCGCCGGACGTCTACCAGGGCGCGCCGACGCCGATCTCCGCCTTCTTCGCGACCGCGCCCAAGCTCGCCGCGATGGCGCTGATCGCGCGCGTGCTGGTCGAGGCGACCGGCCCGGCCACCGCGAGCTGGCAGCAGATGGTGATCTTCATGGCGCTCGCCTCGACGATCCTCGGCGGCGTCGCGGCGATCGCGCAGAAGAATATCAAGCGCCTGCTGGCCTATTCCTCGATCAACAATGTCGGCTTCGCGCTGGTCGGCCTCGCCGCCGGGACGCCGGAGGGGATTTCCTCGGTCCTCTTCTACATGACGGTCTATATCGTCATGACGTTCGGCGCCTTCCTGATCGTGCTCAGGATGCGCGACCAGGACGGCCGGCCGGTCGAAACGATCGCCTCGCTCCGCGGCCTCTCGCGCACGCGGCCGTGGCTGGCGTTCGGCATGATGATCTTCATGTTCAGCCTGGCCGGCATCCCGCCATTGTTCGGATTCTGGCCGAAATTCGTCGTGTTCAACGCGGCGGTGGCGGCGGATCTCGCCTGGCTCGCGGCGGTGGCGATCGCCACCTCGGTGATCAGCGCCTTCTATTATATCATGATCGTCAAGACGATGTTCTTCGATGAGCCGGCGCCGGCCTATGGCCCGACCCGCGATCCGGTGACGGCGGCGCTGGTGGTCGGCGCGGCGCTGTTCGTGTCGCCGCTCGGCTATCTTTCGATCGGCCCGCTCGATCACGCCGCCACCATCGCCGCAGACGCGCTTTTCCCGGCGCAAGGCTAGCGGCAAAGGGCATTCAGGCTCCATCGTCCCCGCCGGGGCGAGGAGGGGACGCCGTGGCGAAGCGGGGCCGAGCCTCGGGGGCATCGTCGCCGGAAGCCGCGACGGCGGGCACCGGGAGCAGTTTGGGCAGGCCATGATCGAGTTGCGCAGCGTCCCCGAAACCGGCTCCACCAATGATGATGTCGCCGCGCTGGCGGCGGCCGGGGCGGCGGAGGGGCTGTGGCTGCGTGCCGACCGGCAGAGCGCCGGCAAGGGGCGCCAGGGTCGCGCCTGGGATTCGCCGCCCGGCAATCTCTACGCGAGCACGCTCGTGCGCGTGCGGCCAGGCGATCCGCCGCCCGCGACGCTCGCGCTGGTCAGCGCCGTCGCGCTGCACGAAGCCGTCGCGCCGCTGCTGCCGCCGCCCGGCCCGGGCGGGGAGGGGATGGCGTGGATCAAGTGGCCGAATGACCTCATCGTCGGCGGCGCCAAGCTCGCCGGAATCCTGCTCGAGCGGCGGGACGACGCGGTGGTGGTCGGCTTCGGCGCCAATCTCGCCAGCCATCCCCACCTGCCCGAGCGTCCCGCGACCAGCATCCGCGCGCTCGCGGGCCGCGCGCCGGCGCCGCACGCCTTCCTTGCCCGCCTCGCGGAGGCATTCGCGCGCGGCTTGTCGCGATGGCGCGCCGAAGGGCTGGCGCCGGTCCGCGCGGCCTGGCTCGCGGCGGCCCACCCGATCGGCACCCCGCTGGCCGTGGGCGAGGTGCGCGGCACGTTCGACGGGCTCGACGAGAGCGGCGCGCTCAGGCTGCGCCTTGCCGGCGGCGAAACCAGGCTGGTCCATGCCGGCGATGTGTTCCTGATCTGACGCTCGCCAAGGCGCGGCCGCGCCGCTAGTAACACGCCCATGCTTCTCGCGATCGACGCCGGCAACACCAATATCGTCTTCGCGCTGCTCGAGGACGGCGTCGTCCGCGGCCGCTGGCGGCTCGCCACCGATCCCCGCCGCACCGCCGACGAATATGCGGTCTGGCTGACGCAGCTCTTCGTGCTCGAAGGCTTCGCCAGGACGGATGTCGGCGCGGTCATCATCAGCACGGTCGTGCCGCGCGCGCGCCACAACCTCGAGGTGCTCGCCAGCAAATATTTCGAGGTCACCCCGCTGGTGGCGGGGGAGGGGGCGGCGGCCTGGCCGATCGCGCTCGATGTCGAGGAGCCGCAGAATGTCGGCGCCGATCGCGCGCTCAACGCCATCGCCGCCCACGCGCTTCACGCAGGTGATCTCATCGTCGTCGATTTCGGCACCGCGACCACCTTCGACCATGTCGACTTTTCCGGCGCCTACAAGGGCGGCATCATCGCGCCGGGGATCAACCTCTCGCTCGATGCCCTGGTCAGCGCCGCCGCGATGCTGCCGAAAGTCGCGATCGAGGCGCCGGAGAGCCGGGCGGTGATCGGCCGGACCACGGAAGGCCAGATGCATATCGGCATCTATTGGGGCTATGTCGCGATGATGGAGGGGCTGATCGCACGGATGAAGGCGGAGATCGGCCGCCCCGTCACGGTCATCGCGACCGGCGGCCTCGCCACCCTGTTCGATACCCACACTGACATTTTCGACGCGATCGAGAGCGATCTTACGATCCAGGGCCTCGCGCTGCTATACGCGCGGAGCCGGAACGGCCCCTGATCGCGCACATAATCCCCGGGTCCCCGGCGAGGGGAGGCGGCGAGGGCGACCGCCCGAAGGACGCTGGCGGGGCGAGCGCCTGCGGGCGAGGACCTTCTCCCGCCCGGACAGGCGGCGCGCGGCCATGCTCCTGGTGGCGCCGCCACGCCGGGGGGAGCTAAAAGGATGGACATGAAACCCGGAAACGAACTGCTTTTCCTCGCGCTCGGCGGCTCGGGCGAGATCGGCATGAACGTCAATCTCTACGGCTGCCAGGGCAAGTGGGTGATGGTCGATCTTGGCATGACCTTCGCCGACCCGGCCTATCCCGGGGTCGAGCTCGTGCTGCCCGACCTTTCCTTCATCGAGGCACGGCGCGAGGACCTGCTCGGCATCGTTCTCACTCACGGTCACGAGGACCATATCGGCGCGATCCCCTATCTCGCCGCCGATCTCGGCGTGCCGCTCCACGCGACGCCGTTCACCGCCGGGCTGATCGCCGGCAAGCTCGAGGAGGAGGGGCTCGCCGAGGAAGTCACGCTCAACACGATCGAAATGGGAGGCAGCTTCCGCCTCGGTCCCTTCGGCTTCACCTACGTGCCGCTCGCCCACTCGATCCCGGAGGGCAACGCGCTCCTGATCGACACGCCCTATGGCCGCGTCTTCCACACCGGCGACTGGAAGCTCGACGACAGCCCCCAGATCGGCGCACCTTCGACCGCGGCGGAGCTCTCGGCGATCGGCGACGGGGGCGTGCTCGCGCTGGTCTGCGATTCGACCAACGTCTTCAACGAATCGCCCTCCGGCTCCGAGCTTGGCGTGCGCGAGGGACTGGACGAGGTGATCCGCGCCGCCGACGGGCGGGTGCTCGTCACCACTTTCGCCTCGAACGCAGCGCGGCTGAAGACGCTCGGCCATGTCGCGCGGGACACCGGCCGCCGGCTCTGCATCGCCGGCCGCAGCCTCGATCGCATCCTGCGCGTTTCGCAAAGCGTCGGCTATCTCGGCGACTTTCCCGAAGTCGTCGATTTCGAGACGGCGATGAAGCTGCCCCGGCGCGAGGTCATGATCGTTGCCACGGGCGGGCAAGGCGAGGCGCGCGCGGCGCTGTCGCGCATCGCCTTCGAGCAGCATCCGCTGCGGCTCGACACCGGCGATCTCGTCGTCTTCTCCTCGCGCCAGATCCCGGGCAACGAGATCGCCATCGGTCGCATCCAGAACGCGCTCGCCGCCCGCGGCATCGAGATGATCACCGATCGCCAGGCGCCGGTCCACGTTTCCGGCCATCCCGGCCGGCCGGAGCTCGCCGCGATGTATGAGTGGATCCGCCCTGAGATGATCGTGCCGGTGCATGGGGAAATGCGCCACATGGCCGAACAGGCGCGCTTCGCCCGCGCGCGCGGCATCCCGCACGGCATCGTCCAGCAGAATGGCGATCTCATCCGCCTCGCGCCGAACGGCCCGGAAAAGATCGGCGAGGAGCAGGTCGGCCGGCTCGTGCTCGCCGGCGACGTCATCCTGCCCGCCGACGGCGAGACGATGACCCAACGCCGGCGGATCTCCCATGCCGGCCTGATCGCGGTCGCGGTGCCGCTCGATTCGGCCGATCGGCTCGCCGGCGAGATCGGCATCGACCCGCATGGCGTCGCGGTCGAGGCGGATCGCGCGGCGTTCCTGCGCGAAGCGCGCGAGGCGGCCGAGGCCGCGGCGCAACGGGCCGCGGGCAAGGCCGAGAAGCTGGGCGAGGAAGTACGCCTCGCAGTGCGCCGCTGCGCGACCGACTGGACCGGCGAAAAGCCATTGGTATCGGTCACCATCGTGAGGGTGGACGAATGAAGTGGACCTCGATCCTCGCCATCTATTTCCTGTTCTGGATGATGACCCTGTTCGTCGTCCTGCCGTTCGGCGTGCGCACCCATGACGACGAGGGCACGCGGCCCGAGCCGGGCCACGCCGAAAGCGCGCCGGTCAATTTCAGCTTCGGCCGCGTCGCGCTGCGGACGACGATCGTCTCGGCGATCCTGATGGCGATCTTCTACGCCAATTACGTCAACGGCTGGATCGACGCCAACACGCTCGGCTGGGATCGCTAGGCAGGGACGGCACGAAAGCCGACGCCCGCTTCGGGAGACGGCATTCCGGCCGCGGTCGATCCGGCTAGCGCCGCAGCCGCTCGATCGCCTGGGCGAGCGCGACGTAGAGCTTGCCCATGTCCGAGGAGAGCAGGGTGACGCCCAGCGTCCCGCCCTCGCGCTCGGCGAGGACGCGGCGCAGCATCGTCTCGAAATCGTGGATGTAGCGGTTGACCTGCTCGCGGAAGTCCGCCTCCTCCTGGTAGCGGTTCTGCAGCGCGCGCGCGTCCTTTGCGTCGAGCAGCCGCACGGCGCGGCGCGTGAAGACGCCGCGGTCGCCCTTCAGATAGGCCGCCCAGGCGCTGTCGGCGATCTCGTTGGAGAGCAGCTTGCTGACGTCGATCGCGGTGGAATTGAGCGCCTCGATCAGCAACGAGACGCGGCGGCCGAGCGCGTTCGCGTCCTCCTCGTCGCGGCGCGCCTGATCCTCGGCGATGCGCTCCTCCACCGCCTGCGCGGTTTCGGTGAGCGCGAGAAGCTGACGGGTCAGCCGCTCGCTCGCCGCCCGCGCCGCCTCGCTCGCGCGCTCCGACGCCGAGGCGATCTCGCCGAGCTGCTCCTCTACCGGCCGGCCGACCGCGTCGGAGATCGCCTCGCGGCTCGCTTGGGCAAGCGCGGCGACGCTTTCGGGGATCGCCGCCGCGATCGCCTCGCGGGCATGGGTCGCGGCCTGGTTCGCCGCCTCCTTGACGCGCACCAGCTGGGCAACCAGCCGCGGCCCGGTGTCCTGCGACAGCCGTCCGGCGGCCTCGTCGGCCGAGCCGAGATGATCGAGCGCCTGCTGCGCGGCCGCCGCGACCGCCTCGATCGCCGCGCGCTGGCGCGCGATGCTCGATTCGCCCTCGGCCAGCGACCGCGCCGCCTCGGCGGCCGAGGCGCGCACCTCGTCCATCGCGGGCACCACCGATTTCACCGCGTCCTTTGTCCTCGCCGCCTGGCCCTCGACGTCACCGAGCGCCGAGACGAGCAGGCCGCGAAGCTGTTCGGAAACATTGGCGAGCGCGCCCGCCACCTCGTGCGTCCGGTCGATCAGCCCGCCCGACGCGGCACTGCCCGAATCGAGCTCGGCATGGAGCCTGGCGGCGGCATCGTGCAGCGCCGCGATCGACTGCGCCACGCGCGCGCCGTGCGCGTCCCCGGTTTCGCCGACCTCCCGGAGCCGTGTCTCAAGCCCGTCGAGCTCGCCGCTCAGCCTGGCGACCAAGGCGGCGCCGGCCTGCTCCTGCGCGGCGAGGCCCTCGGCGATCGCCGCCACCCGGGCGCCGATCGTCTCGATCCGGTCGGCGAGGGCGGTACCCGCCTCGCTCCCCGCCTGGTCGAGCGCGGCGCGCGCCTGATCGACCATCGCCAGCATCGCCCGTCCCTGGGCGTCGAGGCTGGCCCGCGTCTGCTCGACCGATTCGGAGGCGCGCGCCATCGCCCCGTCCACCGCCGCGTTGAGCTGGGCGGCGGCCTGGTCCATCCGCTCGTGTGCCGCGCTGGCGCCGCTCTCGATCCGCGCGATCTGCGCGCCGAGCCGTTGCGCGGCGCCGCCGACCGCCTCGTCGACCTCGCGACCGCGCGCGGTGAGCGCCGCGACGTGGCCGTCCAGCGCCGCCGCCTGCTCGTGCGCGGCGATCCCCGCGGCACGCAGCGCCTCCGCCGCGGCGCGGGCCTGCGCCTCCGCACTCGGCAGGTCGTTCATCAGCACGCCGAGATCGATCCGCGCGTTGCCGGCGGCATTGTCCAGCGCCTGCGCGCGCCGTTCCAGCTCGGCGCTCTCAAGGGCGATATGCCGCGTCACCCGGCCGAGGCGATCCGCCGCCTCGTCGCCGAGCGCCATCAGCCGCGCCGCCTCGTCGCTGAGCGCGGCGCCGTTGTCGGCGATCCGCGCCGCGACCCGGGCGAGCACGCTTTCCAGCGCCTCGCTTTCGCGCCGCATCTCGCCGAGCGCGGCGACGAAGGCCGCCGTCTCGCGCCGCGAGGTGCGTCCGAAGGCGATCCACAACATCGTCAGCAGGATGAGCGGCGCGCTCACGCTCGCGATCCCGCTCGTCCAGGCGGCGGGCGTCGAGGGAAGCCCCTCGGCCACCAGCGCATGGCCCACGAAGCCGAGCCAGCCGAGCGCGGCGAGGATGAGTCCCGCCGCGAACAGGCGGATGCCCCAGCCGGACGGCGCCGGCGCCTCCTCCGCCTCGACCGATTCGAACTGGAACGGCACCACCTGGGAGACGCGCTCTTCCGTCTCCCGGCTGCCCCCTTCCGGCTGCTGCGCCATGGCGCGCTCTGCCCCGATGCTCATGGCCCATTGTATCACTTCGCCGCCGCGATGAAACGCCCCGTTAACGCGAGCCGGCTTAAGCCCGGCACCCATGGTCTATGATCCCGGAGCGCTCAACGCATCGCTGGCTGCCGCCGTGGGCGCCGATGCGGCGTTGCTCGACGAGCTGCGCGCCGCGTTCATCGAGAGCGCCGCGCGCCAGCTCGACCTGATGCGCCGCGCCCGCTGCGACGCCAACTGGGTCAATGCCGCGAGCCGTCTCAGGAGCCTCGCGGCAAGCTTCGGCGCGACCGGGCTCGCCGGCCTCGCCAGCGAGGCGCTGACCGGCGCGCCCGGCGATCCGGTCGTCTTGCGCAAGATCGCCGCCGCGCTGGACGATTTCGCCGGCGCGTAGGCGCGCCGCGACGAGCCGCTTTGCAAGCGCGGGCGAGCGCGCCTAGGCTCCGCTGCCCATTTTCAGCAAGGGGAGCGACGTGGCGCTGGCCGCACTCATCGCCGCCTATCACGAATCGGCGGAGCCGGCTGTGCTGCGCGCGGCGCTGCCGCTCGCCGGGCGGACGGTGGTCGAGCGCCAGGTCCGGCTCGCGGCGGCGGCCGGCGCGACACGCATTCTCGTGCTCGCCGAACGCATGCCCGCCGATCTCGCCGCCGCGATCGAGCGGCTGCGGCGCGAGCGCCTGCCGGTCCGCCTCATTCGCGGCGCCGCGGAGGCGGCGGAGGCGACCGAGGCCGGCGACCGGCTGATCCTGCTCGCCGACGGTGCGATCGTGGGCGCGGACATGCTCGCCGACCTCGCCCGCGCGGAGGGGCCGGTGGTGCTGACCGTGCCCGACGCCGGCCGTGGCGAGGTTTACGAGCGGATCGACGGCCACAGCCGCTGGGCCGGCGCGGCGGCGCTCGCCGGCGAGCTGCTCCACGACACCGTTGCGATGCTGCGCGACTGGGATCTGCAATCCACCTTGCTGCGGCGCATACTCCAGCGCGGCGCGCGCCAGTTCGCCGCGACCGGCCCGGTCGCGATCGTCGACGGCGCGGACGACCTTGCCGCGATCGAGCGCGACATACTCGCGGCGGCGAACGCATCGGGAGTCGGCTGGGCGGAGCGGCTGCTCGCCCCGCTCGAGCGGCTGCTGGCGCTGCTGATGATCGCGAGCCCGCTCGGCGCCTGGGCGCCCGGCTATCTCGCGCTCGCCCTGACCGCGCTCGGTGCCGTCGCCTTCGCCTGCGAATGGCCCTGGACCGGCCTCGTCCTCATGCTTGTCGCAACGCCGCTCGACGGCGCCGCCGCCCGGCTCGCCCGGGTGCGGATGGAGGATGACGCCGCCCACGGCTGGTGGAGCCACCTGTTGCCGGTCTTCGCCGCCATCGGCCTGGTCGGTCTGGGCGCGAGCCGGGCCGCGATCGAGGGCTGGGGCGTGGTGCTGCTCGCCACGCTCGTCATCGTCTTCCTGCTGGCGCAGGGCGTCGAGGTGCGTGGGCGGCGGATCAAGGGTGCGCTCTTCCTCGCCGAGCGCAAGGGTCTCGCCTGGCTGCTGCTCCCCTTCGCCGCGTTCGGCCAGTGGACCGCCGGCATCGCGGTCCTGGCCGGCTATGCCGTCGCCTCCTTCTTCTGGGCGCAGCGCCAGGCGCATCGACCGCACCAAAACGGGACGCGCGAAACCGGCTAACGACAGCTTAACCCGGCGAGCGCTAAATCCCCTTCATGGCCGAGGCGCGATCGACCGACGAAAGGAAACCGAGCGATGCCGCGCGGCTGCTGCTCGCCGCGGCGCGGGAGCGGTTCGCCGTCGCCGCGACCGATCTCTTGCTGCCGGACCAGGCGCGCCTGACCGAATGGCAGCGAGTCACCGCCGCGCGCCTGCTCGCCCAGCTTGTCGCCGCGATCGAGGACGATCTGCGCGCCCGCCTCGCCGCGCATTTCGAGGCCAATGCCGCGCTCCACGCCGCGCTCGCCTCCGCGCGCGTGCCGATCGCCGCTCCGATTCTCGATCGCGCCCAGGCGCTGCGCGACGCCGAGCTGACCGCGACCCTCGTCCGCCGCGCCGAGGAGCACCGGTTCTGGACCGCGCATGCGACGCGCGGCGGCGACGACCTGCTCCACGATCTCGCGCGCGACGAGGATGATGACGTGGCCGCCGAGGCGATGGAGCTGGTCATCGCCCGCGCGCGCCGCTTCGACCGCTTCCAGGAGCCGCTGCTCGGCCGGGTGGAGCTGCCCGCCGAGCTCCAGCACCGCCTCGTCTGGCGCATCGCCGCGGCGCTGCGCCATTATATCGTGCAGCATCACCACGCCGCCGGCGTCGATGCCGCGGTGGAGGGCGCGGCAAGCGCGCTGATCGCCGCATATGACGAAGGCGAGACGATGGAGACGCGCGCGCTGCGGCTCGCGCGCCGGCTCGACCGGCTCGGACGGCTCGAGGGCGCGCTGCTCGCCCGCGCGCTCGAGGAAGGGATGCTGCCGCTGCTGATCGCGGGGCTGGCGGTGCGCTGCGGACTCGACGGCGGCGCGGTGTGGGAGGTGCTCTCCGATCCGCGCGGGCGCGGCCCGGCGCTGCTGCTGCGCGCCGCCGACATCGGGCGGCCCGCCGCCGCGACGATCCTGCTCGCGCTCGCCAGCCGCGGGCCGTTGCTCGACGGCACCGAGGAGGAGACGGCGGCGAGCCAACTCGAGCTCCACGACACGCTCGACGAAGCCTCCGCCCGCGACATCCTGCGGCTGTGGCAGGCCAATCCTGCCTATCGTGCCAGCGTCGCGCGGATTTCGACGCGCGCGCGTTCGTCGGTCGAGGCGGCATGAGCGCCGCGCTCGACGACGATCGCCCCGTCACCGGTCGGGTCGACGCGGACGGCCGGCTGATCGCCGCCGATCCGCCGCTCGCCGCGCTCAACGCCGAGGCTGGCGGCCGCGCCGATGGCCCGCTTTCGGTGCCGCAGATCGCCGCGCTTGCCCGGCTCGCCCGGCGGCTCGGCATCACCGTCTCGCGCGCCGCGATCGCCGCCGACGGCGAGCGCGATCTCGACCTGTGGGTCCGCGCCGTGCCGGAGGGCGAGGAGGTCGCGCTCTCGATCACCGGCTGGCGCGCGCGCGCGCCGCGGGCCGCGCACGCTGCCGATCCCGGTCGCGAGCGCGATTTCCTGCGCGCCGCCGCCGACTGGACCTGGGAGGCCGACGACCAGCTTCGCCTCACCCAGGTCTCCAGCGCCGGCGTCGCCGCGATCGGGCGGCCGATCGCCGACCTGCTCGGGCTGCCGCTCACCCGCATCTTCCGGTTCCGCGAGTGCGCCGACGGCACGTTGCCGATCCTCGCCGCGCTGGCGGGCCATGCCGCCTTCGACGGCCAGGTCGCGGACCTGCGCGCCGGCCGCCAGGGTCGCTATCACCTTGCGGCCGTGCCGCTGATCGACGGCATGGGTCGCTTCGCCGGCTTCCGTGGCGGCGCGGTGAGCGGACGGGCCGAGCCGGCGCCAGCCGCCGGGGCGGAGCCGCCTGTCGAGGCGGGCGCCTTCGCCGCGCGGCTCGATGCGGCGCTGCGCGCGCCGCTCGCCGAGATCGTCGACAATGCCACGCGGATCGGCGACCAGCGCGCCGGACCGCTCGACGAGACATATGCGCGCTACGCCGCCGACATCGCCCGCGCTGGCCGCCACCTGCTCGCGCTCGTCGACGACCTGGTCGATCTCCAGGCGATCGAGCGGCCCGACTTCACGCCAGAGGCGGAACCGGTCGATCTCGCCGACATCGCGCGGCGCGCCGCCGGCCTGCTCGCCGTCCGCGCCGGCGACCGGGGGGTGACGATCGATGCGCCCGCGCCCGACGAGAAGCTGGCTGCCACCGGCGATTTCACCCGCGCGCTCCAGATCCTGGTGAACCTGCTAGGCAATGCGATCCGCTACTCGCCCGAAGGCGGCCAGATCTGGATCCGGCCCGAGCGCGAGGGCGATCTCGCCGCGATCGTCGTCGCCGACCAGGGCAAGGGCATCGCGCCCGCCGACCAGGAACGCATTTTCGAGAAATTCGGCCGCGTCGATCCGGGCGAGCCCGGCGGCACCGGCCTTGGGCTCTACATTGCCCGCCGGCTTGCCCGGGCGATGGGCGGCGAGATCGCGGTGGATAGCGCGCCGGGGCAGGGCGCGCGCTTCACCTTCACGCTCCCGGCGCGCTAGCCTCCTCGGGCAGTCGCCAGTCGAGCGCGACCGGCCCGGGCGCGTTCGCGTCACCGACGAGGGCCTCGACACCCGCCTGGGTGAGCGCCGCGACCGCCGCCTCGCGCTCGGCCTCGCTGCCTCCGCTCACCGCCACCGGCAGCCCCAGGCGCCGCGCCGCCCAGGCGGCGGCAGCGAGCGCGCGCGCGCCGGCTGGATCGGGCGCTTCGCCATTGAAGCTGACGATCCCCAGCGCCGCGACCGGCGGCACCAGCGTGATCGTCCAGTCGGGCTCGGCTCGCGCGACCCGCGCCTCGAGCTGGCGATAGACCTCCATCGACGCGCCGGGCAGCGGGGCGGCGCGGACCTGCGCGCGCCTGCCGTCGCGATCGACCAGCACCTGGTCCGCGGGAAGCCCGGCGACGAGCGCCAGCCGCCCCGCCACCCGACCGGCGTCGCGCTGCGCGTCGATGCCGCGCGCGATCGCGACCTGCTGCGCTTCGGTCGCGCCATTGTCGGTGCGGACCTGGTCGAGCGAGACATGGACGCGTCGTCCCAGCATGACCTCGAGCTGGTTGGTGATGGCACGCTCCGCGTCCGGCCGGTAGCGCGGGGTGAGCACGGTCGCGACCACCGCGACCGGATCGGCCCGGTAGTCGATATCGAGCCCGTTGAGCCGCGCCTCGGGCCCGAAGAAGCGCCCGACCGCCTGCCGCGCCTCGCGCGAGGCGACGGTCTCCCACGCGATCTGCCTCAGCGAAATCCCGAGCGGGATGGCGAGCGCGATCGTCACGCCGAGGACGAGCGCGACCTGGAGCCGCGTCTGGCGCGGCGAAAGGTTGGTCGCGAAGCCGTAGAGCCGCGCCATCAGCGCCGCCGCCGCCGCGATCGTCATCAGGTTGGTGAAGAAAAGCAGGAACGAGCCGCCGAGCACGGTGAGATTGGCGGTGGCGACACCGAAGCCGACCACCGCGAGCGGCGGCATCAAGGCGGTCGCGATCGCGACGCCGACGATCGTGCCATGGCGGCCGCGGATCATCGCATAGGTGCCGGCAAAGCCCGAAAACAGGGCGACGAGCAGGTCGAACAGATTGGGATGGGTGCGCGCGGCGATCTCGTCGGTCACCGATCGCAGCGGCGAGAACAGCACGATCGCGGCGCAGAAGCCGACCGCGAGCGCGATGCCGCCGCCCAGCGAGCGCGCCGCGCGCCGCATCTCGGCGACGTCGAAGGTCGCCAGCGCGAAGCCGAGGCCGATGATCGGCCCCATCAGCGGCGAAATCAGCATCGCGCCGATCACGACCGCGGGCGAGGAGAGCAGCAGGCCGAGCACCGCGATGCCCGCCGACATCAGGGTCATGAAGGCGAAGTGCGAGCTCCAGCCGACATCGGCGCGCACCGCCTCGATGACCGAGACGTGATCGACGCTGGCGACGACATGATGCCGCCACCAGCGGCTGAACGGCACGTGGACCTGGCGAAGGCCGCCCGATCCGCCGGGCGCGCCCGGTTGCGGCGCGACGGGGCTGGATGGATCGATGGAGGCCATGCCGGCGCTCGCGCGGGCGAGCCTAACGCTTGTCGACCGGCACGTATTCGCGGCGCGCATGGCCGGTGTAGAGCTGGCGCGGCCGGCCGATCTTCTGCTCCGGATCGGCGATCATCTCGTTCCACTGCGCGACCCAGCCGACCGTGCGGGCGAGCGCGAACAGCGCGGTGAACATCGTCGTCGGGAAGCCGATCGCCGACAGGATGATGCCCGAGTAGAAATCGACATTGGGGTAGAGCTTCTTTTCGACGAAATAGTCGTCGTGCAGCGCGATCCGTTCGAGCTCCTTGGCGACATCGAGCACCGGATCATCGATGTCGAGCTCGGCCAGCACCTCGTCGGCGGTCGCCTTCATCACCTTCGCGCGCGGATCGAAATTCTTGTAGACGCGGTGGCCGAAGCCCATCAGCCGGAAGGGATCGTCCTTGTCCTTGGCACGGGCGATATATTCGGGGATGCGCTCGGGCCGGCCGATTTCGCGCAGCATGTTGAGCGCAGCCTCGTTCGCGCCGCCGTGCGCCGGGCCCCACAGGCAGGCGATGCCAGCGGCGATACAGGCGAAAGGATTGGCGCCCGACGAGCCGGCGAGCCGCACCGTCGAGGTCGAGGCGTTCTGCTCATGGTCGGCGTGCAGGATGAAGATGCGCCGCATCGCCTTCTCGACCACCGGATTGACCTCGTAGGGCTCGGCCGGGACGCCGAAGGTCATGCGCAGGAAGTTGCCGGTGTAGGACAGGCTGTTGTCCGGGTAGAGGAACGGCTGGCCGAGCGTATATTTGTAGGCCATTGCCGCGATCGTCGGCATTTTCGCGATCAGCCGGTGCGACGCGATCATCCGCTGCTCGGGATCGGTGATGTCGGTCGAATCATGGTAGAAGGCCGAAAGCGCGCCGACCACGCCGCACATCACCGCCATCGGATGCGCATCGCGCCGGAAGCCGCGATAGAAGGTCGCGAGCTGCTCGTGCAGCATGGTGTGGCGACTGATCGTCCAGGTGAACCTTTCGAGCTCGTCCTTTTTCGGCAGCTCGCCATGGAGGAGGAGGTGGGCAACCTCCATGAAGGTCGAATTCTCGGCGAGCTGCTCGATCGGGTAGCCGCGATGGAGCAGGATGCCCGCGTCGCCGTCGATATAGGTGATCGCGCTCTGGCAGCTCGCGGTCGAGGTGAAGCCGGGATCGTAGGTGAAGATGTCGGCCTGGCCGTAGAGCTTTCGGATGTCGACGACGTCCGGGCCGACCGTCCCGCCAATCAGGGGATAGTCGTAGGTCTTGTCGCCGATGGTGAGGCTGGCCTTGTCCGCCATATTCAATTTCCCTTCCCGGTCATCTGGTCCGCGATGCGGGCGAGGCTCTCATCGCGCCCAAGCAGCACCAGCACATCGAAAATGCCAGGCGACGTCGCCCGACCGGTGAGCGCCGCCCGCAGGGGCTGCGCGATCTGGCCGAGCTTGACGCCTTCGGCTTCAGACACCTCCCGCACGGCCCGCTCCGTCTCTTCCACCGTCCAGGCGGCGAGCCCCGAGAGGGCCGCATGGACGCGGGCGAGCAGGTTCCGCGCCGCGCCTTCTAGCAGTGCCGCGGCGCCCTCGTCCACGGCAAGCGGCCGCTTCTTGAACAGAAACTGAGCTGATTCAGCCAACTCATTCAGATTCCTGGCCCTGGGGGTCAGCACCGGCATCGCCCGAACGAGCAGATCGATGTCCTGCCGGTCGCTAGCGCGGCCGAGCGCGGCCTCGATCCGGTGACCGATCAGCGCAGCGAGCCGGCGCGGTTCGGCATCGCGCAGATAGTGGCCATTGAGATGTTCGAGCTTCTTCATGTCGAAGCGCGCCGGTGCGCGGCCAACCTGCGGCAGATCGAACCATTCCACCGCCTGGGCGCGGCTGATGATCTCGGCGTCGCCATGGCCCCAGCCGAGGCGGAGCAGATAGTTGAACAGCGCCTCGGGCAGGATGCCGAGCTCGTCGCGATAGGTCTCGACGCCGAGCGCGCCGTGGCGCTTCGAGAGCTTCGCGCCGTCCGCGCCGTGGATCAGCGGGACATGGGCATAGGCCGGCACCGGCCAGCCCATCGCGTGGATGATCGCGCGCTGGCGGAAGGCGTTGTTGAGATGGTCGTCGCCGCGGATGACATGGGTCACGCCCATGTCGTGGTCGTCGACGACGACGGCGAGCATGTAGGTGGGGCTGCCGTCCGAGCGGAGCAGGACGAAATCGTCGATCTCCTCGTTGCGCACGGCAACGCGGCCCTGCACCGCGTCGTCGATCACGGTCTCGCCCGTGCGCGGCGCCTTGAGGCGGATCACATGGGGCTGATCGGCCGGGCCGTCGTCGCGCTCGCGCCAGGGGCTGCGGACGCGCAAGGGGCGCCGTTCGGCGCGCGCCGCCTCGCGCTGCGCCGCCAGCTCCTCGGGCGTCATCCAGCAGCGATAGGCCGCGCCCCGTTCGAGCAGTTCGCGCGCGACTTCGGCATGGCGCCCGGCGAAGCGGGACTGGAAATAGGCCTCGCCGTCCCAGTCCAACCCGAGCCATTTCAGCCCGTCGAGGATGGCGTCGATCGCCGCCTGGGTCGATCGCGCCCTGTCTGTGTCCTCGATCCTCAGCAGGAAGCGGCCGCCATGATGGCGGGCGTAGAGCCAGTTGAACAAGGCGGTGCGGGCCCCGCCGATGTGAAGGAAGCCGGTGGGCGAGGGGGCGAAACGGGTGACGACCTGACTTGCGCTCAAGCGCCTGTTCTCCAAGGATGTGGCCCCGGGGGGACCGGAAAACGTGCGCCCTAGCATGAAGGATCGGCGCGACGAAAGCGGGGACCGGTGACGACAAGGACGCGCGACCTTGAGCCGATCGCGGCAAGCGCGGCCGCCCGCCCGGCGGCGGGCCTTGCGCGGTGGCTCGAACACCGTCTCGAAGCCGAGCGCGAGCAGCTCGCGCTGTGGCTCCCGATCGCGCTGCTCGCCGGCATTTCGGCGTGGTTCGTCCTGCCCGACCGCGCGGGCTGGGTCGCCTTCATGCTTGGCGCAGTCGCGCTGGGGCTGCTCGGTGCGGCATTCGGCGGCGCGACGCGCACCGGCCGTGCGGCGGCGACCTTCGCGCTCGTCGCGGCGATGGGCTGCGCGCTCGTCTGGATGCGCGCCGCCGAGGTCGCGGCGCCGCGTATCGAGCGGGCGCGACCGATGACCTTCACGGGCGTGATCGAACGCGTCGAGGCGATCGGAGCCGAGGGCGACCAACGGCTCCTCATCGCGCCGGAAGGCACTGACCTTCCCGCGCGGCTGCGCGTCAACCTTTCCGCGGCGCGGACGTCGGCGGGGCTCGCGCCCGGCGCCAGGGTGCGCGTGCGCGCCTATATGCTGCCGCCGGCACCGATGGCGGCGCCGGGCGCCTACTCGTTCGCGCGCGCCGCCTGGTTCCAGCGCATCGGCGGCTCCGGGCGGGCGCTCGACATCGTGTTGCTCGCGCCGCCCGCCGAGCGGGGCTGGCGCGCCTGGCTCGCCGACGTGCGCCAGCGCCTCGCCGCGCACATTCGCGAGCGGACCGGCGGCGGCGGCGCGGGTGGCATCGCCGCGGCGCTCGTGACCGGCGAGCAGGGCGCGATCCCCGATGCCGACGCCGAGGCGATGCGCCGCTCGGGCCTGGCGCACCTGCTCTCGGTGAGCGGGTTGCACCTTACCGCTGTGGTTGGCGGCGTCGTGCTGGCGACGCTGAAGCTGCTCGCGCTGAGCCCGACGCTCGCCCTGCGCCTGCGCCTCATCACGATTGCGGCCGGCGCGGGCGCGCTCGCCGGCATCGCCTACACCGCGCTCACCGGCGCCGAGGTGCCGACGATCCGCTCCTGCGTCGCCGCCCTTTTCGTGCTCGCCAGCATCGCGCTCGGTCGCGAGGCCTTGACGCTGCGCCTGCTCGCGCTGGGCGCGCTGATCGTGCTGCTGCTCTGGCCGGAAAGCGCGGTTGGCGCGAGCTTCCAGCTCAGCTTCGCGGCGATCGCGGCGATCGTCGCGTTGCACGAAAATCCGCGCGTGCAGGCGCTCCTCGGCCGCCGCGACGAAGGCGCCTTGCGCCGGCTCGGACGCGGCCTCGTCGGCCTGTTGCTGACGGGGCTCGCGGTCGAGATCGCCCTCGCGCCGATCGCATTGTTCCACTTCCACCGCACCGGACTCTACGGCGCCGTCGCCAATATGGTGGCGATCCCGCTCACCACCTTTGTCATCATGCCGCTGGAAGCGCTCGCGCTGGCCTTCGACGCGATCGGGCTCGGCGCGCCCTTCTGGTGGCTGACGAGCCGGTCGCTCGCGCTGCTGCTCTGGCTCGCCCACGCCACCGCCGCGGCGCCGGGCTCGGTCGCATTGCTCCCGGCAATCCCGCGTGCCGCCTATGCGTTGATCGTCCTCGGCGGCCTGTGGATCTGCCTGTGGCGGACGCGCTGGCGGCGGTGGGGGCTGGCCCCGGTCGCGATCGGCGCGGCCTGGGCGCTCGCGACGCCGGCGCCCGACATTCTCGTCACCGGCGACGGCCGTCACCTGGTGCTGCGCGACGAGGTGGGCCGGCTCGCGCTGCTGCGCCCGCGCGCCGGCGACTATGTCCGCGACCTGCTCGCCGAACTGTCGGGCGCCGAGCCGGACTATTACGACCTCGCGACGCTGCCGCGCGCCGCGTGCAGCAGCGACCTGTGCGTCGCGGACCTGAGCCGGGGCGGGCGTCGCTGGCGCCTGCTCGTCACCCGCTCGGACCGGTTCGTGCCCTGGGAGGGGATGGTGCGCGCCTGCGCCGAGGCGGACATCGTGGTCGCGGACCGGCGGCTGCCGCGCGCCTGCGCCCCGCGCTGGCTGAAGGCCGATGCGGCGATGCTGCGGCGCACCGGCGGGCTCGCGATCAGCCTCGGCGCGCGACCGCGCGTCGCGACGGTGGCGGCGCTCGAAGGGGCGCATCCCTGGATCGCCACGCCCTGACGCGGCGCGCGGTTGGCCATGACGGCAGGGTCGGCTACAAGCGGAGGCGGGCGGGGCGGCCAGCGAGGAGAATTGCCGTGGCCATTGCCAAAACCGTCGAAGTCATCGCCGCCTCCGGCGAGGGCATCGAAGCCGCGATCCGCAACGGCGTCGCGAAGGTCGCCGAGACGATCGAGAATATCGAGGGCGTCTGGGTCAAGGACATCAAGGCGACGGTCGCCGAGGGCGCGGTCGTGGAATGGCGCTTGACGCTCGCCGTCACCTTCATCGTCGATTGAGCCCGGCGGGCGCGCGCCGGCGTCGGCTGCGCCGGCCCGGCCGCGCCCTCAGTGCGCGTCGGCCTCGACGCAGGCCAGCTCGTTGCCGTTGGGATCGAGGAAGTGGAAGCGCCGGCCGCCGGGAAAGGCGAAGACCGGCCGCACGATCACGCCGCCCGCCTTGGTCACCGCATCCAGCGCCGCCGCGAGATCGGGCACGTCGATCACCGGCAAGGGCGCCGCGGTCATCTCGTCAGGATCGCCCTGCAGACCGATGTCGGTGTCGCCGGTCGTCGTCGCCGCATAGGTCGGCGCGAACTCGGCGAGCGACCAGCCGAACGCGGCTTCGTAGAATTGCCTCGCCGCGCCGACCGCGCGGGCGGGCAGCTCGACATAGCTGAGACGCGCCATCACCAACTCCTTCGACCGAATGGCCCTGCGCCTGGCGGCGCGGCGCGAGCGCTCAGTAACGCCGCAGCAGCCCCGCAAGCCGGCCCTGGATGCGCACCTGCTCGGGCCGGTAACGCTGCGGATCGTAAAGGCGATTGGCGGGATCGAGGCGGATCATCCGGCCCTCGTGGCGAAAGGTCTTGAGCGTCGCCTCGCTCTCGTCGATCAGCGCGACCACGATCTCGCCGTCGCGCGCCGTGTCCTGGCGGCGGATCAGCGCGAAATCGCCATCAAGAATGCCGAGCTCGACCATCGAATCGCCGGCCACTTCGAGCGCGTAATGTTCGCCCGCGCCAAGCAGCGCGGCGGGGACGGGCAGCGTCTCGGTCCCCTGCAGCGCCTCGATCGGCGTGCCGGCCGCGATCCGGCCATGGAGCGGGATTTCGAGCAGGTCGTTGGCCGGCCGCGGCGGCGCGACCGCGCCGGTGGCCGCCGGGACGACGGCGCTCAACTCCGGCACCTTCAGCACTTCGAGCGCCCGCGCGCGGTTGGGCAGGCGGCGGATGAAGCCACGCTCCTCGAGCGCCGAAATCAGCCGGTGGACGCCGCTCTTCGACTTGAGGTCGAGCGCGTCCTTCATCTCCTCGAAGGACGGCGAAATGCCGGTCTCCCTGAGGCGCGCGTCGATGTAGAGAAGCAGCTCCTTTTGCTTGCGCGTCAGCATCCCGGTTCCTCCCGATGGAACATCTGCGGAACGTGTATGGAACAGGAGGGGTGCTGTCAAGCGCTCGTGGCAAGCGCGAGAAAATTCCCCAACAACTTGTGTCCGTGGGCGCTGGCGACGCTTTCGGGATGGAACTGGACGCCGTGGATCGGAAGGCGCCGGTGGGCGAGGGCCTGGATGGTGCCGTCGGTGGTCTCGGCGGTGATCGCGAGGCTGCCGGGCAGGCCGGCGCGCGCGACCGTGAGCGAGTGGTAGCGCGTCGCCGTGAAGGGCGAGGGGAGGCCGGCGAAGACGCCGCCCCCGTCGTGCGAAATGGCGCTGGTCTTGCCGTGCATCGGCGCCGGCGCGCGCTCGATCCGGCCGCCGAAGGCTTCGGCGATCGCCTGGTGGCCGAGGCAGATGCCGAGCAGCGGCCGCCGCGCCGCCGCGCAGGCCGCGACGAGCGCGAGCGAGATGCCGGCCTGGCGCGGCGCGCCGGGGCCGGGCGAGATCAGGATCGCGTCGGCGCCGCTCGCCAGGGCTTGCGCCGGCGTCAGCGCGTCATTGCGCGCGACGCGCACTCCGGCGCCGAACTCCTCCAGATAGTGGACGATGTTCCAGGTGAAGCTGTCGTAATTGTCGATCACGAGGACCGACGGACGCCCCTTATTGCTCACTCTTCGCTGGTGCCACCGAGCATCCGCGCGCGCACCGCCGCGATCTCGCGCTCGTTGCGGCTGATCCGGCTGTTCAGCTCGATCGCCCGCGCGAATTGCTGCGCCAGCTCGTCGGGCGCGCTGTTGTTGAACTGCGCGCGGGTGACGTTGACGAGCTCGGCCTGGTCGCTGGCGTCACCCGGCGTCCGCTGCTGGTGATGGACGACGTACCAGCCCTCGCCGCCCGGCGCGTGGACGAGGCGGGCGCGATGCTCGGGCAGGCTGAACAGGGCGAGCAGCGGCGCCGGCACCTGCCCCCCGGCGCGGCTGAGATCCTGCCGCCGCATGGTGATGGCGCGCGGCGCCGGGATCGCCGGGCGCGCGGCGGCGAAGGCCTCGGCCGGCGCGGTGCCGCGATTGATCGCCTCGACGATGCCCTGCGCCACCTGGCGGGCGCGCTGCAGCGCCATGTCGTCGCGCGCGGCCTCGCGCACCCGCTCGCGGATGCTGGCGAGCGGCGGCGGCGCGGCCGGCATGATCTGGCCGAGGCCGAGAATCGCGTAGCGCTGGTCCTCCACGATCGGCGCGACCACCAGCTCGGGATGGTCGGCGTCGATCTCGAAGGCCGGCTCGAGCAGCGGGGTGAGCTCGGCGGCGAGGGCGAAGTCCCGGTCGAGGGCGCGGCCCTCGCGGGTCAGCGCCGGCGTCGTCACCACCTGGAGACGCTCCTCGCGCGCGATTTCGGGCAGGCTCGCGCCTTCGGAAATGCGGTCCTGCAACCGGTTGACGAGCGTCGCGAAGGCTTCGTCAGCCTTTTGCGCGCGGATCGTGGTCGCGATCTCGTCGCGCACGCTCTCCAGCGATCGCGCCGGCGTGCGGTTGATCGCGGCGACCTGGATTACGTGATAGCCGAGCGGGCTGCGCACCGGGCCGACCAGCGCACCCTGCGCCGCGCCGAAGGCGGCCGCGGCGACATTGGGCGCGCTCGCCTGCTGGAATTGCTGGCGGGTGCGGTCGGCGAAGGTGACGTCGCTCTCCTGGAAGCCCGCTGCGCGCGCCGCGTCGACGAAGCTGCCGCCGCCGCGCACCCGCTGGGCGAAGGCGCGGGCCGCCTGCTCGTCGGGCAGCACGATCGCGCGCAGCGTCCGCGTCTCGCGCTCGCCATAGGTGTCGTCGTGGTCGCGATAATATTGCTGGATCTCGGCATCGGTCACCTGCGCCTGGCCCAGCGCCTGCTCGCGCGAGACGACCGCATATTGCAGGACGCGCCGTTCGGGCACGATGAACCGGCTGCGGTGCCGGTCATAGAAGGCCTGGACCTGCGCGTCGGTCGGGTCGACACCGGCGGTGAACAGCCGCGTCGGCACCAGCCCGATCGCGCCAGTCCGCTGCTCGAGCAGCAGGTCGGCATAGGCGCGCGCGATGCCGTTCGGCGTGTGCGGTGTCAGCACGATCGGCGCGAGCAACTGGCGCTGCATGAGCTGGCGCGCGATGTCATCGCGGAGCTGGCCCTCGGTCACGTTCTGGCCGCGCAGTGCCGCCTGCATCGCCATCGGGTCGAACTGGCCGGTGACACCGCGGAAGGCGGGAATGCGGACGATCTCGCGGTCCACCATGCGCTGCGAGACCGTGAGCCCCTGGGCCTCGCCGAACGCCTGCAGCGCGAGATCGGCGATCAGCTGGTTGACGATCCGGTCGAACGTGCCGCCCTCGAGAAAGGTCGCGAGGTCGAGCGAGGACTGGCTCTGCCGCGCCGCGGCATATTGGCGGTTGAGGGTGTCGGTGACGAACTGCTCGGAAAGCTTGCGCCCCTCGACCCTGGCGATGGTCGTCCCGGTCGCCTGGCCGCCGATCAGCGCGTCGAGGCTGCCGAACCCGCCGGTGCCGAAGCCGGTGACGACCAGCGCGATCAGCGCGAGGAAGAGGATCGTGCCGGTGATGAACTGCTGGATCTTGCGCTTGCGGGAAGAAGCCATGGGGCGAAATATCCTGACGGGCCTGGTTCGGCGGCTCATAGATGGGCGCCCTGCCTCCCGCAAGGTTGGCAGGCGCACGGGCGCCTGCTAGGCGCCGGCCATCCACATCATCGACAGGTCAGGACATGCACATCCGTCGCAAGCTCGTCGTCGGAAACTGGAAGATGAACGGCGCGATCGCCGACCTTGGCGAGCTCGCCGCGATCGCTGAGGCGGCGCGCGCGGCGGGCGGCGTCGACGTCGCGATCTGCCCGCCCTTCACCCTGATCGCGCCGGCGGTGACCCGCTCGGGCGGGCTGCCGATCGGCGCGCAGGACTGCCACGCGGCCGAGCGCGGCGCGCATACCGGCTGCGTGTCCGCGGCGATGGTGAAGGAAGCCGGCGCCAGGCTTGTCATCGTCGGCCATTCCGAGCGTCGCGCCGACCAGCGCGAGAGCGACGGCGAGGTGCGCGGCAAGGCCGAGGCGGGGCTGCGCCACGGCCTCACCGTCATCGTCTGCGTCGGCGAGAGCGAGGAGGAGCGTGCCGCCGGCGGCCATGTCGCGCGCGTCGAGGCGCAGCTCGCCGGCTCGCTCCCCGACGGCTGGGAAGAAGGTGAGCTGGTCGTCGCCTACGAGCCGATCTGGGCCATCGGCACCGGCCGGGTGGCGACCCCGGAGGACATCGCCGAGATGCACGCCGCGATCCGCGCGGCACTCGTCGCGCGCTACGGCGACCTCGGCACGCGCATCCGCATCCTCTACGGCGGCTCGGTGAAGCCGGACAATGCCGGCGCGGTATTCGCAGTCGCCGACGTGGATGGCGCGCTCGTCGGCGGCGCCAGCCTCACCGCCGGGCAGTTCGTGCCGATCGTCGAGGCCGCCGCGGCGAGTTGAATCGGCCGGCGCGATCGACTAGATCGCCCGCGTTCACCCTTCCCGAAAGAGCGATATGTCCGGCCTGTTCACCTTCCTGCTCGTCATCCAGGCGCTGGTCGCGCTGGTGATGATCACCGTCATCCTGATGCAGCGCAGCGAAGGTGGCGGCCTGACCGGTGGCAGCCCGTCCGGCCTGATGACGGCGCGCGGCGCCGCCGATTTCCTGACCCGCACGACCTCGGTCTGCGCGGCGATCTTCATCCTGCTCTCGATCGTGCTCGCCGCGCTCGCGGCCCAGACCAATCGCGGGCGCACGATCGACCCGTCGCTGCTGCGCGAGGCCCAGGAGGCGCCGCAGCAGCCGATCAACATCGCGCCCGGGGCGATCGCGCCGGCGCCCGCCGCGCCGGCCAACGCCGCCGCGCCCGCCGACAGCGCGCCGACCGGCGTCCCGCTCGCGCAGTAAGGCGGCAATCGACAAGCTGCGGGCGGCAGCCTGCAAGCGGCACGCTTCGGCGCATTTCGCCCACAAATATTTCCGTATCGGCGCTTGCCCGAATCCGCAGCGCCGGCTTAAGGCTCGACTCCCATGGCGCGGTTCATCTTCATCACCGGCGGCGTGGTCTCATCGCTTGGCAAGGGTCTCATGGCGGCCTCGCTCGGGGCGCTTCTGCAGGCGCGCGGGTTCAAGGTCAGGCTGCGCAAGCTCGATCCCTATCTCAACGTCGATCCGGGCACGATGTCGCCCTACCAGCACGGCGAGGTCTACGTCACCGATGACGGCGCCGAGACCGATCTCGACCTTGGCCATTACGAGCGCTTCACGGGCGTGCCGGCGCGGCAGAGCGACAATGCGACGTCGGGGCGAATCTACCAGGACATCATCACCCGCGAGCGGCGCGGCGACTATCTCGGCGCCACCGTCCAGGTGATTCCGCACGTCACCAACGCCATCAAGGACTTCATCCGCGCCGATCTCGACGAGGATCTCGATTTCCTGATCTGCGAGGTCGGCGGCACCGTCGGCGACATCGAATCGCTGCCGTTCATCGAGGCGATCCGCCAGTTCCGCAACGAGGAGGGCAGGGGCAGCACGCTCTCGATCCACACCACGCTGGTGCCGTTCATCGCCGCCGCCGGCGAGCTCAAGACCAAGCCGACCCAGCACAGCGTGCGCGAGCTGACCAGCCTCGGCATCCAGCCCGAGATCATCGTCTGCCGCACCGAGCATCCGCTGCCCGACAATGAGCGGGCCAAGATCGCGCTGTTCTGCAACGTCCGCAAGGAAGCGGTGATCCCCGCCCTCGATGCCAGCAGCATCTACGCGGTGCCGCAGCAATATCATGAGGCCGGGCTGGACAGCGAGCTGCTGAACGCGTTCGGCATCAGCGCGCCGCCGCCGGACATGCGCCGCTGGCAGGATGTCGTCGACCGGCTGTTCAACCCGGAGGGCGAGGTCACGATCGGCGTCGTCGGCAAATATGTCGGCCTGCCCGACGCCTACAAGAGCCTCACCGAGGCACTCGTCCACGGCGGCCTCGCCAACCGCGTTCGGGTCAACATCAAGTGGCTCGACGCCGAGCTGTTTGAAAATCCGGGCGCGGAAATCGCCGCCGCGCTCGAGCCGATGCACGGCATCCTCGTCCCCGGCGGCTTCGGCGAGCGCGGCAGCGAGGGCAAGATCGCCTCGGTCCAGTTCGCGCGCGAGCGCAAGGTGCCCTTCTTCGGCATCTGCCTCGGCATGCAGATGGCCTGCATCGAGAGCGCCCGCAATATGTCGGGCATCGCCGGCGCCGGCTCCTCCGAATTCGGCGCGCCGGCCGAGCCGGTGATCGGCCTCATCATCGAGTGGATGAGCGAGGCCGGGCTGCAGAAGCGCGCCGCCGGCGGCGATCTCGGCGGGACGATGCGGCTCGGCACCTACGAGGCGGTGCTCGCCGGCAACAGCGCCGTGCGCGGCATCTACAACACCGACCGGATCAGCGAACGCCACCGCCACCGCTATGAGGTCAACGTCCACTACCGCGAGGCGCTCGAGCGGGGCGGTCTCATCTTTTCCGGCATGAGTCCCGATGGCGAGCTGCCCGAGATCGTCGAGCGGCCCGATCATCCCTGGTTCATCGGCGTCCAGTTCCACCCGGAGCTGAAGTCCAAGCCCTTCGACCCGCACCCGCTCTTCGCCAGCTTCATCGAAGCGGCGGTGAAGCAGAGCCGACTGGTCTGACCGGGCGACAAGCGGAAAGCGGAAGGCGGCGAGCCCCGCGCGATGATCGGCCCCGCGGCCGCATCGAGGCGCGTCCGCCCGATGGACAAGTGCCCGGACGTCACCGTCCGGGCACCCGCATGACGGCATGGCCGTCAACCCCCTTGTGACGCTCAGGTCCGCCACTCACGCCCTACCTCGCAAGGGATACAGGGCGAACCTAGAGCCTCCCCGAACCAGGCCAAAGCCGTTGGTTGCGTGACGGTCAGGCTATGCGGCTCAGTCCGGCTTGTCATCGCTCGATCACCCGATCGTCGTAGTTTGGCAGCGACCTGTTGCGGTATGGCAACAGCGATCGCGGCCTCGCGCCATCTGTTGCCTTGCCGCGGGCGGCTGCCTAGAGCGACATTCGATCGACCACCCTTCGCCTTACGAAAGCCGCGCCCGCTCCATGCGACTCACCCGCTATTTCCTGCCCGTCACCAAGGAAACGCCGGCCGATGCCCAGATCGCCAGCCACCGGCTGATGCTGCGCGCGGGCATGATCCGCCAGACCGCCGCCGGCATCTACGCATGGCTGCCGCTCGGCCACCGCGTGCTCGCGAAGATCGAGGCGATCGTGCGCGAGGAGCAGGACCGGGCCGGCGCGATCGAGATGCTGATGCCGACGATCCAGGCCGCCGATTACTGGCGCGCCACCGGCCGCTACGACGCCTACGGCCCGGAGATGCTGCGGATCACCGACCGGCAGGAGCGTGAGCTGCTCTACGGCCCGACTAACGAGGACATGCTGACCGCGATCTTCCAGCATTCGGCGAAGAGCTATCGCGATCTGCCGCGCATCCTCTACCACATCCAGTGGAAGTTCCGCGACGAGATCCGCCCGCGCTTCGGCGTGATGCGCGGTCGCGAGTTCCTGATGAAGGACGCCTACAGCTTCGATCTCGACGAGGCCGGCGCGCGGGTGAGCTACAACCGCATGTTCGTCGCCTATCTGCGCACCTTCGCGCGCATGGGCCTGCGCGCGATCCCGATGCAGGCGGACACCGGCCCGATCGGCGGCGACCTGAGCCACGAGTTCATCATCCTCGCGCCCTCGGGCGAAAGCGAGGTCTATTTCCACAAGAGCTGGGAGAAGCTGCGCCCGGCCGAGGATTATGCGGTCGATGCGGACGACAGCGCGGCGCTGCAGGCCTTCGTCGATTCGATGACCGCCGATTATGCCGCGACCGACGAGAAGCGCGATCCGGCGCGCGAGGCCGCGCTCGGCGCGGACCTGCGCCAGTCGCGCGGGATCGAGGTCGGCCACATCTTCTATTTCGGCGACAAATATTCGAAGCCGCTGGGCTTCACGGTCAGCGGGCCGGACGGCGCGCCGGTGACGCCGCTCGGCGGCAGCTACGGCATCGGCGTCTCGCGGCTCGTCGGCGCAATCATCGAGGCGAGCCATGATGAGGCCGGCATCGTCTGGCCGGAGCCGGTGGCGCCGTTCAAGGTCGCCCTCGTCAACATGCGGACCGACGATGCCGCCTGCACCGCGGCGGCGGACGATATCTACGCGCGCCTGCGCACTGCCGGCGTCGAGCTGCTCTACGACGACCGCGACGAGCGCGCCGGCGCCAAGTTCGCGACCGCCGACCTCATCGGCCTGCCCTGGCAGCTCATCGTCGGCCCGCGCGGGCTGGCGAAAGGTGTCGTCGAGCTCAAGCACCGGGCGACCGGCGCGCGCGAGGAAATCGGCATCGAGGGCGCGCTGGCGAGGCTCGCCGCGTGATCCTCAACCGCTACGAGCGGATGATCGCCCGGCGCTACCTGCTGCCGGGCAAGGGCGAGGGCTTCATCTTCCTCGTCGCCTGGATCAGCCTCGTCGCGGTGATGCTCGGCGTCGCGGCGTTGATCATCGTGATGAGCGTGATGAGCGGCTTTCGCGCCGAATTGTTCGAGAAGGTGGTCGGGCTCAACGGCCACGCGGTGGTCCAGGGCTATGGCGGCCGCCTCGCCGACTGGCAGCCGATCCTCGAGCAGGCGCGGCGCACGCCAGGCGTCGTCTCGGCGACGCCGCTGATCGAGCAGCCG
Organism: Sphingomonadales bacterium; assembly: GCA_040255785.1. Lineage (GTDB taxonomy): Bacteria > Pseudomonadota > Alphaproteobacteria > Sphingomonadales > Sphingomonadaceae > Allosphingosinicella. The sequence continues at coordinate 32,567 of JBDZVR010000027.1, forward strand.
CTAATGGCGACCCATGACGGCCGCGTGGAGGCGATCCTGCTGCGCGGCATGACGCTCGGCGACATCAACAACCGCGCCGGCCCGATCGCGAGCAACGTGCTCGCCGGCGACCTCACGGCGCTCCGCCCCGGCACCGACAATGTCGCGATCGGCTCACGCCTCGCCGAGCTGCTCGGCATCGGTCTTGGCGACACGATCACGATCATCAGCCCGCAGGGGCGAACGACGCCGTTCGGCACGGTGCCGCGGATCCTCGACTATCGCGTCGCCGCGATCTTCGAGATCGGGCTTTACGATTTCGACCGCGCGTTCGTGGTGATGCCGCTGGCGGAGGCGCAGAACTTCCTGATGATGGGCGACCAGGTCGGGATGATCGAGGTCAAGACCACCGATCCCGATCGCGTCGGCGAGATCCTCGCCCCGCTCGCCACGGAGGTGCGGGGGCGCGCCATCATCAACGACTGGCGCTCGATGAACTCGGCCTTGTTCGAGGCGATCCAGATCGAGCGCGTCGTGATGTTCGTGGTCCTCTCGATCATCGTTCTCGTCGCGGTGTTCAACATCCTTTCCTCGCTGATCATGCTGGTGCGCGCGAAGCGCCGCGACATCGCGATCCTGCGCACGATGGGCGCGACCGGCGGCGGCGTGATGAAGGTGTTCATGACGGTCGGCATCACGATCGGCGTGCTCGGCATCATCGCCGGGCTGATCCTCGGCACCGTCGGCCTCCATTTCCGCCAGGACGTCGTGGATTTCTTCCAGCGCCTCAGCGGCGAGAATTTGTGGGATCCGTCGGTGCGCTTCCTCACCGAGCTGCCGGCGCGCACCGATCCGGTCGAGGTGATCGCGATCGTCTCGATGGCGTTCGTGCTGAGCTTCCTCGCCACGCTGCTCCCCGCCTGGCGCGCGGCGCGCACCGATCCGGTGCAGGTGCTGCGCTATGAATGAAACGGATGAGGTGCTGCGCGTCACGGGGCTGCGGCGCAGCTTCGACCAGGCGGGGGTGACGATCGAGGTGCTGCGCGGGGTCGATCTCGCGGTCGGCGCCGGCGAGATCGTCGCGTTGCTCGGCCCCTCCGGTTCGGGCAAGTCCACCCTGCTGCAGGCGGTCGGCCTGCTCGAGGGCGGCTTCGAGGGCTCGATCCGGATCAGGGGGCGCGAGGCGAGCCGGTTCAACGATGCCGAGCGCACCGCGACACGGCGCGACACGCTCGGCTTCGTCTACCAGTTTCACCACCTGCTGCCTGACTTCAACGCGCTCGAGAATGTCGTCATCCCCGGGCTCGTGCGCGGCGCGACGCGCGCCGAAGCCGACGAGCGCGCGCAGAGCCTGCTCACCCGCCTCGGCCTCGGCGCGCGGCTGACCCACCGTCCGGCCAGGCTCTCGGGTGGCGAGCAGCAGCGGGTCGCCGTCGCCCGTGCGCTCGCCAACCGACCAGCTCTCGTCCTCGCCGACGAGCCCACCGGCAATCTCGACGAGGCGACCGCCGATATCGTCTTCGACGAGTTTCTCCACCTGGTACGCGAGGAGGGCAGCGCCGCCCTCGTCGCCACCCACAACGAACGCATCGCCGCGCGCATGGACCGCGTGCTCCGCCTCCGCGAGGGCGTGATCGAATAGGCTGTGGATAAGCCGAGACGCGACTTTCCCCGACTCGACCCGGCCGCCATAGTCGGCCCATGACCGCGCCCTACGTCCCGCTTCGCATCTTCTCCTGCTACACGATGCTCGAAGGCGCGATCGAACCCGGGGCGATCGCGCGGCAGGCGAAGCGGCTCGATTTCCCGGCGGCGGCGGTGGCCGACCGCAACGGCCTCTACGCCGCGATGCCGTTCAGCGACGCCTGCCTCGCGGAGGGCGTCCAGCCGATCGTCGGCGCCCTGCTCGGTATCGCCCGCCCCGGCGGCGGCGACAAGGCCGCGCCGGTGATCGACTGGCTGCCGCTCTACGCCCAGGACGCGACCGGCTACGAGAATCTGTGCGCGCTGGTGTCGGCCGCGCATCTCGGCCGCCCGGTCGAACTGGAGGCACACGTCCCGCTCACCGCGCTCGCCGGACGCACCGACGGCCTGATCGCGCTCACCGGCGGCGGCGAGGGCGCGCTCGCCCGGCTCCTCGCCGAGGGGCAGCGGGTCGCGGCCGAAGCGATGCTGGACGAGCTGTGCCGGCTGTTTCCGGGCCGGCTCTATGTCGAGCTGTGCCGGCGGGGCGACGCGGTCGAGCAGGCGGCCGAAGGCGCGCTGCTCGACCTTGCCTATCGCCTCGACCTGCCACTGGTCGCGACCAACCCCGCCGCCTATGCCGAGCCTGGCTTCCACCAGGCACACGACGCGATGCTTTGCATCGCCCAATCGAGCCAGATCGAGCGCACCGACCGCATCCGCTCGTCCAGCGAGGCCTGGATCAAGCCGGCCGCGGAGATGCGCGCGCTGTTCGCCGATCTGCCCGAGGCGATCGACAACAGCGCGATTGTCGCGCGCCGCTGCGCCTTCGCCGCGCCCAGGCGCCGGCCGATCCTGCCTCGCATCGTCGGCGACGTCGAGGCGGAGGCCGAGCATCTGCGCCGCGACGCGCGCGCCGGGCTGGAGGCACGGCTCGAACGCTACGACGATCTTACGCCCGAGCGGCGCCAGGCCTATGTCGACCGCCTCGAATTCGAGCTCGACGTCATCGTCCAGATGGGCTTTCCCGGCTATTTCCTGATCGTCGCCGACTTCATCAAATGGGCGAAGGCGCGCGGCATTCCGGTCGGCCCTGGTCGCGGCTCCGGCGCCGGCTCGGTCGTCGCCTGGGCGCTCACCATCACCGATCTCGATCCGCTGCGGCTCGGCCTCATCTTCGAGCGCTTCCTCAATCCCGAACGCGTGTCGATGCCGGACTTCGACGTCGACTTTTGCGAAACGCGGCGCGGCGAGGTGATCCGCTATGTCCAGGAGCGCTACGGCAACGACAAGGTCGCCCAGATCATCACCTTCGGCAAGCTCAAGGCGCGGGCGGTGCTCAAGGACACGGGCCGCGTGCTCCAGATGCCCTACGGCCAGGTCGATCGGCTCGCCAAGCTGGTCCCCAACCATCCAACCGATCCGTGGACGCTCGAGCGCGCGCTGAACGGCGTGTCGGAGCTCGCCGCCGAATATCGCAACGACCCGGACGTGCGCCGGCTGTTCGATTTGGCGATGAAGCTGGAGGGCCTGCCGCGGCACAGCTCCACCCACGCCGCCGGCGTCGTCATCGGCGATCGCCCGCTCGACCGGCTCGTCCCTCTCTACCGAGATCCGCGCTCGGACATGCCGGTGACGCAGTTCGACATGAAATATGTCGAGGCGGCGGGGCTGGTGAAGTTCGACTTTCTCGGCCTCAAGACGCTCTCCGTGCTGCGCAAGGCGGTGGAGATGCTCGCGGCGCGCGGCATCGAGGTCGATCTGGACGCGCTGCCCTGGGACGATCCCGCCGTCTACGAGCTGCTCCAGCGCGGCGACACGGTCGGCGTGTTCCAGGTGGAATCGGAGGGGATGCGGCGCACGCTCTCGGCGGTGAAGCCGACCGTGTTCGAGGACATCATCGCGCTCAATGCGCTCTATCGGCCCGGCCCGATGGACAATATCCCGATGTTCGGCCGTCGCAAGAACGGCGAGGAGCCGATCGACTATCCCCACCCGCTGCTCGAGGACATCCTCAAGGAGACCTACGGGATCTTCGTCTACCAGGAGCAGGTGATGCAGGCGGCGCAAATCCTCGCCGGCTACAGCCTGGGCGGCGCCGACCTGCTCCGCCGCGCGATGGGCAAGAAGATCAAGGCGGAGATGGACAAGCAGCGCGCCGTCTTCGTCGCGGGCTGCAAGCAGCATAACGGGATTGCCGAGGCCAAGGCGAACGAGCTGTTCGACCTGATCGACAAGTTCGCCGGCTATGGCTTCAACAAGAGCCACGCCGCCGCCTATGCGCTGCTCACCTACCAGACGGCCTGGCTGAAGGCGCATCACCGCGCCGAATTCTACGCCGCCTCGATGTGCTTCGACATCCACCAGACCGACAAGCTGGCGGTCTTCATCGACGATATGCGCCGCTCCGGCGTGCCCTGCCTGCCGCCTGCGATCAACGCGAGCGAGGCGGAATTCTCGGTCGAGGAACGGGAGGGGACGGCGGCGGTGCGCTACGGGCTCGGCGCCCTCAAGGGTGTCGGCGAGAAGGCGATGGCGCAGCTCGTCGCGGAACGCCGGCGCGGCGGGCCGTTCCGCGACCTCGACGATTTCGCGGCGCGGATCGACCCGCACCTGCTCAATCGCCGACAGCTCGAAAGCCTCGCCGGCGCCGGCGCCTTCGATGGCCTGTGCGAGCGCTGGGCCGCCTTCGCCGCAGCCGAGACGATCCTCGCGGCCGCCGCCAGCGCCGCCGCCGCGCGCGAAAGCGGGCAGGGCGGGCTGTTCGGCGAGGGCGCGGCCAATGTCGTGCCGATCCGCATGCCCGCCGGCGAGCCGTGGACGCTCGCCGAGCGCATGGCGGCGGAAAAGGAAAGCTTCGGCTTCTACTTCTCCGCCCATCCCGTCGACGCGTTCGCGGCGGTCGTCGGCGCGCACGGCGCGCGCACCTTCGCCCAGCTCGCCGCCGCGCCCGCGCCGCCGGACGGCGGCCGCGTCGCGGCGACCATGGCCGCGCTGGTCGAGGACACGCGCTGGCGCACCTCGGCGAGGGGCCGCCGCTACATGATGGCGACGCTCTCCGACCCTTCGGGCCAGTTCGAGGCGACCGTATTCGACGATGCCGCCGCCGAGCAGGCCCAGGGCGCGGCCCGCAACGGCGCCTGCGTCCTGCTCAACGTCGAGCTCGACCGCCGCCCCGGCGAGGAGACGCCGCGCGTCACCATCCGCGCCCTGCAGCCGCTGGACGGGCTCGCGCGGCGCGTCCGTCTCCAGCTCACCGTCGAGATCGATGATCCGGCGGCGCCGCAGCGCCTCGCGGAGGCGATGGCCGCCGCCCGCGGCGGCAACGGCCAGCTCCGCCTCATCGCCGATTTCGGGCGGGGCAAGGCGGAGCTGCTGCTCGGCCGCGACTACGCGATCGACGCGGAGCTCGCCGCCCGCGTCGAGCGGATCGAGGGCGTTCGCGCCGTCACGCTCGCGCCGCTCGATCCGCCGAGGCTTGCCTTGGTCGGCTGAACCGGCGCAACATCGCGCCGGTCGGGAGGAGGGGGACGATGCCGGGCGCGATGCAGGATTTCGAGCTGCGCATCCCGCGCATTCTCGATCATGCCGAACGCGAGCACGGCGCGCGCGTAGTGGCGAGCGCCTGGGCCGACGGCCGGGTGACGCGCACCGACTGGGCCGGCGTCGCCCGAGAATCGCGGCGGCTCGCCCGGGCGCTCGAACGGATGGGCATCCGTCCGGCCGACCGGGTCGCGACCCTGGCGATGAATCATCACCATCACCTGATCGCCTGGTATGGCGTGATCGGGATGGGCGGCATCGTCCACACCGTGAACCCGCGCCTGTTCGACGACCAGCTCGCCTATATCGTCGGCCATGCCGAGGATCGCGTCCTGTTCTACGACAGGGTCTTCGCGCCGATCGTCGAGCGGCTGCGACCGCGCTGGCCCTCGGTCGAGCATTATGTCTGCCTCGACGATGGCGCGTTCGCCGATCTGCTCGCGGCGCACGACGACGATTATCGCTGGGTCGAGGGGCCGGAGCGCGACCCGTGCATGCTCTGCTACACCAGCGGCACGACCGGGAACCCCAAGGGCGTGCTCTACGAGCACCGAACCTGCGTGCTGCAGGCGATGGCGGAGATCGCGCCCGCCTGTTTCGATCTCTCGCCGCGCGCGGTGGTGCTGCCGATCGTGCCGATGTTCCATGCCGCCGCGTGGGGAATGCCGTTCGCGACCGCGATGGCGGGCGTGAAGCTGGTCTACGCCGCGGTCAATGCGCCGGACGTGCTCTGCCGCCTGATGAGTGAGGAAGGGGTCACCCATTCCGCCGGCGTGCCGACGGTCTGGCTGTCGATGTTCCAGCACATGGACGAGACCGGTCAGCGGCCGGAGCATCTGCGGCTGGTCGCGATCGGCGGTTCGGCAGCGCCGCGCGCGATGGTCGAGCGGCTGATGCGCATGGGGATTCGGGTCAGCCACGCCTGGGGCATGACCGAGACGTCGCCGGTCGGCACGATGGGGTCGCCGACGCCCGACTGGGACGATCTGTCGTTCGAGCGCAAGGTCGGGATCACGACGCGGCAGGGGCGCGCGCCGTTCGGGGTCGAGCTGCGCACCGTCGATGACGCGGGCCGGGTGCTGCCGCGCGACGGCGCCTCCTCCGGCCGCCTGCAGGTGCGCGGCGCCTGGGTGATCCGCCGCTACTATCGCGACGAGAGCGGCGACTGCATCGATTCCGAAGGCTGGTTCGACACCGGCGACGTCGCCATCCTTCATCCCTGCGGCACGCTCCAGATAACCGATCGGGCCAAGGACGTGATCAAGTCGGGTGGCGAGTGGATCAGCTCGGTCGAGCTGGAAAATGCCGCGGTCGGCTGCCCCGGCGTGGCCGAGGCGGCCGCGATCGGCATCGCCCATCCCAAATGGGCGGAGCGGCCGCTGCTGCTCGTGGTGCGCGCGCCGGGGTCCGGCGTGACCGCCGGCGACGTTCGCGCGCATCTCGCCCGCCACGTCGCGAAGTGGTGGCTGCCCGACGAGATCCTCTTCGTCGATTCGCTGCCGCATACCGCCAGCGGCAAGCTGCTGAAGACGGCGCTGCGCGAGCAATATCGGGACCATCGGCTGCCCGGCTGAAGCATTCCTTTACCAGTGGCGGCTATCCGCGGGCGCATGTTCCAGCCCGGTCCGATCGCCGCCGCGGCCGAGGGAGCGCGGGCGCCGCGCGCGCCCCGCGGGCCC
>JBDZVR010000028.1:0-38799 GCA_040255785.1 Sphingomonadales bacterium
TATTCGTCGAGCGTGGTCGCGCCGATGCAGTGCAGCTCGCCGCGCGCCAGCGCCGGCTTGAGCAGATTGCCGGCGTCCATCGCGCCCTCGCTCGCGCCGGCGCCGATCAGGGTGTGCATCTCGTCGATGAACAGGATGACGTCGCCTTCGGCCTGCTTGACCTCGTCGAGCACGCCCTTCAGGCGCTCCTCGAACTCGCCGCGATATTTCGCGCCGGCGATGAGCGCGCCCATGTCAAGCGCCATCAGCCGCCGGTCCTTCAGGCTGTCGGGCACATCGCCATTGGCGATGCGCAGCGCCAGCCCTTCCGCGATCGCCGTCTTGCCGACCCCGGGCTCGCCGATCAGCACCGGATTGTTCTTGGTGCGCCGGGCGAGGATCTGGACGGTGCGGCGGATCTCCTCGTCGCGGCCGATCACTGGGTCGAGCCTGCCCTCGCGCGCCGCGGCGGTGAGGTCGCGGGCGAACTTGCGCAGCGCGTCATAGCGGTCCTCGGCCGAGGCGGTATCGGCGGTGCGGCCACCGCGAAGCTGGTTGATCGCCGCGTTGAGCGGCTCCGCCTTCACGCCGGCGGCGGCGAGCGCCTTGCCGGCGTCGGTCGTGCCGGCGAGGGTGAGCGCGAGCAGCAGCCGCTCGACGGTGACATAGGAATCGCCTGCCTTTTCGGCGATCTGCTCGGCCTGATCGAGCACGCGGATCGTCTCGCCGTCCAGCGCCGGCGCCGCGGTCGCGCCGCTGCCCGACACGGCGGGTATCTTCGCGAGTGCCTTGTCGGTCTCGCGCCGCGCCGTGTCGGCATTGCCGCCGGCGCGATCGATGAGGCCGGAGCCCATGCCCTGCTCGTCCTCGAGCAGCGCCTTGAGCAGGTGGGCCGGGGCGATGCGCTGGTGGTTCATCCTGAGCGCGACGGTTTGGGCCGATTGCAGGAAGCCGCGCGCGCGATCGGTGAATTTGTCGAGATTCATAAAGGTCCCTGTTCCATTCACCGTCCATGTAGTGTTGCACTAATGCCACGCAAGATCGGCCGACGATGGCCCGGTCTCTAGTACATTTTTCGCCAGGTGTATTGCGCTCACCGCACAGGCGGCTAAGGTCGTCCGCTTGAACAAGCGGGGATTTCCATGCGCAAGATTCTGACCACGCTCGCGGTGGCTGCCGGACTTTCGGTCGCCGGCCTCGTCTCCTTTGGCCAGGGCGCGATCGCGCAACCGGGCGCAACGGCGCCGGGCGCGGATTCGATTCGGCGGCTGGTCGCCGAGGTGGACATCCCTTACGAGCAGTTCACGCTTCCCAACGGGCTGCGCGTGATCGTCCATGAGGATCACAAGGCGCCGGTCGTCGCGGTGTCGGTCTGGTATTCGATCGGCTCGAAGGACGAGCCGGCGGGCAGGACCGGTTTCGCCCACCTGTTCGAGCATCTGATGTTCAACGGGTCGGAGAATGCGCCCGGCGAATATTTCGAGCCGATGCGGCGGATCGGCGCGACCGATCTCAACGGCACCACCTGGTTCGATCGCACCAATTACTTCCAGACGGTGCCGCGCGCCGCGCTCGAGGTCGCGCTGTTCATGGAGAGCGACCGGATGGGGCATCTCCTGCCGGCGATCACGCAGCAGGTGCTCGACGAGCAGCGCGGCGTCGTCCAGAACGAGAAGCGCCAGGGCGACAACCAGCCCTACGGCCTCGTCGAATATCACGAGCTCGCCGCCCTGTTCCCGGAGGGACACCCCTATCGCCATTCGACGATCGGCTCGATGGCGGATCTCGACGCGGCCAGCCTGGAGACGGTCCACCAGTGGTTCCGCGACCATTATGGCCCGAACAATGCGGTGCTTGTGCTCGCCGGCGATATCACCCTGGAGGACGCGCGCACCCTCGTCACCCGCTATTTCGGCGACATTCCGCGCGGGCCGCAGAACCGTCCGGCCGAAGCGTCGGTGCCGACGCTCGAGCAGCGCATCGACGAGACGATGCACGATCATGTCGCAACGACCCGCCTCTATCGCGAATGGGCCGTTCCCGGCCTGCTCGACGAGGTCTCGGTGCCGCTCGACGTCGCGGCCGGCGTGCTCGGCGGCCTCGCCAGCTCGCGGCTCGACAGGATCCTGGTGCGCGGCGAGCAGACCGCCGTCGCGGTGTCCGCCCACCTCCAGCAATTCCACCGGGTCGGCATTTTCCAGGTCCAGGTCGACGTGAAGCCCGGCCAGGACGCCGCGGCGGTGTCGCAGCGGCTCGACGAGCTGATCGCCGAATTCGTGCGCACCGGCCCGACCGCCGACGAGGTCCAGCGCTACGTTACCAGCACGATCGCGGCGCGGCTGCGCGGGCTGGAGCAGGTCGGCGGCTTCGGCGGCAAGGCCGTGGCGCTCGCCGAGGGGGCGCTCTACGCCAATGATCCCGGCTTCTACCAGCGCCGGCTGGTGCAGCTTTCCCAGACCACGCCCGATCAGGTGCGCGCGGCGATGCAGCGCTGGCTGACCCGGCCGGTCTATGCGCTTACCGTCGCCCCGGGCGAGCGCGAGCCCTACCAGGAATCCGCCGCCTCGAGCGGCGGCGCCAGCCATTTCACCCGGTCGATGCCGCGCTACTACCGGATGCCGGCGCCGGCCGATCAACCGCTCGCGCCCAATCCGGCGGCGCCGGTGCCCGCCGCTGCCTATCCGGCCGACATGCCGGCCGATGGCGCCGGCGGCGCCGCGCAGCCCGGCGTCGATCGCTCGCGCCTGCCCGAGGTCGGCGAGATCGCCGATCTCGATTTCCCGGCGATCGAGCGCGGCCGCCTGTCGAACGGCATCGAGGTCGTGTTCGCACGCCGCGCCGCCGTCCCGGTGGTGCGGGTCGCGCTTTCCTTCGACGCGGGCTATTCGGCGGACCCCGCCGATCGGTCGGGCCTGCAAAGCCTGATGGCGGCGCTGCTCGACGAAGGCACGACATCGCTCGATGCCAACGAGATCGCGGAGGCGCGCGAGCGGCTCGGCGCGACGATAACGACCGGCGCGGGCATCGACCGCACGACGGTGACGCTCGCCGCGCTCAAGTCGAACCTCGGCGCATCGCTCGACCTGATGGCCGACATCGTCAAGAATCCGGCCTTCGCCCCCACCGAGATCGAGCGCCTGCGCGGCCAGCGGCTGGCGCAGATCGCGGCGGAGATGAGCCAGCCGAGGGGCATCGCCCTCAGGATCCTGCCGCCGCTGCTCTATGGCGCGGGCCATCCCTACGGCACGCCGTTCACCGGCTCGGGCACGCCCGAAGCGGTGCGGGCGATCACGCGCGACGACATCGTCGGCGCGCATGACGCCTGGATTCGGCCCGACAACGCCAGGATCTTCGTGGTCGGCGATACGACGCTCGCGGAGATCACGCCGATGCTCGAGGCGCGTTTCGGCAACTGGCGCGCCCCGGCGGCGGCCAGGGGCACCAAGTCGTTCGATCATGCGGTTCCGGATGCGCGGCCGCGGATCATCCTGATCGATCGGCCGCAATCGCCGCAGTCGCTGATCCTCGGCGGCCAGCTGCTGCCGGTCAACGGCACCGACGATCTGCTGGCGCTCGATACCGCGAACCAGTCGCTCGGCGGCGATTTCCTCGCCCGCCTCAACATGGACCTGCGCGAAACGAAGCATTGGTCCTATGGCGTGTTCGGCATCGTCAACCGGGTCGAGCATCGGTCGCCCTATATCGTGTTCGCGCCGGTGCAGGCCGATCGGACCGGCGATTCGCTGGTCGCGCTGCGGACCCAGATCAACGACTTCCTGACGACGCGCGGCACCACCGCGGAGGAGCGGGACCGCGCGATCTCGGGCAGCATCCGCGAGTTGCCGGGCAATTTCGAGACGTCCGCCGCGGTGCTGGGCGCGCTCGAGCAGAACGACCTCTACAATCGGCCGGACGATTATTATGACACGCTGGCGAGCCGCCTGCGCGGCTTCACCGCCGCCCAGCTCGACGAAGCGGCGCGTCGCGCGATCGATCCCGACAGGTTCATCTGGGTGGTGGTCGGCGATGCCTCGCGGGTGCGTGGCCAGCTCGATCAGGTCGGCCTGCCGGTCGAGGTCGTGCAGGCGCAGTGATCCGGTCCGGTGGCCGGGCCGGAGGATCAGCCCTCCGCCCGGCCGCCGATCCGGGTGACGTGGCCCATCTTGCGGCCGGGCCGCGCCTCGCTCTTGCCGTAGAGGTGGAGGTGCGCGGCGGGATCGGCGAGGATCTCCGCCCAGGCCGACGCTTCATCGCCGATCAGATTCTCCATCTCGACGCTGCTGGCGGTCAGCGCGGTCGAGCCCAGCGGCAGGCCGCAGATCGCGCGGATGTGATTTTCGAATTGCGAGGTCAGCGCGCCCTCGATCGTCCAGTGGCCGCTATTGTGGACGCGCGGCGCCATCTCGTTGAACACCGCCTCGTCGCCCAGCGCGAAGAACTCCACCGCCAGCACGCCGACATAATCGAGCGCCTCGGCGATCCTTCGCGCCAGCGCCGCGCCCTTGCCGATCGCTGTCGCGAAGCCTGAAGGGGCGGGGACCCGGGAGCGGCGCAATATGCCATGCTCATGCACGTTGCGCGGCGCATCCCACAGGGCGATCTCGCCGCTCGCGGCCCGGCAGAGCAGGATCGAGAACTCTCCGTCGAAGGCGACGAAGCCTTCGAGGACGCAGGGCGCGCCGTTCAGCGCGGCCCAGGCGGCTTCGGCCTCGCCGGCGCTGGCGATCCGTGCCTGGCCCTTGCCGTCATAGCCGAGCCGCCGCGTCTTCAGGATCGCCGGCGCGCCGATCCGCGCCAGCGCCACATCGATGCCCGCCCGCTCGCTCACCTCGGCGAACGGCGCCGGCCGGCCGCCCAGCGATGCGACGAAGCGCTTTTCGGCGAGCCGGTCCTGCGCGATCTCCAGCGCCCGGGGCGGCGGGTGGAGCTCGGCGTGGGCGGCGAGCGCCGCGAGCGGCGCGGCGGGGATGTTTTCGAACTCCCAGGTGACGATGTCGACCGCGTCGGCGAAGCGCGCCAGCGCCTCGGCGTCGTCATAGGCGCCGCGGGTGAAGCGCGCCGCGACCTCGGCCGCTGGCGGCGCCTCGCCGGGCGCGTAGACGTGGCAGCGATAGCCGAGCGGGGCGGCGGCGAGTGCGAGCATCCGCCCGAGCTGTCCGCCGCCGACGATGCCGATGGTCGCGCCGGGCGGGATCATTCGATGGTTTCGGCGACGTCGTCGGTCTGCTTCGTCCGCCACGCCTCGAGCCGCGCGGCCAGCGCCTCGTCGGCCGTGGCGAGGATCGCGGCGGCGGCGAGCGCGGCATTGGCGGCCCCGGCCGGGCCGATCGAAAAGGTCGCGACCGGGACGCCGGCGGGCATCTGGACGATCGACAGCAGGCTGTCGAGCCCGGAGAGCGCCTTCGATTCGACCGGCACGCCGAGCACCGGCAGCCGCGTCATCGAGGCGGTCATGCCGGGCAGGTGAGCGGCGCCGCCGGCGCCGGCGATGATCGCCTTGAGCCCCCGCGCGACCGCGCCGGTCGCATAATCATAGAGCCGCCGGGGCGTGCGATGGGCCGAGACGACCCGCGTCTCATAGGCGATGCCGAGCGCGTCCAGCATCTCGGCCGCATGGCGCATCGTCTCCCAATCGGAGCGGCTGCCCATGATGAGCCCGACGAGCGGCGCGGTTGCGGCCATGCGGCTTCCCCCAGTGGCGAAAGGCCGTCCTTAGCCAGCGCGCGCAGCGACGGCAATGCGGCGCCTGCTTCGCGGCTTGTTAACCACTGTCCGCTATGGGGACAGCGAGGGAAGGATGATGGGCGAAGCGGCACGCAGCGAAATTCCGGGCGACGACGCACAGGCGGCGCTGCGCCGGCTGGCGGACGAGAATGCGCTGCTGCGCGCCTCGCTCGCCGAGCTGCGCCAGCGCCTCGCCGAGCTGGAGGCGAGCGCCGACGCCGATCCGCTCACCGGCCTGCCCAACGAGCGCGCGCTCGCCGAGGAGCTGGAGCGCGTCGTCAGCCGCTGCGCCCGGCACGGCACGAGCGCGGCCTTGCTCGCGATCGATATCCGGGGGCTGCGCGAGATCAACGCGACGCACGGCCGCGTCGCGGGCGATGCGGCGCTGCGTCATCTCGGTCGCCTGCTCGAAGGGCTGATCCGGGCCAGCGACGTCGCGGCGCGCCTCAATGGCGGCTTCGCGCTGCTGCTCGATCATCTCGACAGCGATTCGGCGATCGAGACCGGGGAGCGCATCGCCCGCTTCGTCGCCAGCCAGCCGCTCGACATCGGCGGTACCGAGCTTGCGCTCGATCTCACCATCGGCGTCGCCGCGATCCTGCCGGGCGATTCGCCCGACGACATTCTCCATCGCGCCCACCGCAACCTGGCGCGGGTGAAGGAATTCTAGGCGCGCGCGGCGCGGTCCTTCAGGTAATAGCGCTCGATCTCGTTCAGCCCCTCGTCGAGCTCATAGACGATCGGCTGGCCGGTCGGGATCTCGAGGCCGGTGATCTCCTCGTCCGCGATGCGCGAGAGGTGCTTGACCAGGGCGCGCAGCGAATTGCCGTGGGCGGCGATCAGCACGCGCTGGCCCGCCTTCAGCGCCGGGGCGATCCGTTCCTCCCAACAGGGCAGCACGCGCGCGATCGTGTCCTTGAGGCTCTCCGTCGCCGGGATGGCGACGCCGGCATAGCGCCGGTCACCCGACAGGTCGTAGCGGCTGCCCGGCTCCAGCGGGGGCGGCGGCGTATCGAACGAGCGGCGCCAGATGTGGACCTGCTCGTCGCCATGCTTCGCCGCGGTCTCCGCCTTGTCGAGGCCGGTGAGCCCGCCATAGTGGCGCTCGTTCAGCCGCCAGTGCTTCTCTTCCGGCAGCCACAGCCGGCCCATGGCGCGAAGCGCGATGTGCAGGGTGCGGATCGCCCGGGTCTGGACGCTGGTGAAGCACCGGTCGAAATCGAGCCCGTGCGCGGCGAGCAGCTCGCCCGCCGCCTTCGCCTCCGCCTCGCCCCGCGGCGTCAGATCGACGTCCCACCAGCCGGTGAAGCGATTCTCGAGGTTCCAGGCCGACTGGCCGTGGCGGATCAGCACCAGCCTCGGCATTACAGCCTCCGATAGGCCGCGATCTCGTCGGCGATCGCATGCAGCGCGTCGAGCGATGCGCGCGCGAGCAGCCGGCAGCGATCCGGCGACCAGCCATGGGTCGCGTCGGGCAGTGCCTCGTTGTCCTTGAACGGCATTTCCAGCGTCATCGAAATGGCGCCGTAGCGCTCGGCGAGCTGCGCGGTGGACATGGAAAGGTTCGCCTGGCCCGGCCCTGGCACCTCGTAGCCCTTCTCGGTCTGGAAATCGGGCGAGGCGGCGAGCAGCGCGCGCGAGAAGGCGTCGAACACATCCTGCTGCCCCTGCGTCCACGAGGGGATGCCCTCGAAGCCGGCGAGGAAGTTGGCGGCGATCGCCTCGTCGCCATGGACGTCCATCGCGAAATCGACGCCGGTCCGGTCCATCTCGTCGCGCACGTAGAGCACTTCCGGGCTCTTTTCGGCGCTCGGCGCGTGCCATTCCCGGTTGAGGTTCACGCCGACCGCGTTGGTCCTGAGATGCCCGCGCCGCGAGCCGTCCGGGTTCATGTTCGGCACGACGTGAAAGGTGAAGCGCTCGCGCAGCCTGCGCGTCACCGGATCGGCGTCGTCGAGCAGCCGCTCGAGCGCGCCTTCCATCCACCATTCGGCCATCGTCTCGCCGGGATGCTGGCGGGCGTAGAGCCAGGCCTGCAGCTTGCCGCCGGGAAGGCGAAAATAGTCGAGCTCCTGTCCGTCGAGCGTCTGGCCGAGCGAGCGATACTCGACCCCAGACCGTGCCGCGACCGAGGCGACGAGGTCATGGTGCCGCTCCATCGTGTAGGGCGCGAAATAGGCGATCCACACGCTGTCGGCGGTGGGCGTCACCTTCATTTCGATCACGCCGTCCGCGTAGCTGGTGTCGATGCGCACCCATTCCTCGCGATCGAGGGAGAGGCAGGCGCGGTAATCCTCCCACCCGTGCGGATAGGCCGATCCGGCGCAATTGAGCAGCCGCAGCGTCAGTTCCCGCCCGGCGCCGCCAGTGATGCGGAAATAGAACCACTGGTAGAAGTCCGACTGGTGGTCCTTGACGATCTCGAGATCGACGCGGTCGCCGTCGATGGCGACCAAACGGATGTTGCCGCCGTCAAAGGCGCTCGAAACGGAAAGAGACATCGCATCCTTTAATTTTGAAATGTGCGGTCAGCGCACTGTGATAGTGCGACCGGACTCTCCGGGAAAGTCCTGAAACAGCGCCGTGGCCAGCCTGTCAACCGCCGCCGGCGCGTCGGCGAGCGGCCGCCCGGACGCGGCGTCCATCTCGGCGCGGCCCTCCCAGGCGACGGTGGCGTCGGAGCGGCGCTGGATGCGCACCGAAAGCCGCGTCGTCACGATCCCGGCGCGGCGCGCGCCGCCGACCGGGATGCTGCCGCCGGCGCCGATGCCGACGCCGCCGTGGCGACCGCCGGAGAAGCCGCCGAAGCCGATGCTGACCGAGGAGCGCCGAGCCGGTCCCTCGCGCATCGCCCGCTCGATCGAGAGGATCGCGACCTGCTCGGTCGGCCCGGGCGCACTGGCGACGTTCCAGCCGAGCCGGGCGAGTTCGCGCGCGACCGGGATGGAAAGCTGGGCGAAGGCCAGGCTGCCGGCCTCTTCCGAACGGGCGGGCTCGACGCGGATCGAGCCGCGCGCGATCGGCCCGCCGAGATGAAAGCGCGTCACGCTGACCCCGGAGCGCGGGACGGCGCCCTGGTCGGTGGCGCAGCCGGCGGCGGCGAGGGCGGCGGCGAGAGCGAGGCTCAAACGGGGCAGCGGCTTGCGCATCGGGCGTCTCCCGCCGGCGGCGTGCCGGTCTTGCGCCAATGTAGCGCCTTCGAGCACCGCTGCACAGCCGCGCCGCCGGGCACGCGGGCGACGCGACGGCGGGCCGGAAGAATCCACCCTCCCGCCCCGCGCCAGGATCAGCTTCTTGCGCGAAAGATCGGATGATTAGCGTAACAATGCAAAGTTGCGCCCGGCGCGGTTCGCGCATTGCCCGGCGCGCCGCCTTCATGCTGTTTCTCCCCCTCACCCACGATTCGTTCAGCAAGGGGGATTCGACATGAAGCTCATTTCCACGGCCCTTCTCGCCGCCGGCATGATCGCGCTCGCCGGCTGCGGCGGTGGCGCCGAGAGCAATGCCGCCGACGCCAATGGCGTCGACGATGGCCTCAACCTGACCACCGACGAGCTTGGCAATCTCGAAGAGGCGGCGCCGCTCGACGCCAATGCCGCGGATGCGGCCGACGCTGGCGCGGCCGATGCCAACGCGGCCGACGCCAATGCGGCCGATGCCGCCGCCGCGGATACGAACGCGACGCAGTAGGTTTCAACAAACGCCGCTGAGGTCTCCCAGGGTTGAAGCGGTCGACTGGCCTCCGGCGCGCGGCGCCGGGGGCCTTTTCGCGTCACGCCCGCGCCGGCTCGCGCAGCGGGTAGGCGGTGCTGTACTTCACCCGTTCCATCGCGAAGCGCGAGGTGACGTTCTTCAGCGGCACCTCGGCGATCAGCCGGCGGTAGAAATCGTCAAAATCGGCCATCGAGCCGACCGCGACGCGCAGCAGATAGTCGATCTCGCCCGCCATCCGGTAGACTTCCATCACCTCGGGCATGTTCGCGACCGAACTGGCGAAGGTCGCGAGCCAGTCCGGCGTATGGTCGGGTGCCTCGATCTCGACGAAGACCGATATGCCAAGCCCGATCGTGTCGGGATCGACCAGCGCCACGCGGCGCTGGATGATGCCGGCCGCCTCAAGCTTCTGGATGCGCCGCCAGCACGGCGTCTGCGAGAGGTTCACCCGGCTCGCGATTTCGGCGACGGGCAGCGAGCAGTCCTCCTGGAGGATGGCGAGAATGCGAAGGTCGGTGCGGTCCATGGGGTTCCGTTGAAACAAAATTGCACGTAGTGCGCATCGTTAGCCCACCATTAGCATAAATTTCCATAGCCAAAAGCGGCGGCCGTCCCGTCGCGGGGCGCCGCCCGAGAGTTGACTTGGCGCCGCCGCGCCACTAGGTGAGCGCCTGCTTTCCCGACAACCGGACCAGAGATTCAGACAGGCAGGCTTTGGCGCCATGAAGATCCGCAATTCCCTGAAGTCCCTCAAGTCGCGTCATCGCGACTGCCGCGTGATCCGCCGCCGTGGCCGCGTCTACGTCATCAACAAGACGAACCGCCGCTTCAAGGCACGCCAGGGCTGAGTTCGCGCCCGCGCCCGCGCCGCCGCCGTTGAGGCCGGCCGCGTCCCCTCATCAGGAACCGCGGTGCTTTTCCAGCTCGTCGCCGACCAGTCGCGCGACGTGGACGACGTTGGTCGATCCCGGCACGCCGAAGGGCACGCCGGCGGTAACGATGACGCGGTCGCCGCCCGCCGCCATGTCGTGGCGCAGCGCCATCCGCTTCGACTTGCCGACCATCTCCTCGAAACTGTGGACGTCGCGGGTGCGCACCGCGTGCGCGCCCCACAGCAGCCCGAGCCGTCGCGCGGTGCGGATCGAGGGGGTGAGCACGAGCAATGGCACGCTGGGCCGCTCGCGCGCCACCCGCCGCGCGGTCGAACCCGAGCTGGTGAAGCAGATGATCGCCGAAGCCGAGACGGTGCGCGCCATGTCGCTCGCCGCCCGCGCGATCGCGTCGTTGGTCGTGGCGTCCGGCAGCGTTTCCGTGAAGTGGACACGGGCATAATGGGTCGGATCGGCCTCGGCGCTCGCCGCGATCCGGTCCATCATCGCCACCGCTTCCTCGGGATAGCGGCCCGAGGCGCTTTCCGCCGAGAGCATGATCGCGTCCGCCCCGTCATAGACGGCGGTGGCGACGTCGGAGACCTCGGCCCGCGTCGGCGAGGGCGACTGGATCATCGATTCGAGCATCTGCGTCGCGACCACGACCGGCCGCCCGAGTCGCCGCGCCGCCTCGACGATCCGCTTCTGCAGCGGCGGCACGGCCTCCGGCGGCAGCTCGACGCCGAGATCGCCGCGCGCCACCATCACCGCGTCGGCCAGCTCGAGGATGCCGTCGAGCCGGTCGATCGCCGAGGGCTTCTCGATCTTGGCGAGCAGCGCCGCCTTGCCGCCGATCAGCCGCCGTGCCTCGGCGACATCCTCGGCCCGCTGGACGAAGGACAGCGCGATCCAGTCGACCCCTTCCTCCAGCGCGAAGGCGAGATCGGCGCGGTCCTTCTCGGTCAGCGCCGCGAGCGGCAGCACCACGTCCGGCAGGTTGACGCCCTTGTTGTTGGAGATCGTGCCGCCGACCTCCACCTGCGCGCGGATCGTTTCGGCGTCGTGGCCGGTGACGCGGAGCACGATCCTGCCGTCGTCGACGAGCAGCCGCGCGCCGGTCCGCACCGCCTCGAAAATCTCCTTGTGCGGCAGTGTCGCGCGCTTCGCGTCGCCAAGCGCCCGCTTGCGATCGAACAGGAAGGTCTGCCCGGCCCTCAGCACCGCCTTGTCGCCCCTGAAGCGGCCGACGCGCAGCTTCGGCCCCTGCAGGTCGGCGAGGATCGTCGTCGGCCGGCCAAGCTCGCTTTCGAGCGCGCGGATCGCGGCGATGCGGCGACGATGATCGTCGTGATTGCCGTGGCTCATGTTGATGCGGAAGGCATCGGCGCCGGCTTCGGCGAGCGCGCGGATCGTCTCCGGCGAGTCGCTGGCCGGCCCCAGGGTGGCGAGGATCCGCACCTTGCGGCGGCGCGGGGCGCGGGCCCCGTGGGTCGGCTCTGAGCGCGGCATGGCGCAACGCATAACCTGCGCTCGCCGCAGTGCAAGGCGCTTGAGCCGGCCCCGGCGAATCCGTAGAGCCGCCGCTCAACCTCAAATCAATCCACCTTCAGATCAATGGAGCGAATTTTGGCGGAAGGAAGCATCGCGGCCGACGAACTGAGGCTGCTGATCGAGCGGATCGAGCGGCTCGAGGAGGAAAAGAAGGCGATCGCCGATGACGTCCGGGACGTCTATGCCGAGGCCAAGGCGCGCGGCTACGATCCGAAGACGATGCGCACCGTGGTGCGCCTGCGGAAGATGGAAAAGCACGTCCGGGAGGAATCGGAGGCGCTGCTCGAAACCTACAAGGCGGCGCTGGGCCTCGCCTGAGCGGGGCCGGTGGATCGCCTGTCGCCCCGGGCCCGCCGCCGGGGCGTCCGTTCCTTCCCGGGCGAACGATGCAACAAGGGCTTCGACAGACCGGGCCCGAACCGACTAGAGTGAACGCATGGCCGGCCACAGCAAGTTCAAGAACATCATGTATCGCAAGGGCGCGCAGGACAAGAAGCGCTCCGCGATGTTCTCCAAGCTCTCGCGCGAGATCACGGTCGCGGCCAAGATGGGCCTGCCCGATCCCGACGCCAATCCGCGCCTGCGCGCGGCCGTGCTCGCCGCGCGCGCGCAGTCGATGCCGAAGGACAATATCCAGCGCGCGATCGACAAGGCCGCCGGCGGCGATGCGGAGAATTACGAGGAGATCCGCTACGAGGGGTTCGGCCCCGGCGGCGTCTCGCTGATCGTCGAGGCGCTCACCGACAACCGCAACCGCACCGCGACCAACGTGCGCACGGCATTTTCGAAAAATGGCGGCAATCTCGGCGCGTCGGGTTCGGTGACCCACGGCTTCGACCGGCTCGGCCTGATCGAATATCCGGCGAGCGCGGGCGATGCCGAGAAGGTGCTGGAAGCGGCGGTCGAGGCGGGCGCGGAGGACGTCGAATCGGACGAGGACGGGCACCAGCTGTGGACCGGCATTGATGATCTTCACGGCGTCGCCCGCGCGATCGAGGCCGCGCTCGGCGAGGCGGAGAGCGTGAAGCTCGCCTGGCGGCCGCGGACCACGATCACGCTCGGCGAGGACGACGCCCAGCTGCTCCTCAAGCTCGTCGACGCGCTCGAGGACGATGACGATGTCCAGACCGTCTGGGGCAATTACGAAGTCCCCGACGAGGTGATGGAGAAGCTTGGTTAGCCGGCTCCTTCCCCTGTGGGGGAGGGGAGCGCTGGAGGGAGGGCCCGCGTCGTGCTGATTCTCGGCCTCGATCCGGGCCTCGCCTGCACCGGCTGGGGGCTGATCGCGGCCGAGGGCAACCGCCTGTCGCACGTCGCCAACGGCCGGGTCCGCACCGATGCGAAGCTGGCGCTCCCGGCGCGCCTCGTGCGGCTCGAGACCGCGCTCGCCGAGCTGCTCGAGGCGCATGCGCCCGGGGCGGCGGCGGTCGAGGAGGTGTTCCTCAACGACAATCCACGATCGACGCTGAAATTGGGGCAGGCGCGCGGCGTCGTGCTGCTGGTCGCGGCGCGGCGCGGGCTCGATGTCGGCGAATATGCGCCACGCCTCGTGAAGAAGGCGGTGGTCGGCACCGGCGGCGCGGAAAAGGCGCAGGTCCACGCCATGGTCCAGCGGCTGCTGCCGTCCGCGAAGATCGCCGGCGCCGACGCCGCCGACGCGCTGGCGGTCGCGATCACCCACGCCCACCATCTGGCCAGCGCGCGCCGGCTCGGCTGATCGATTCGCCGACGTCGCCGCGCTCGTCCCGGGCGACGGCGCGACGTGCTCCCGCCGGCGCATCACCCACGCCCTCGACTTGGCGCGGGGCGAGCGGATAAGGGTGGCGGATGATCGCGAGACTGCGGGGCATATTGACCGAGTTCGGCGCCGATTTCGCGGTGATCGACGTGAACGGCGTCGGCTATCTCGTCTCCGCCTCCAGCCGCACCCTCGCCGCGCTCGGCGCGGTCGGCGGCGAGGTCGTGCTGCACACCGAGATGCTGGTGGGCGACGATTTCATCCGCTTGGTCGGCTTCGCCAGCGCCGGCGAGCGCGACTGGTTTCGCCTGCTCGTCTCGGTCCAGGGCGTCGGCGCCCGGGTTGCGCTCGCGATCCTGTCGGTGCTGTCGGTCGACGAGCTGCACGCCGCGGTCGCCCGCGCTGACAGCGCCACCGTCGCCCGCGCCCAGGGCGTCGGCCCGAGGCTCGCCCAGCGCATCGTCAACGAGCTGAAGGACAAGGCCGGCGGCGTCGCGTTCGGCGAGGGCGGCGCCCCCGCGCCGGCCGGCGGCCACGCCCGGGACGCCGCCTCCGCGCTCGTCAATCTCGGCTTCCGGCCCGCCGAAGCCGCCGCGGCGGTCGCGAAAGCCGAAGCCGAGGCCGGCCCCGATGCCTCGCTCGACGCTTTGGTCCGGCTGGCGCTCAAGAAGGCGGCAAAGTGACCGCGTTCCCCGTCATTCCCACTTTCGCGGGAATGACGGCTGCGGCTAGGCTCGCGGCGGCATGACCGATCCTGACCGCCTCACCACGCCGGAGCGACGCCCCGAGGACCTCGATACGGCGCTGCGCCCCCGGACGCTCGACGAGTTCGTCGGGCAGCAGGCGGCGCGCGAGAATCTGCGGGTGTTCATCGCGGCGGCGAAGAAGCGGGGCGAGGCGCTCGATCATGTGCTGTTCTTCGGGCCGCCGGGGCTCGGCAAGACGACGCTCGCGCAGATCATCGCGCGCGAGCTTGGCGTCGGCTTTCGCGCGACCTCGGGCCCGGTGATCGCCAAGTCGGGCGATCTCGCCGCGATCCTCACCAATCTGGAGGATGGCGACGTCCTCTTCATCGACGAGATTCACCGGCTCGCGCCCGCGGTCGAGGAAATCCTCTATCCGGCGATGGAGGACCGGGTGCTCGATCTCGTCATCGGCGAAGGGCCGTCGGCGCGCTCGGTCAGGATCGATCTGCCGAGGTTCACCCTCGTCGGCGCGACGACGCGCCAGGGGCTGATCACGACGCCGCTGCGCGACCGGTTCGGCATCCCCGTCCGGCTCAATTTCTATTCGGTGGACGAGCTGGAGCAGGTGGTGCGCCGCGCGGCGCGGCTGCTCGGCATGGCGCTGACCGATGACGGCGCGCGCGAAGTGGCGCGCCGCGCACGCGGCACGCCGCGCATCGCCGGGCGGCTGCTCCGCCGGGTGCGCGATTTCGCCGAGGCAGGCGGCGATGCACAGCTCGGCGCGAAGGTCGATGCCAGGGTCGCCGACGCCGCGCTCACCCGGCTCGAGGTCGATCATCTCGGGCTCGATGCGATGGACCGGCGCTATCTCGCCATGATCGCCGACATCTATCGCGGCGGCCCGGTCGGCGTCGAAACACTCGCCGCCGGCCTTTCCGAGCCGCGCGACACGATCGAGGAAGTGATCGAGCCTTATCTGATCCAGTTGGGCCTCGTCGCCCGCACCGCGCGCGGGCGCTGCCTCAACGGCCCGGGCTGGGCCCATCTCGGCCTGCCCGAGCCGCGCGGCGGCCAGGCCGGCCTGTTCGACGCCAAACAGGGGGAAACGCCATGAAGGGATTGCTCGCCCTCCTTGCCTTCGGCCTGCTCGGAAGCCCGGCCGTCGCGCAGCAGCCGCCCGGGACAGGCGCGGGCGCGGGCGCGTCCGCGCCGGTCGATTATGCCGATGCGGCGAACTGGCTGTGCCTGCCCGGCCGGGCCGACGACCCCTGCGGTCGGCCGCTCGCCACGGCGGAGCTCACGCCGGACGGCTACGGCCCGGTCGGCGAGGCGGCGCCGGCGGCGGATCCGCCGCTCGACTGCTTCTACATCTATCCCACCGTGTCGCGCGATCCCGGCATGAACAGCGACATGCGCACGGGCGGCGAGGAAGCAAATGCCGCCGCCGTCCAGTTCGCCCGCTTCGGCTCGGTCTGCAAGACCTACGCCCCGATCTATCGCCAGGCGACCGTGGCCAGCATCGGCGCGGTGATGGCGGGCGCCGATCCGGCGCCGATCTTCGGCGTCGCCTATGGCGACGTGCTCGCGGCCTGGCATCATTATCTCGATCACCACAATCGCGGCCGGCCGTTCGTGATCATCGGCCACAGCCAGGGGGCGATCCATGGCATCACCCTGATCCAGCAGGAGATCGAGGGCCGGCCGATCGCCGCGCGCCTGGTCTCGGCGATCCTGCTCGGCTTCAACGTCGAGGTGCCGGAGGGGCGCGACGTCGGCGGCACCTTCCGGCACACGCCGCTGTGCACCCGCGCCGGCCAGACCGGCTGCGTCATCACCTACCAGTCGTTCCGCGCCGAAGCGCCGCCGACCGGGCCGGGCCTGTTCTCCTATGCGGGACGCGAGGGCTTCACCGTCGGCTGCACCAATCCCGCCGCGCTCGGCAGCGATGCGGCGGCGATGCTGGAGAGCTACTGGATCGCGACGCCGGCCGGCTCGCCGGGAATCACCTGGTCGAGCGCCGGCCCGCCGCCAGCGCCGTTCCTGCGCACCACCGGGCTGGTCTCCGGCCAGTGCGTGCACGACGGCCGCATCGGCTATCTCGCCGTGCGGGTGAACGCCGATCCGGCCGATGCGCGCACCGATGCGATTCCGGGCGACGTGCCGCTGCCCGGCTGGGGCATCCACCTCGTCGACGTCAACATCGCCCAGGGCGATCTCATCCGCGCCGTCATCGCCCAGCGCGACGCCTGGCTGGCGGTGAACCGCTAGGTCAGCAGCCAGACGATCGCGCCCGCCGCGAGCCCGGCGAGGCCGGTGACGAGGAAGGTGAGCAGCCCGGTGAGGAGCGAGCCCGAGCGCCGGCGCAGGAAGGCGGAGCGCTTCATCGGCTTCTGCCACCTGAGCTCGATCAGCCCCGCCATCGCGCCGCCGAACAGGGTGAAGGCGAGCGTGACGAGCGCGCCTGCCGGGCTGAGCGGAGCGATCGCCGCCGGCACGACCAGCGCGATCGGCGCGGCCATGGCGAGGGCGCTGGCGAGCTTGGCGCGCTCGGCCTGGTTCCTCGTGACCGGTGCGGCCGTCAACAGGTCCGGCGCGTCCTCGGCCGAAATGACGATCCAGGCGAGGCTGCCGACCACCTGCCCGGCGGCGACCACGCTGATGAAGGCGAGCGTCGGCGCGACCGGCGGCCCGTTGTCGCGGCCCAGCGCGACCAGCACGAGCGGCGCGAGATAGATGAGCCGCAACACGATCTGGAAGGCGAGCGCCGGATCGCGCGCCAGCAGCCGCCACTCCTTGGCGAACATCGTTGCGAACAGGCCGGCGCGGAAATGGCGGGCGATCGCGCGGCTGGAGGCGCGCCCCGCGCGCCGCGACAGGCGCACGCCGCCGCTCTGGTAGCTCCTCAGGAAGCCGCGATCGAGCGCGTAGCCGGCGAGCGCGAACAGGGCCAGCGCGCCGCCGAGCAGCGCGAGGATCGCGAGCGGATCGCCGAGCGCGGCGCGGCCGGGGAGCGCTCCGATCCCGCCAGCGCCGACATGGTGGGCGCTGAACCATTCGTAGAGCGTCAGCCCGCCCGAGCGGCGCGCGGACGGATGCTGCGCGATAACCTGCGAGACGAGGAAGATCGCGCCGGCGAGCAGTGCCGCGACGATCTGGCCGACGGTGCGCGCCGCGCGCGGTCCGGCGAGCCTGACCACGCCGAGCGTGATCGCAAGGCCAAGGCAGGCGGAAACGAGCGCCATCGCGACGAGCAGCGCCGGGACGCCGAGCAGCTCCGGGTGGCCGAGAAGCGCCGCCGGCAGCACCATCGGCATGATCAGCGCGGCGAAGGTCAGGACGACGCTCGCCGCGATCGCGGTGAGCTTGGCGAGCACCACGGTGCGCGGCGCGATCGGGGCGGACAGCAGCAGATCGAGATCGCCGCCGTCGAACAGGGTGCGCTGGCTCGCCAGCATCGCCTGCGTCGTCATGAAGCTGGTGATGACGATGGTCGCGGCGAGCGCGGCGGTGAGCAGCGCCGCGCCGGGCGCCAGCTCCACCCGGCGCAGCGCGACGGCGGCGAGCAGGCCGAGCCCGAAATAGGCGACGAGCACGATCGCGGCGAGCACGGTGCCACGCCCGCGCGCGCGGGCCCGCAGCGCGACGCGCAGCTCGTGCAGGACGAGCCACAGGAAGCGCCCCGGCGCGGCGCGGCGGATCAGCGGGTTCATGCCGTCGCGGATGGCGGGCTGGTCAGGCGGATGAAGGCGTCCTCCAGCGTCATGTCGTCCGAGCCGGCACGGGCACGCAGCTGCGCGAGCGAGCCCTCGGCGAGCAGCCGCCCGCCGGCGATGATCCCGATCCGGTCGGCCATCCGCTCGGCGACCTCGAGGATATGGGTGGTGATGACGACGGTCGCGCCGGCATCGACGGCGGCGCGCAGCGCGTCCTTGACCGCGCGGGCCATCGTCGCGTCGAGCCCGGTCAGCGGCTCGTCGAGCACCAGCAGCCGCGGCCGGTGGATCAGCGCGCCGGCGAGCGCGACCTTCTGCTTCATGCCGCGCGAGAAGCCTTCGCAGCGCTGGTCGCGCTCGTCCCACAACTCCAGCCATTTGAGCAGCCGCTCCGCCTCCGGCGCCGCCTCGCCGGGCGGGATGCGCCAGAGGCCGGCGACGAAGGCGAGATATTCGGCCGGGCTCAGCTTGTCGTAGAGCATCGGCTCATCGGGCAGCCAGGCGGTGAGCGCCTTGGCCGCGCGCGGCTCGGCGAGCGCGTCGATGCCGAAAATGTGGATCGACCCCGCATCGGGCCGGGTGAGCCCGGTCACCATCCTCAGCGTCGTCGTCTTGCCGGCGCCGTTCGGGCCGAGCAGCGCGTAGAGCTCGCCCGCCGCGATATCGAGGTCGAGATCGTCGACGACCTTCCTGTCGAAGCTCTTGGCGAGGCCGCGGATCGCGAGGGCCGGTTCGCTCATGGCGTGCAACCTAGGGGCTGCGCGCCGCCGCGCAAGGCGCCCTGTCGACGCGCAAACGCCTCGTTTCGTCCCGCCGCGAACGGCGGGGCTTGGCCGGCGAGTCCGGCACGGTTAAGCGCATCAGGCTGTGGCTGACACGATCGACAAGCCTTATGCCGGCGCCTTCGTGGGCCGCACGCACCATTTCGCGCTGCGCGTCTATTTCGAGGACACCGATGTCGCCGGCATCGTCTACTACGCCAATTATCTTAGGTTCATGGAGCGCGCGCGCTCGGACATGCTGCGCGCCGCGGGCATCGACCAGCGCGCCGCGCTCGACTCCGGGCTCGGCGTCTACGCGGTGGTCGAGGTGAACATCCGCTATCGCGCGCCGGCCCGGCTCGATGACGAGCTCGTCGTGCTGAGCACGCTCGAGGCGGTGCGCGCCTCGAGCGTGGTCATTCATCAACGAGTCATGCGCGGCGATGAGATTCTCGCCGACGCGCGGGTGACGGCTGCCTTCCTCTCGCCGGAGGGCCGCCCGAAACGCCAGCCGCGCGACTGGGTCGAACGGTTCGCGCGGTTGAAAGGGGAAGGAGTTTCGTGACCGAAATCACGCTGATACGCGGAGCGATGTCGCCGATCGGCCTGTTCATGCAGGCCGACATCGTCGTGAAGGTGGTGATGCTCGGCCTGCTCGCGGCCAGCATCTGGACCTGGGCGATCATCGTCGGCCAGTGGCTGATGATGCGGCGCATCCGCCGCGACAACGATCGCTTCGAGCGCGACTTCTGGAAGGCGCAGGACATCGACGCCTTTCACGAGGCGCGCGCGCGCAGCGACCTGCCCTCGGCGAAGGTGCTCGGCGCCGGCATCGCCGAATGGCGGCGCTCGACCGCCAGGCAGCGGATCGATCGCGATGGCACGCGCGAGCGGCTCGCCGTCGCCCTCTCCGCCGCCGTCGGGGCCGAGGTGGACCGGCTTGCGGCGCGGCTCAACATCCTCGCGACCGTGGGTTCGGTCGCACCCTTCGTCGGCCTGTTCGGCACGGTCTGGGGTATCATGCGCAGCTTCACCGACATTGCGGGCCAGCAGAACACCAGCCTCGCGGTCGTCGCGCCGGGCATCGCCGAGGCGCTGTTCGCAACCGCGCTCGGCCTGTTCGCCGCAATCCCGGCGGTGATCGCCTACAATCGCTTCAGCTTCGGCATCAACCGCTTCGAGGCGCGGCTCCAGCGCTTCGCCGACGGCTTCCACGGCACGCTCTCGCGTGAGCTGGAGGCGGACGCGTGAGGGCGCCCGATCCGGCGCTCGCCGTGGCGAGGCGGCGGGGCCGCCCCGGCCGGGCGCAGCGCGCGCCCTGGCGGCGCCGGGGGGCTGGTCGCGGGGAGGCCGAATGATGGCCATGGGCCCGATCGCCGGCCCCGGCCGCCGTGGCCGCAGGGCGCCGATGGCGGAAATCAACGTCACGCCGATGGTCGATGTCATGCTGGTGCTGCTCATCATCTTCATGGTGACCGCGCCGCTGCTCACCGCCGGCGTCCAGGTCGATCTGCCGCAGACCAGGGCCGCCGCGCTCGAGCAGGAGCCGCAGCCGGTGTCGATCACGATCGACCGCGATGGCGCCGTCTTCATCGACGACAGGCCGGTGCCCGATGATGCCCTTGCCGGGCGGCTGCAGGCGATCGCGGCCGCCGCGAGCCGCGAGGGCGGGCCGCGCATCTACCTGCGCGCGGATCGCGGGCTCGATTACGGCCGGGTGATGGCGGTGATGGGCGAGATCAATCGGGCCGGGCTGCGCCGGATGGCGCTGGTCGGCAGCCCGCAGGCCGGTGCCGAATGATGGACCGGGCGCGGGCGACCGGCTTCGGGGTGTCGGCGGCGGGGCATGTCGTCCTGCTCGTCATCCTGTCGGTCGCCCTCGCCCGCGCCGCGATCCCGCCGCCGCCGTCGGATGCGATCGAAGTCTCGTTCGTCGACCGGATCGGCCTGACCTCGGCCGCGCCCGATCCCTCGCCCGTGCCACCCGAGCAGGGCCAGGCGCCCGATCTCGGGCCGATCGAGGACGCCGCGCCGACCGCGGCGCCCGAGCCGGCGCCGACCCCGCCCGCCGCGCGCCAGGCGGATGTCGCGCCGAGCCCGGAGCGGGCGCGGCGGCAGCCGGCGCAGGCGCAGCCGTCGCCCTCGCGCGACCGGCCCGAGCGCCAGCGCCAGGGCAGCGAAGGCAGCGGCGAGCGCACCCGCCGCTCGCTGCTCGGCCCCGATCTGCTGCGCGGCATCGGTCGCGATCCCTCGCCCTCGCGCGACAACCGGCGGCAGGCGGCGACGATGAGCGCCGAGGCGATGGCCGACATCGCCGCCGCGATCGCCCGGCAGGTCCAGCCCTGCGCCGATCGCCAGGTCATTCCCGGCCCCGGCGCCGAACGCATCCGCACCGCGATCAACCTCCGGCTCAACCGCGACGGCTCGCTCGCGGCGCCGCCGCGGGTCACCGGCCAGACCGGCATCGACGCCGAAAATCGCCGCTATGCCGCGCGCGTCGCCGATCTTGCGATCGCGACCTTCGTCGGCTGCGCGCCGCTGCGCGGCCTGCCGCAGGAGCTTTATGACGTGCCGAGGGGTTGGTCCAACTTCACGATGAATTACAGCCTGCCCGGATGAGGATGCCGATGCGAACCCGATTGATCACGCTCATCGTCGCGGCCGGCGCGCTGCTCGGCGGCGCCGTCGCCATCGGCCAGGATCGGCCGCAACCGCCGGCCCCGACCGTCCAGTCGCCGCCGCCGGGTGGCCAGCAGGCCGCCCCGCCCGGCGCCGATCCCGGCCAGCTCGTCGTCGATGTCACCGGCGGCCGCCGCGCGCCGATGCCGATCGCGATCCCCTATATGCCGACGCCGTCGCCGACCGGCACCGCGGCGGGCAACACGGCGCTGCTCGGCCAGCAGGTCGCCGACATCATCGCCAACAACCTGCGCAATTCCGGCCTGTTTTCGCCGGTCGGGCCGCGCGGCCTGCCCGGCGTTTCCTTTCCGCAGGTGACCGCGCCCGATTTCGCCGCCTTTGCCGGCACCGGCGCGCAGGCGCTCGTCCAGGGCTTCGTTCAGGCCAATGGCAACGGCACGCTCACCGTCGGCTGCTACCTCTACGACGTCGCCTCGCGCAGCGAGCTCGCGCGCCAGGGCTTCGTCGTCCAGCCGGCGCAATGGCGGCGCGCGGCGCATAAATGCTCCGACGTGATCTACACCCGCCTCACCGGCGAGGGCCCCTATTTCGACACCCGCATCGTCTACGTCTCGGAAACCGGCCCGACGCGACACCGGATCAAGCGGCTCGCGATCATGGATCAGGACGGCGCCAATCACCGCTTCCTGACCAACGGCCAGTCGACCGTGCTAACCCCGCGCTTCGCGCCGAACCAGCAGACGATCGCCTTCATGTCCTACGAGAGCAACCGGCCGCGCGTATATATCTACGACGTCGGCTCGGGCCGGACGCGGCCGCTGGTGGCCGAGCCCCACATGACCTTCGCGCCGCGCTTCTCGCCCGACGGCCGATGGGTGATCTTCTCGATGGCGGTCAACGGCAATACCGACATCTATCGCGTGCCCGTTTCCGGCGGGCGGCCGCAGCGGCTGACCACGTCGCCAGGCATCGACGACGGCGGCTCCTATTCGCCGGACGGCAGCCGCATCGTCTTCGAGAGCGATCGCGGCGGCAGCCAGCAGCTCTACGTGATGAACGCCGACGGTTCCAACCAGCGCCGGATCAGCTTCGGTTCCGGCCGTTACGGCACGCCGGCGTGGAGCCCGCGCGGCGACCTCATCGCCTTCACGCGCATATCCGGCAGCTTCCGGATCGGCGTCATGGCTCCCGATGGCGGCAGCGAGCGCATCCTTTCGAACGGCCCGCTCGACGAGGGGCCGACCTGGGCGCCCAACGGCCGCGTCATCATGTTCAGTCGCGGCAACGGGCAGATCTGGTCGGTCGACATCACCGGCATGGCGATGCGCCGCGTGCCGACGCCGCTTGGCGCTTCGGACCCATCTTGGTCCCCATTGCGGGATTGAGCGTTACACCCATTTTCGAGGAGGGAAATCGATGATGAACAGGATGACCGGACTGGCCCTGGCGGCGATCGTGGTGATGACCGCCGGCTGCGCCCATCGTCGCGCGGAGGACCTGCCGCCGCCGCCGCCCAGCGACATGACGCCAACCGACCAGGGCGCCGATCTCGGCGAGGGCAGCATCGGCAATGCGGCCGTGCCGGGCTCGCGCGCCGACTTCCTTCAGAACGTGACTTCCGACCGGGTCTTCTTCGTGACCGACTCCTACACGCTCGACGCCCGCGCCCGCGCGGTGCTCGACGCGCAGGCGGCCTGGCTCAACCGCAATCCGAACGTGCGCATCACGATCGAGGGCCATTGCGACGAGCGCGGCACCCGCGAATATAACCTCGCGCTCGGCGACCGCCGCGCCAACGCGGTGCGCGACTATCTCCAGTCGCGCGGCGTCTCGCCGGCGCGCATGCAGACGATCAGCTGGGGCAAGGAACGCCCGGCGGTCGAGGGCCATGACGAAAATGCCTGGGCCCAGAACCGCCGCTCCGTGACCGTGGTGCCGGAGTAGGTTCATTCCCGCCCAAGAGGCGAGCACCGCGCGGGCGCGGCTCCCATATTCCGCCGTCGCCGCGCCGCGCGCCTATCCGCCGAGCGCCTCGTCGAGCAATCGCGCGAGGCGCTCGCCACCTCGCACGACCTGCAGGCGCGCGATCGGGATGAGCCGCTGTGTCATCGCCTCGTCCATCACCAGCCGCGCGGGCAGCGCCCCGGCGCAGGGATCGCTCGCGAAGCTGCCATAGACGAAGCGGCGGCTCGTCTCCCAGCTTTCGCGCGCCCAGTCCTCCACCGTGCCGCCGCGCATCGCCGCTCGCTCGGCCGGCGAGTAGGCGGAGGTCAGGCCCGCCGCGCCGCCGGGCGGCGTCGAAATCGCGCGCTCGGCGAGCAGGCCATCCCAGACCATGTGCAAATTGGTGCGCCCGGCGATCCGGCCATAGGCGGCGCGCACGTCGTTGCCGCCGCGATCGTGATGGTCGCTGGCGTGCAGTGGCTGGTGCAGATCGCCGACGAAGTGGACGAGGAAGGCGAGCGCCATCAGCCGCTCGCGTGCCGGGACGGCGCGGTCGCGCAGCATCCGCGCCGCGCGCCCGATCTGGTCGGTCACGCAATCGTGGTTGGCGCAGGGCGCGCGAAGGTCGAAGGGCCGGCAGATGTCGACGTCCACGAAATGCCACGAATAGGCATAGCTGAAGCGGTCGCGGTAGCGCTTGATGCAGTCCGGCCAGACGCTGAGCTCGGCGATGTCGCCGGCCGGGCATTCGGGCGTTTCCAGCAGCCGCGCCTCGGCCATCAGCCGGCGCATCTCGGCGCGCGCGCGCGGCGATACCTCCATCCAGGCGATCCGCGCCACCGTCTGGTGGCCGTAATCCCACCAGGCGAAGGCCGGCGCGGGCACGAGCAGGAGGGCGAGGAGCGCGGCAAGGCGCGCGAGCATGAGTCGCATGCCGCCCCCTATCGCGCGCCGCGACGCGCGGGAAGCCGGTTCACGCCGGCGGGCGGCGGTCGGTTCGAGCCCCCGCGCTGGCGCGGCCCTGCCGAATCCCTCTCGCCAAAGGGGCACGCACGGGGCCACGCGTAGCTGATCGAAACCGACTGGTGGCGGCGCGCGGCGGCGGCTAGAGCGCGGTGCGATGACCACGCATATCGACACGCCGAAGGATGATCGCCGCATCGAGAGCCGCGACGACCTCATCGCCATCTTCGCGCGCGGCGAGAAGCCGGCCGCCGAATGGCGGATCGGCACCGAGCACGAGAAGTTCGTCTATCGCCGCGACGATCATCGCGCGCCCGCCTATGATGCGCCCGGCGGCATTCGCGACCTGCTGGGCGCGCTCACCCGCTTCGGCTGGTCGCCGGTGATGGAGGGCGACAGGCTGGTGGCGCTCTCCGGCCCCGACGGAGCGGTCAGCCTCGAACCCGCCGGCCAGTTCGAGCTGTCCGGCGCGCCGCGCCGCACGATCCACGAAACCTGCGTCGAGGCGGGGCGGCACCTGGAGCAGGTGAAGACGGTTGGCGACGAGCTCGGCGTCGGCTTTCTCGGGCTCGGCATGTGGCCGGACAAGACCCGCGCCGAGCTGCCGCGCATGCCCAAGGGCCGCTACGCGATCATGCTCGACTACATGCCCAGGGTGGGCAGCCTCGGCCTCGACATGATGCTGCGCACCTGCACGATCCAGGTCAATCTCGACTATGCGTCGGAAGCGGACATGGCGAGGAAGTTTCGCGTAGGCCTCGCGCTGCAGCCGCTCGCGACCGCGCTCTTCGCCAACTCGCCGTTCACGGAGGGGCGCCCCAACGGCTTCCTTTCGTTCCGCAGCCACATCTGGTCGGACACCGACCCGGACCGCACCGGCATGCTCCCCTTCGTATTCGAGGAGGGCTTCGGCTACGAGCGCTATCTCGACTATGCGCTCGATGTGCCGATGTACTTCGTCTTTCGCGACGGGCGCTATCTCGATGTCGCCGGCCAGTCATTCCGCGATTTTCTCGACGGCCGGCTGCCGGGACTGCCCGGCGAGAAGCCGCTGCTGTCCGACTTCACCGATCATCTCTCGACGATCTTTCCCGAAGTCCGGCTCAAGAGCTTCCTCGAAATGCGCGGCGCCGACGGCGGGCCGTGGAGCCGGATCTGCGCGCTGCCGGCGCTGTGGGTCGGCCTGCTCTACGACAGCGGCGCGCTCGACGCGGCGTGGGACGAGGTGAAGCACTGGAGCCTCGAAGGACGCCAGCGGCTGCGCGACGCGGTGCCGAAGCTGGGGCTGCGCGCGCGAACGCCGGACGGCGAGAGCCTGCTGGACCTCGGCCGGCGCGTCCTCGCCATCGCCGAGGCCGGACTCAATGCGCGCGCCGGACTCAACGCCTCGGGCGACAACGAATCCGGCTTCCTCGATCCGCTGCGCGACATCCTCGCCTCCGGCCGCACGCCCGCCGAGCGCCTGCTCGAACGCTTCGCGGGCGAATGGGGCGGCGACATTTCGCGCGTCTATGCCGAGGAAAGTTTCTGAGCCGATTTGACTTGGGGCGCGCGCCGCGCCGATAGGTGGGCCTTGCCCGTTACCGGAGAGGCCGATGTCAGAACGCCGCACCCTTTATCCGCCGATCGAGCCTTTCGAAAGCGGCCGGCTGGATGTCGGCGACGGCCATATCCTCTACTGGGAGCGCTGCGGGACGAAGGGCGCCAAGCCCGTCGTCTTCCTTCACGGCGGCCCGGGCGCGGGATGCAGCGCCGACCATCGCCGCCAGTTCGATCCGGCCCGCTACGATATCCTGCTGTTCGATCAGCGCGGCTGCGGCCGCTCGACACCTCACGCCAGCCTCGAGGCGAACACGACCTGGCACCTCGTCGCCGACATCGAGCGGCTGCGCGAGCTGCTCGGGCACGAGAAATGGATGGTCTATGGCGGCTCGTGGGGCTCGACGCTGGCGCTCGCCTACGCCCAGGCCCATCCCGGGCGGGTCACCGAGCTGGTGCTGCGCGGCATCTTCACGTTCCGGCAGCGTGAGCTCGACTGGCTCTATGTGGAGGGCGCCTCGAACCTCTTTCCCGACAAATGGGCCGAATTCGTGGCGCCGATTCCAGAGGAGGAGCGCGGCGACCTTGTCGCCGCCTATCACCGGCGGCTGACCGGCGAGGACCGCGCCGCGCGGATCGCCGCCGCCAAGGCGTGGAGCAGGTGGGAGGCGGAGACGGTCACGCTGCTTCCCAATCCGCACGTCATCGACGAGTTCACCGACGACGAGTTCGCGGTCGCGATCGCGCGGATCGAGAACCACTACATGATCAACAAGGGCTGGCTGGAGGAAGGGCAGCTCATCGCGAATGCCGCGAAGCTGCGCGGCATTCCCGGCGTCATCGTCCAGGGCCGCTATGATTGCTGCACCCCGCCGGTGACCGCCTGGGATCTCAAGCAGGCCTGGCCCGAAGTCGAGCTGAACCTGATCCCGGACGGCGGCCATCTGTTCACCGAGCCGGGCGTGACCGACGCCCTGATCCGCGCCACCGATCGCCTGGCGCGGGGCGGCGCGGTTCAGGCTGCGGCAAGCTGAGGCGACCTAACGCCCAATTCGCACGGTTCGTCGTGCGTCTCAACATGGGGGAGTGTCCGATGCGCGTTTCAATCACCCTCGCGGCGACGGCTGCGCTTCTCGCCTCCGCCGCCCCGGCGGTGGCCCAGGGCGACACCTATCGCGGCACGCTCGCGCAATGCCCGGGCGGCCAGGCGCTCCGGCTCAACGCCGGGCAGCGCTATGTGATTTCGGCGAGCTCGGACTCGTTCGACACGGTGCTGCGCATCGTGCGTCGCGGCGGCGACGGCGGCGTCCTCGCGACCGACGACGATGGCGGCGACGGCACCAATTCGCGGATGACCTTCGCGCCGGCCGAGAGCGGCGAATATGTCGCCTGCGTCACCGCCTATGGCAATGTCGGCGCGGGCGATTACACGCTCTCGGTCGAGCAGGCCGGGCCGCTGCCGCCGCCGATCACGCGGCCGACCCGCACCGCGAGCGCGAGCTGGCAGCTGTTCGAGGGCAGCCTCGACGAAGGCGATGCCGAAGACGACAGCACCCGGTTCGACGACTATCTGGTCACCATTCCGTCCGGACATCGCCTGATCGCGTCCGCCGATTCGACCGAATTCGACGCGGTGCTGAAGGTCTATCGCGTCGACGAGCGCTCCGGCGAGCCGCTGGCGATCGACGACGACAGCGGCGGCGATCTCAACGCGCTGCTCAGCTATGCGCCCGGCGAGGGGGGCGACTATATCGTGCGGGTGACATCCTATTCGGGCGGCAGGACCGGCCGCTACCGCCTCTCCGTCATCCAGCAGGCTATTCCGCAGCCGCCGGCTGCCAGCTCGGGCGCAGCGAACTGGGAATGAGGCGGTTGACGAGGCGCGGGATGGGGCCGTTGCGCTCCATCCACGCCGCATAGTCGCGATAGGCCGGGTCCGCCATGAGGTGCCGCTCCTCGGTGCGCGCACGCCAGTAGTAGACGCCGCTCACCAGCCCCAGCACCGCGCAGTTGCGGATCGCGTCGACGATATTGCCGGTGGTGGCGAGGAACGGCAGCGTCGCGCACCACCAGAACAGGTTCTTCGAAAGATAGGCGGGGTGCTTCGACCAGGCATAGGGTCCGTGGGTGAGCACGCCGCGATGGGTGAGGTTCGAGAAGCGGATGCCGAAGGCGACCGTCGCCCAGGCGTAGATGGCGGTCAGGAAGGCCAGCCACAGCCCCATCAGCGCCATCGCCAGCGGCTCGTTCGCCAGCCAGTAGCTCCAGTCGGCCGTGCCCGGGTGATAGTCGAGCGGCCCGCCCGGGTTCATCAGGATGAAGGGCGGATAGCAGATCAGCGCCGCCGCCCAGCCCGAGGCATAGGGATTGGCGCTGCGGATATGGGCATCGAGCGGGCGGAAGGTGAGCACATAGCCGACCGTCGCGATGCTGACGTCGATCAGGAACATGACGCTGATCAGCCAGCGCGCGAGGTTCACCGGATTGTCGGTGATCCACGCCGAATCGGGCCGCACCGCCTCCACCCAGTTGCCCGGCACGATCGACACCATGAAGGCGAGGAAGAAGCCCTTCACCGCCCAGGCGCGCAGGAAATCCTGCACCAGGCGCGGATCGGCATTGCCGGGCCGGCCGATCAGCCACTGGCCGAAATGCCAGGCGCCGTCGCGCGGCTCGACCAGCCGCCGGTCGAGCCAGATCACGTAGGGGATGGAGAGCAGGAGCATCGGGATCGCGGCGACGCCGAGCACGCGCATCGCGAACAGCCACGGCTCCTGCCAATACCAGCGCGCGATGCAGTAGGCGGCGCCAATCAGCGCCCAGATCGCCCACAGCGCCGCGATCTTCACCACCGAAATGTCGAGCGATTCCCTGAGCGGGCGCGGCGGCGCGTCCCAGTCAATCCCGGTCGAGGGATTGCGGTGAACCTTGTCCACGACCAGCGACCAGCCGATCATCGGCGCCGCGCAGGCGAGGAGCGCGGTGAGCGCCGCGAGCGGTCCCTCCATGGCGTGGATCCGCGCGATGCAGATCCAGGCGATCAGCCCGGCGAGCCCGACCAGGCCGACGCCGGTGCTGACCGCGGAGGCCGGCCGCGGGTCGTGGCGTGCCTCGGGCGCGGTCTTGGCGGGCGCAGTCATGGCCGTCGCCCTACCGCCAAGAAGTAAGCAAGCCGTGAAGGCGCCGCGCGGCGGGGAAAGCGCGGGGGCCAGGAGTAAGATTTCCTAAAGCCCTTTGCGGCGACAATGGCCGTCCCGGTTAAGTGCTTGATCGTGTGGGGGAAGGCCAATGCTGGCGCAGGATCGTGTCGAGGAGACGAGTTTCTCCTTCTCGTCCGACGTCCCGCCGCCGCCCGAGCGGCGCCAGGGCGAGCGCCATATCAAGATCCTGCGCATCGGCGCGATCTTCATCGACGGCCGCCGCGAGCTTTGCCTGATCCGCAACGTCTCGGCGGGCGGGCTGATGGCGCATGTTTACAGCAACGTGCGCCCCGGCCAGGCTGTCGCGGTCGAGCTCAAGTCGAACCAGCGGGTCGAGGGGCGGGTCGTCTGGGTGCGCGAGGCCAATGCCGGCATCGCCTTCGACGCCGAGATCGACATCGCCGATTTCCTCGCCAACCCGGCGACGCTCGACAATGGCTGGCGGGCACGCGCGCCTCGCGTCGAGGTCGATCGCCCCTGCATCCTTCGGGTCGGCGCCCGCACCTACCGCGCCCGCACCCGCGACATTTCGCAAAGCGGCGTCAAGATCGAGGTCAACGCCGCGCTCACGCCCGATTGCGAAGTCATGCTGACGCCGGACAATTTCCGGCCGATCGCCGGCACCATGCGCTGGCAACAGGGCGGCGCCTGCGGCATCGCCTTCCACCAGATCGTCCCGCTCGCCGAGCTTGTCGGCTGGCTGAAGCAGCGCTGAGCCGCCGCGCGACGCTCGCGCGCTGGAGCGGGTGAGGGGAATCGAACCCCCGTCGTAAGCTTGGAAGGCTTCTGCTCTACCATTGAGCTACACCCGCCCGGGCGCGCCGCGCTCCTGCCGTGTCGGGCCGGCCGCGTCAACCGGCCGGCTTGTCAGCCGCGGCCCGATCTACCACAACGCCACCTTCCCGAAAACGGAGGTGACGCCATGCGACGCAGGACTTTCATCGCTTCACTGCCCGTGGCGGCGGCCGCTGCTCCGCTGCTGGCCCAGGAGGTCGCACGCGACGCCGCGGCGCCGCCCGCGCCGCCCCCCGCGCCGCCGTCGACGCCGACGCCCGACGCGACCTACTGGCCGGCGGGGGCCGAGCGCTTCATCCGCGACGACGTCCACGCCGGCGATCGCCCGGTCGGCGCCAGCTTCGCCTCCCGCACCGCGGTCTACGGCACCTCCGGCGCCGCCGGCACCGCCCACCCGCTCGCCACGATGGCCGGGATCGAGATCCTGAAGGCCGGTGGCTCGGCGGTCGATGCCGCGATCGCGATCAACGCCTGCCTCGGCTTTCTCGAGCCGACCTCCTGCGGCATCGGCGGTGATTGTTTCGCGATGCTGTGGGATCCGCGCCAGAGCAAGGTGGTGGGGATCGCCGGATCGGGCAGGAGCCCGCGCGCGCTCAGCCTCGATGCGGCGCGGGCGCGCGCCGTCGGCGGCCACCTTCCCGCGCATGGCGCGGTGACGGTGTCGGTGCCGGGCGCGGTCGATGCCTGGTGGATGCTCCATCAGCGCTACGGCAAGCTGCCCTGGGCCGATGTGCTCGCGCCGGCGATCGCGCTGGCCGAGGAGGGCGCCCCCGTGCCCGACATCATCGCTTATTATATTCGCCGGGGCATCGCCTTCTTCCGACGGCCGAACAACGGCATCGAGGAGACCGAAAATGCGCTGCGCACCTACGCGCCGAACGGCGCCGGGCCGCGGGCGGGCGACATCTTCCGCAATCCCGATCTCGCGCGCACCTACCGGATGATCGCACAGGGCGGGCGCGACGCCTTCTACGAGGGCGAGATCGCGCGGCGGATCGACGCCTATTTCCGGCGGATCGGCGGCTGGCTGAGGCGCGAAGACCTCGCCGCCCATCGCGGCGAATGGGTCGAGCCCTACGCCACCGACTATCGCGGCGTCACCGTCCACGCGCTCGGCGCCAATACCCAGGGCATCGCGACGCTGCAGATGCTCAACATGATCGAGCAGTTCGACATGCGCGGGTTCGGCTTCCAGTCGCCGCGGTCGATTCACGTCGCGGTCGAGGCGAAGCGCCTCGCCTATGAGGATCGTGCCCGCTTCTACGCCGATCCGCACTTCGCCGAAGTGCCGGTCGAATGGCTGATCTCGAAGGATTATGCGCGCCGGCGCGCGGCGTTGATCCGGCCGGACCGGATCAATCCGGACGTCGCGCCCGGCCGGGCGCCGAGCCATGGCGACACCACTTATTTCAGCACCGCCGATGCGGACGGGCTGATGGTCTCGATGATCCAGTCCAACTTCCGCGGCATGGGTTCGGGCCTGGTCGCCGACGGGCTCGGCTTCATGTTCCAGGATCGCGGCCAGCTCTTCTCGCTCGAGGACGGTCACCCGAACGTCTATGCCCCGGGCAAGCGGCCCTTCCAGACGATCATCCCCGGCTTCGCGACGAAGGACGGCCGGCCGTGGCTGGCGTTCGGGGTGATGGGTGGCGACATGCAGCCGCAGGGGCAGGCGCAGATCATCGTCAATCGCGTCGATTACGGGCTCGAGGTCCAGTCCGCCGGGGATAGCCCGCGCTGGCATCACGAAGGCTCGTCGGAATCGATGGGCGAGGACGCGCCGGGCCTCGGCCCGACCGGGCTGCTCAGGCTCGAAACCGGGATTCCCGCGCGCACCCGCCAGGCGCTCGCCGATCTCGGCTGGCGGATCGGCGAGCCGGACGGCGGCTTCGGCCGCTACCAATGTATCGAGCATCGCATGAGCGGCGACCGCCGCATCTATGCGGCGGCGAGCGAGATGCGCGCCGACGGCTGCGCGCTGGCCTGTTGAACGGATCATCCTCCCGGCGATGTCGCCGGGATGAACCGGCCGGGCGCGGGCCGACCGGTCCGTCCCCGGTGATCGAGGGCGCAGGCCCTGGCGCCGGCGCCCCGCTCGTGCTTGCGACGCGGGGATCGAGGCGTCATGGGTGGCGGCGGTGAAGCAGCGACGCATGCCCGGCGCGGTGCTCCGCGCCTTTTTCGCCAGTGAGGCGGCCGGCGGCATCCTGCTGATCGGCGCGACCGTGCTCGCGCTGGTCGCGGCGAACGGCGCGTCGGGCGCGGCCTATCGCCATTTCCTCGCCATGCCGGCCGGCAGCCTGCCCGGCTGGGGGCCGGTCGATATCCACTTCTGGATCAATGACGGCCTGATGGCGATCTTCTTCCTGTTCGTCGGGCTGGAGATCAAGCGCGGCCTGCTCGCCGGCCATCTGCGCGATCCGGCGAGCCGGAGGCTGCCGCTGATCGCCGCCGCCGCCGGCATGGCGCTGCCGGCGCTCATCTATATCCTCGTCGCCGGCGTCGGCCCGCTGGCGCGCGGCTGGGCGATCCCGAGCGCGACCGACATCGCCTTCGCGATCGGCGTGCTCACCCTGCTCGGCAGCCGCGTGCCGGCCTCGCTCAAATTGTTCCTGACCAGCGTCGCCATCGCCGACGATCTTGGCGCGGTCGTGATCATCGCCACCTTCTATACCGCTGAGCTGAACTGGGTCGCGCTCGGCGCGGCGGCGCTGATCGTGCTCGCGCTGGCCCTGCTCGCGCGGCGTGGGGTGACGCGGCTGTGGCCGTTCCTGGCCGGCGCGGCGCTGCTCTGGCATGCGCTGCTGATCTCCGGCGTCCACGCCACCATCGCCGGCGTGCTCGCCGCCGCGACGGTGCCGCTGCGCCCCTCGCCCGACGCGCCGGAGGACGAGGAATCGCCGGTCCACCGGCTCGAACATGCGCTGGCGCCCTGGGTCGGCTTCGCCATCGTTCCGCTCTTCGGCTTCGCCAATGCCGGCGTGAACCTTGGCGGGCTGGGCCTCGCTGACCTGCTGGCGCCGCTGCCGCTCGGCGTCGCGCTCGGCCTGTTCCTCGGCAAGCAGCTTGGCATTTTCGGCGCGGCGTGGCTCGCCGTGCGCCTCGGCGTCGCAAAGCCGCCGGAGGGCGCGACCTGGCTGCAGCTCTACGGCGTCGCCCTGATCTGCGGCATTGGCTTCACGATGAGCCTGTTCATCGGCGCGCTCGCCTTCCCGGGCGCGCCCGAGCTTGCCGAGGCGGCGAAGGTCGGCATCCTCACCGGCTCGCTCCTTTCCGCACTCGCGGGCTTCACGGTGCTGCGGCTGGCGCCGCCGGGGGCTCGCCCGTCCGCCTGACCAGTGTGCTTTCGGGGAAGTGGATGGTGAAGGCCGCGCCGCGCGGCTCCTCGCGATTCGCGGCCGAGACCGACAGGCCCATTTCTCCCGCGAACGCCTTGACCATGGCAAGGCCAAGCCCGGCGCCGCCCTTGCGGCCCGCGCCGTCGAGCCGGGCCAGGCTCCCGAACACCGCCGCCTCGCCGCCCGGCGGCAGGCCCGGCCCCTGGTCGATCACCGACAGGTCCAGCCCGTCGCTGCGGCGCGCCGCCGCAATCGCGATCGGAGTGGCCGGCGCGGCATATTTGCCGGCATTTTCAAGCAGGTTGATGAGGCAGCGGCGGAAGAGCCGCGGATCGACCGCGACCGGCGGCAGCTCCGGCGAGACGTCGAGCGTGATCTTGTGGTCGCCGAGCACCTTCCTGAGCGCATGCGCCGCGTCGGCGACAGCATCGGCGACGTCCACGGGTTCGCGCGCCAGGGTGAGCGCGCCCGATTCCATTCGCGCCATGTCGAGCAGGTTGCTGACGAAGCGCTCGAGCCGCGCGCTGCCGCCGTGGA
Source organism: Sphingomonadales bacterium (assembly GCA_040255785.1). Classification (GTDB taxonomy): domain Bacteria; phylum Pseudomonadota; class Alphaproteobacteria; order Sphingomonadales; family Sphingomonadaceae; genus Allosphingosinicella. Next base: position 33,692 of record JBDZVR010000028.1, read on the forward strand.
GCGCCGCGACCAGCGCCGGATCGCCACCCGCGCGCTTCAGCGCTGTGGTCGCGCCCGTGATGGTCCTGAGCGGCGCCTTCAGCTCGTGGCCGACCGAGGCGAGCAGGGCGGCGCGCAGCCGGTCACGTTCCTTGAGCCGCGCGACCGAGGCCATCTCCCGCTCCAGCCCGATCCGCTCGAGCGCGAGCGCCGCCTGGTCGAGCAGGCTGAGCAGCAGCGGCAGCTGGTCGGAGCGGAGGGCCACGCCGCCCTCGGCGCGGGCGAGGCCAAAGACGCCGAGCGTCCGGTCGCCCGCGCGCAGCGGATGGAACAGCCAGTCGGAGGCGGTCAGCGTGTTCGAGCCGAGCCCGGTCGGCTGGCCGTGCTCGAACGCCCATTGCGACGCCGCCTGCTCGATAGTGCCGAGCCGGTCCTCGCTCGGCACCGCCGCGACAGGCCGCAGCTCGCCGTCGACCGGGAGCAGCAGCACCGTGTCGACGTCGAGCAGCCGCGCGACCTCCGCGCACAGGGTCTGGCCGAGCTCGCTGCCCGAGCTGATCGCGGTCAACGTCCGCGCGAAGCCGGCGAGCGCGGAATTCTGGCGCGCGCTCTGGCGGGCGAGATCGGCCTGCGCGCGCACCCGCTCGGCGAGCTGGCTCGCGACGATCGCGACGCCGATCAGCACCAGTACGGTGATCAGGTTCGCCGGATTCTGGATGGTGAAGGTGTGCAGCGGCGGGATGAAGAAGAAATTGTAGCAGAGCGAGGAGACGATGCCGGTCGCGATGCCGGTGCGCACGCCGTAGCGTGTCGCCGCAAACATCACCGGGATCAGGTAGAGCATCCCGATATTGGTGATGTGGCCAAGCGTGTAGATCGTCGTCCCGAGCAGCGTGACGAGAGCGACCGTGAGCGCCGCCAGGACATGGCCCGAAGGCCGGCCCCAGCCGCCGCGCCGCTTCGGCCGCGCCACCGCCGCCGTCTCCTGCCGCGCCGCGTCCTCGTGCGGAAGGACGTGAACGGCGACGCCTGGCGTCTCGCGGACCAGCCGGTCCACGACCGAGCCGTGACGCAGCTCGAACCAGCGCGAGCGCGTCGATTTGCCGACCACGATCTGGGTCGCGCGCAGATCCTCGGCGGCGCGCTTGATCCCCTCGATGACGCTCGGCGCGGAGAGCGAGGCGACGTGGCCGCCGAGCTGGCGCGCGAGCTGGAGCACCGCGGCGACGCGCTGGCGATCCTCGTCGCTGAACTGGCGCGCGCGCGGCGTTTCGATATGGACGGCGGTCCACGGCGCATGCTGCGCGTCGGCGATCCGCTTCGCCGCGCGGACCAGCGCGTCGGCGCCGGGCAGCTCGCTCACCGCGACCAGCACCCGCTCGCTCGCCGCCCAGGTGCCGGCGATCGCATTGTCGCGCAGTTGCTCCAGCATCTGCTCGTCGGCCGCCTGGGCGGCGCGGCGCAGCGCCATTTCGCGCAGCGCCGAAAGGTTCGACTTGGAAAAATAGTGGGCGAGCGCCCGGCTCGCCTCGTGCGGCACGCGGACCTTGCCGTCCTTCAGCCGCTCGATCAGCTCGTCCGGGGGGATGTCGACCATCTCGATCTCGGCGCGGTCGAGCACCGTGTCGGGCACGGTCCGCTCGACCGGCACCCTGGTGAACCCGGCGATGACGTCGCTCAGGCTCTCGATATGCTCGACGTTGAGCGTCGAGAACACGTCGATGCCGGCGTCGAGCAGCTCCTCGACATCCTGCCAGCGCATCGGGTGGCGGCTGCCCGGCGCATTGGCGTGGGCGAGATCGTCGACGAGCGCGAGCGCGGGCCGGCGCGCGAGGATCGCATCGAGGTCCATCTCGCTGGCTGGCCGGCCCTCGAGCGTGAATTCCCGCTTCGGGACGATTTCGAGATCGCCCATCTGCGCCTCGGTGTCCGCCTGCCCGCGCGCCTCAACCGCGCCGATGACGACATCGGCGCCGGCCGCGCGCCGGGCCGCGCCTTCGCGCAGCATCTCGTAGGTCTTGCCGACCCCGGGCGCCGCGCCGAGGAACAGCTTGAGCGTGCCGCGAGTCGGCGGGGCGGCCTCGCCCGATGGCGGCGAATCGATGTCCTCCGGCTGATTCACCGGCGCCCCTTTGCGCCCAATGGCCCGGCTTGTCGATGTCGAGGGATGGCTATCCCCGCGGCGCCGGGGCCGGCCAGGCGAAGGCGAGGGCGGTCTCGCCGGTCGGCGCCCCGGCGGCGTCGAAGCGCCGTTCGACGATCATGCCCCGCCCCGCCCTGTCGATCGCGACGACGGTGCCGCACCGCGTCCCGTAGACCGGATCGCGAATGAAGATCGGCGAAAGGGCCGGCTCGCGCGGCGCGTCCGATGGCGTATCGGGCGCGAGGCCGGCGCTCGGCAGGTGCTCCTCGCCGAGCGCGTCGAGCAGCCGCGCGGGTTCGCCGGCGCCGGCGACGATCCATTCGAGCAGGAGCTGCTTCAGCCGCAGCGTCTTGGGCCAGGGCTCGTCGAGCGGCCCGTTGGAGAGCCCGTAGAGGCCCGGCGCGAGCGCCGCGCGCAGCGGCGCCGGGCGATTGGTGAGGAAGCGCGCGCCGGAAGCGTCCGCGACGATCAGGTTGAAGGGGTTGAAGGCGTCGGGTGGCGCCGGCTCGATCCCGGCCAGCATGTCGGCCACCAGCGCGCCGCGCGAGACGCGGTCGGCGGCTGGCGGCCCGAAGCCGCGCAGGTTGGTGACGACGGCGAAGCGGCCCTGTTCCGACACGCCGAGCCAGGCGCCGCCCGATGCGAGGTCGCAGCCGGCGATGACGTGCGGCCTGTCCGTCCAGCGCGCCAGCGGCGCGGCGGGGCGCGCGTGCAGCTCGTCCCGGTTGCCGGCCATGACGAGCCGCCAGCGCGGATGGGCGAGCCAGGCGAAGGCGAGGACGCACATGGGGCGCTTATCGCAAGAAGCGGCGGCTGAAGGCGAGCGCGAAGAAGGGGGATGGTGGACAGGGCTGGATTCGAACCAGCGTACGGGAAACCCGGGCAGATTTACAGTCTGCTGCCTTTAACCACTCGGCCACCTGTCCAGCGGCTTCCTATGTGGGAAGGCCGGCCTATTGGCGAAAGGGGGCGGGCCTGTCAACGCGCCGCGGCTTGCCAGCGGGCCATGCGCGCGCCAATGCGTGGCCATGCGACGCAAGGCCCGGCAGGCGACCAAGCCCGAGAATCGCCCCAGATTCTGGGGCCGCCACGCGGTCGCCGCCGCGCTCGCCAACCCGGCGCGCACCGTCCTGCGGCTGTGGGCGACGCGCGAGGCGGCGGCGGCCCTCGCCATTCCCGCAGGCCTTCCCGTCACCTATGCCGATGTCGCCGATCTTGGCCGCCTCGTGCCGCGCGACGCGCCGCATCAGGGGCTGGTCGCCGAGGTCGAGCGACTCGACGACATCCTGCTCGCCGACCTGCTCGACCGGGCCGAAAGCGGCCGGCCGCTGATCGTCCTCGATACGGTCACCGATCCGCACAATGTCGGGGCGATCCTGCGCTCGGCGGCGGCCTTCGACGCGCTCGGCATCGTCACGCAGGACCGGCATGCACCGGGCGAATCGGGCGCGCTCGCCAAGGCGGCGAGCGGCGCGCTGGAGCTGGTGCCCTGGGCGCGCGTCGTCAACCTCGCCCGCGCGCTCGCCGAGATCGCTGAGGCAGGCTTCTGGCGCATCGGCCTGGCCGGCGAGGCGGACGCGACGCTCGCCGCGGCGCTCGGCCCGCCGCACGTCGCGCTGGTGCTGGGCGCGGAGGGCGAGGGGCTGCGCCAGAATGTCGCTGCGCATTGCGACACGCTCGCGCGCCTGCCGATCAGCCCGCGGATCGAAAGCCTCAACGTCTCGAACGCCGCCGCGATCGCACTCTACGCGGCGAGCGTCGCCGCGAGCCCGGGACCCTAAGTCGGGGTCGAAATTCCGGCCGCCTCCCCTGACCCTCTCCTCGCGGAGGCGAGGAGGGAGTTTCGCGGCGACCGGCGCCGCTCAGCGGGACCGGGATTTCCGCGGCAGCTCGATCCGGCTCAGTCCTCCGGTGCGATCGTCAGGCGCAGGCCGTCGAGTTCGTGGGTGAACATGATCTGGCAGGACAGGCGGCTCGTCCCGGTCCGGTGGTCGGAGGTGTCGAGCAGCACGTCCTCCTCGGCCCCGGGGCCGCCGGTCTTCGCGAACCATTCGGGATCGACATGGACGTGGCAGGTCGCGCACGAACAGCAGCCGCCGCACAGCGCCAGCACCTCGTCGATGCCGTTGTCGCGGAGATTTTCCATCACGCTCCAGCCCGGGCGGGCGTCGAGCACATGTTCGGCGCCGTCGCGCGTGGTGACGATCAGGCTGGGCATGGCATCCTTTGCGGCAGGGCCTTTTGGTGCGAAGAAACAGGAGGCGCGTGCGCCAGCCTATGCTAGGGGTGGGCGATCGGATCAAGGGCTGGAGCGGACGTGGGGTTCACGGCGGAACGGTTGAAGGCCTCGCTCGACGCGCTGGGCGAGGTCGAGCCTGCCTTCGCGCGGGTGCGCGCCGTGATCGGCGATCCGCCGCCGCGTATCCGCCCGCGCGGCTTCGAGACCCTGTTGCGCGCGATCGTCGGCCAGCAGGTCAGCATCAAGGCGGCCGAGGCGATCTGGGCGAAGGTCGATGCGGCGACCGGCGGCGCCGCCGATCCGGCGAAGGTCGCGGCGACCGCCGACGAGGCGCTGCGCGCCGCCGGCCTGTCGCGCCAGAAGATTGCCTATGCGCGCAGCCTCGCCGACGAGGTGCTCACCGGCCGGCTCGATTTCGCGCGCCTGCCCGAGGATGACGAGGAGGCGATCGCCGCGCTCACCCGCGCCCACGGCATCGGCCGCTGGACGGCGGAAATCTACCTGCTCTTCGCCGAAGGGCGCGCGGACGTCTTCCCCGCCGGTGACCTCGCGGTGCGCCAGGAGCTGGGCCGCATCCTCGGGCTCGAGGCGATGCCCGCCGAGAAGCAGGCGCGCCTCCTCGCCGAGCCCTGGCGGCCGCATCGCGGCGCCGCGGCGATCTTCGCCTGGCACCACCGGCGGGTGATCGCGCTCTAGAGTCGGTCTGATATAGGTTTACGCATATCCAGCGCCCGGTATCCAGCGCCG
>JBDZVR010000029.1:0-35399 GCA_040255785.1 Sphingomonadales bacterium
AGCGGCCGTCGCCGCTGCGCCGCCGCGCCCGGCGCGCCGCTTCGAGCCGCCGGCCGAAGGGGATGGCGGGCTCGCCATCGCGCCCCGCGATTCCTCGCCGGCGACCACGCGCGTTCCCGAATTCGCCGACGTTGCCGCGGCGGTCCGCGCCCTGCCGGCGGAGGTCACGCTGAATCCCCCGCCGCCACGCCCGGCGACGACGTCGCCGCCGGCGCGGAGCACCGCCGCCCCGACGCGGAACGCCGCGCCGCCGCCGCGACGGCGTCCGGCGCGACCGGCGCACCCCAGCCGCCACTGGGTCCAGGTCGCGACCGGTCCCAATCGCGACGCGCTGCCTCGCGAATTTGCGCGGCTGCGCGCGAGGGCGCCCGAGCAATTGCGCGGCCGGCAGGCCTGGACGACGCCGCTCGGCGCGACCAACCGCCTGCTCGTCGGCCCCCTTGCCAGCGCGCGCGACGCGCAGGCGCTGGTCAACGCGCTCGCCGCGCGCGATGTCGGGGCATTTGTCTGGACAAGCGAGGCCGGTCAGGAGATAGACCGGCTGCAGGTCGATGACTCCCGAACCAACCCGGCTTCCACCCGCGCTCGCGGCCGATCCACAGCGAACGAGAGGGCGCCTTCATCGCGAGGTCGGTCACGCCACTAGGAGCCCGCGCGACGCCTTTCAGCGCGACCGCGACCGGATCATTCATTCGGTCCCGTTCCGGCGCCTGCGGCACAAGGCCCAGGTTTTCGTCGCGCCCGACGGCGACCATTTCCGCGTCCGCCTGACCCACAGCCTCGAAGTCGCGCAGATCGGCCGCGCGATCGCGCGCGCGCTCGGCCTCAACGAGGATCTGACGGAAGCGCTCTGCCTCGCCCACGATATCGGCCACCCACCGTTCGGCCATGCCGGCGAGGACGTGCTGGACGAGGCCATGGCGGCCGCCGGCGGCTTCGATCACAACGCCCACACGCTGCGCCTGCTGACCCGGATCGAAAGCCCCTATCCGCGCTTTCGCGGGCTCAACCTCAGCTGGGAGACGCTGGAGGGCCTCGCCAAGCATAACGGCCCGGTCGCGCCGCCCCTGCCCTGGGCGCTCGCCGAGGCGGAGGCGGATTTCCCGCTCGATCTCGCGACCTGGCCCAGCCTCGAGGCGCAGGTGGCCGCGATCGCCGACGACATCGCCTACGACAATCACGACGTGGACGATGGCCTGCGCGCGGGCCTGTTCACGCTCGAGGCGCTGCTCGAAGTGCCGCTGGTCGCGCGCACCTGGGCGGCGGTGACCGCGCGCCACGCGGACGTTCCGGCCGCGCGGCTGGTGCCCGAGCTGGTGCGCGAGATGATCGGCGTGATGGCCAGCGACGTCATCGCCGAGACCCGGCGGCGGACGGCGGGGATGACGGACATCGAGGAGGTGCGCGGCGCCGGGCGGCAACTGGCCGGCTTTTCGGCGCCGTTGCGCGCCGAGGAGCGGGAGCTCAAGTCGTTCCTCTACGCGAACATGTACGAGGCGCCGCCGGTAATGGCGGTGCGCGCGGTCGCCCAGCGCCTCCTCGCCAGCCTGTTCGCGGCCTATCGCGATGATCCGGCGCGGCTGCCGGCCGAATGGCGCCCGGCCTCGGACGATCCGGTGGTCGTGCTGAGGACGATCGGCGACTTCATCGCCGGCATGACCGATCGCTACGCGATCCACCGGCACGCGGAGCTGGTCGGCCCGGTCGACCTGCCCGAAGGCTTCTAAGGCTTCTGACGCGCTTCAAAAGCGCCGTGGCTTGGTCTAGAGCCGCGCCTTCCCACCCTTGCCTGGAAGCAAAGCCGTGACGCTCTACGCCCGTTTCGCCGCGCATGTGAATGCCGCGCTCGATGCCCTCGAAGCCGAAGGGGTGCTGGCGCGCGGGATAGATCGCGGCGCGGTCGCGGTCGAGCCGCCGCGCGATCCCGCCCATGGCGATCTCGCGACCAACGCCGCGATGGTGCTCGCCCGGCGCGCCGACATGAACCCGCGCGCGCTCGCCGAGGCGATCGCCGGCAAGCTCGGCGCGCTCGAGGACGTGGAACGCGCCGAGGTCGCCGGGCCGGGCTTCATCAACCTGCGCCTCTCGCGCGGCGTGTGGGAAGGCGAGCTGGGCGCGATCCTGAAGGCCGGCGCCGATTACGGCCGCTCGACGCTCGGCGGCGGGCAGATGGTGAATGTCGAATATGTCTCGGCGAACCCGACCGGGCCGATGCACATGGGCCATTGTCGCGGCGCGGTGGTCGGCGACGCGCTCGCCAGCCTGCTCGAATTTGCCGGCTACCGGGTGCGGCGCGAATATTATGTCAACGACGCCGGCGGGCAGGTCGACATCCTCGCCCGCTCGGTCCACCTGCGCTACCGCGAGGCGCTGGGCGAGGATATCGGCGAGATCCCGGAAGGACTCTATCCCGGCGACTATCTGAAGCCCGTCGGCGAGCGCCTCGCGCGCGCGCATGGCGACGCCTTCGTCGGCCGGCCGGAGAGCGAATGGCTCGCCCTGTTCCGCAAGGAGGCCGTCGCCGACATGATGGCGATGATCCGGGCCGATCTCGCCCTGCTCGGCATCCACCACGACGTCTTCGCCTCGGAGGCGGAGCTGCAGGCGGCGGGCAAGCCGGCCGAGGCCGAAAGGTGGCTGCGCGAGCGCGGCCTCGTCTATGATGGCCGGCTCGACAAGCCCAAGGGGGAGACGCCGGACGACTGGGAGCCGGTCGAGCTGCCGCTGTTCCGCGCGACCCGGTTCGGCGACGACCAGGACCGGCCGATCAGGAAGTCGGACGGGAGCTGGACCTATTTCGGCGCCGACCTCGCCTATCACTTCCAGAAGGCGCAGGCAGCGGACCAGCTCATCGACATCTGGGGCGCCGACCATGCCGGCACGGTGAAGCGGATCAAGGCTGCGGTCGCCGCGCTGACCGAGGGCAGGACGCCGTTCGACGTCAAGCTCGTCCAGATGGTGCGGCTGCTGCGCGCCGGCGAGCCGGTGAGGATGTCGAAGCGGGCCGGCAATTTCGTCACGCTGGCCGATGTCGTGCGCGAGGTCGGCAAGGACGTGGTGCGCTTCACCATGCTCACCCGCAAGGCCGACGCCCAGATGGACTTCGACTTCGCCAAAGTGGTCGAGGCCTCGAAGGACAATCCGGTCTTCTACGTCCAATATGCCCACGCCCGCGTCCGCTCGCTCCAGCGCCGGGCGAAGGAAGCGGGGCTGGCGCTGGCGGAAGCGGCGGACCTGTCGCTGCTCGACGCGGACGAGCTGGCGCTGGTCAAGCTCGCCGCGCAGTTCCCGCGCGTCGTCGAGGGCGCGGCAACGGCGCATGAGCCGCATCGCATCGCCTTCTACCTCTTCGATCTCGCCGCCGCCTTCCACGCGCTGTGGAACAAGGGCAACGACGATCCCGAAAAGCGTTTCCTCGTGGCACAGCGTCCCGATCTGACACGATCGCGGCTGGAATTGGCGGCGGCGATCGGGCAAATTGTCCGCAACGGCCTCGCCATCATGGGGGTGGAGGCGGTCGAGGAGATGCAGTGATGGCGCGCCGCACGCGGGGGAGCGAGCCGGAGTCCGGGGATGTTGCGGGCGAGGGCTTCGAGATCGATTCCGACGACAGCTTCACCGTCGAGGGGCCGGAGGAGGACCGGCTGCCCTGGCTCGAGGCGGTCGAGGAGGACGACGAGCGCGAGGGGCCTTCGGCGCTCAAGCTCATCGCCGCGGTGATCATCGGCCTCGCCGCGATCGCCGTGATCGTCGGCGGGCTGTTCTGGCTCGGCAACCGGGACCGGGCCGACGGCAATGGCGAGCTGATCGCCGCGCCCGCCGGCGACTACAAGGTCCGGCCGGAAAATCCCGGCGGGATGAATCCGGAAGGCGTCGGCGACGCCGCCTATGCGGCGAGCGCGGGCCAGGAGCCGCAGGCGCGACTCAATCCGGGCGCGGTGCCCGAGCCGCCGGTCACGCGCGCGGAGGCCGGGGACGCGGCTGGCCCGCAACCGCTGCCGGCCCGGCCGGAACCGCCGCAACCGCGCCAGCAGGCGGCGGCGCCGGCGGCGGGCGGGGCGACGATCCAGCTCGGCGCCTTTTCGAGCCAGGCCAGCGCCAATCGCGCCTGGCGCGCGCTGTCCGGCCGCTTCTCCTACTTGGCGCCGCTCAGCCACAGCGTGATCCCGGTCGCAGCGGGCGGGCGCACGCTCTACCGGCTGCGCGCGTCGGGGCCGGGCGCGGCCGACATCTGCCGGCGCCTGCGGATCGCCGGCGAGGATTGCACCCCGGTCGGCTGATCCCCCTCGCGCGGCGCGCTTGGGCTGCTAGAGCAGGGCGATGCTGCCCGCGATCCTCGGACTGGCCGGCCCCACGCTTGGCGAAGGCGAGCGCGCCTTCCTGCGCGACGCCGATCCGGCTGGCTACATCCTGTTCGCCCGCAACCTCGTCGATCCCGTCCGGCTGCGCGCGCTGACCGACAGCCTGCGCGAGCTCGCCGGCCGGGCCGACGTGCCGATCCTGATCGACCAGGAGGGCGGGCGGATCGCGCGGCTGAGGCCGCCCCACTGGCCCGCCTTTCCCGCCCCGGCGCGCTTCGCCGAGCGCTACACGCGCGCGCCGATGAGCGCGATCGAGGCGGCGCGGGCCAACGCGCAGGCACTCGCGCTGATGCTCGGCGAGGCGGGGATCAATGTCGCCTGCCTGCCGGTGCTCGATCTCGCCCACGAGGGCGCGCACGGCATCGTCGGCGATCGCGCGCTGGGCAGCGATCCGATGCAGGTGGCCGCGCTCGGCCGCGCGATGCTCGACGGGCTCGCGGCCGGGGGCTGCGTCGGGGTGATCAAGCACATTCCCGGCCACGGTCGCGCCCGCACCGACAGCCACGAGACGCTGCCGGTGGTCGACGCCCCGGCCGGGGAACTGGAGGCGGACATCGCGCCCTTTCGCGCCTGCCGCGCCGCGCCGATGGCGATGACGGCGCACATTCTCTACCCCGCCTGGGACGCCGCGCGCCCGGCGACGCTCTCGCCGACGGTCATTGGCGAGGTCATTCGTCGCCGGATCGGCTTCGACGGCCTGCTGATGAGCGACGATCTCGCGATGAACGCGCTCTCCGGCCCGCCGGCCGAGCGGGCGCGGCTCGCCATCGCGGCCGGCTGCGACGTCGTGCTGCATTGCTCGGGCCGGCTCGAGGACAATGAGGCGATCGCCGCCGCGCTCGGGGAGATGGGCGAGGCGTCGCGGGCGCGGCTCGCAAGCGCGATGGCCGGCGCCGGGCGCGGCGAGGGCGATTTCGCGGCGCTGGTCGCACGGCGCGACGCGCTGCTGGCGCCGGCCTGAGCCGGGGTCAGGCCGCGGCGGGCAGCCGCCAGTCGACGATCAGATCCTGCGCGGCGCCGGCGGGAAGGCCGAGCTCGTCATAGGCCGGCACGAAGCGCAGGCGCGCCCGCGCGATCGCGCAGGTCGCCTCGTCGAGCGCGGCATTGCCGCTCGAGCGCGTCACCGCGCAATCGGCGACGCCGCCGTCGGGGCCGGTGACGATGTGGATGCGCACCTGCCCCTGCGCCCCGGTGCGCAGCGCCTCGGCCGGATAGTCCTCCGGCCGAAAGAAGGCGCCAAGCCCGGGCGGGACCGGCTGGCCGGTGCCATAGACGTGGACCGCTGGCGCCGGCGCTGCTGCTGGCGCCGCCGCCGGGGAGACGGGCTGGGCGAGGGCGAGGAGGGTGGCCGCGAGGCCGGGGCTGGACATCATCGCCCCGGCTTCGGGCCACCGCTCGCCTTTGTCAAATGACCTTCTCGTCAGGCGTCGTCAGATCCGCCCGAGCAGCGCCAGGATGATGATGACGACGACGATGAGGCCGAGCAGGCCCGAGGGCCCGTAGCCCCAGCCCCGGCTGTAGCCCCAGGAGGGCAGGGCGCCGATCAAGAGCAGGATCAGCACGATGATCAGGATGGTCGAAAGCACGCGGTGTCTCCCTCTCCTCGTTCGAGTGCCGTAAGGAACGACGGGCAAGCGCTGGGGTTGCAGCGCGCGTTCGCGAAACCGGCGCCGGGTCGACGCGCGCGCCTGTGGAAAAGTCACGCAATCCCTTCGACATCGCCGCGGCGAGGCAATAGGTTCGCCGCCGTGGACGATGAAGACGAGACGTTCGAGCTTGTTCGCCCGGGATCGGACGAGGACCGGCTGACGCTCGACCTGGACGGCTGGGAGGGGCCGCTCGACCTGCTGCTGACGCTGGCGCGCGCGCAGAAGGTCGATCTTGCCCGCATCTCGATCCTGGCGCTGGTCGAGCAATATCTCGCCTTCATCGCCGACGCGAAGAAGCTGAAGCTCGAAATCGCGGCCGACTATCTGGTGATGGCGGCCTGGCTCGCCTATCTCAAGTCCTGCCTGCTGCTGCCGAAGGACCCGGACATCGAGCCGAGTCCCGAGGAGCTGGCGACGCGGCTCCAGCTACGGCTGCAACGGCTGCAGGCGATGCGCGAGGCCGGGGCACGGCTGATGGCGCGCGACCGCATCGGTCGCGATGTCTTCCTGCGCGGCCGGGCCGAGGGGCTGACCGTCGTGCGCCGCGCCACCTGGCGAGTCGACCTCTATGATCTCATCGCCGCCTACGGGGTGGTGAAGGCGCGCACCGAGCCCGCCTTGCACGTCGTTGCGCGCCGGCCGGTGATGACCCTCGACGAGGCGATCCAGCGCCTGGAGCGATTGGTTGGCGCCGGGGTGGAGTGGACCGCGCTCGAGGCGTTCCTGCCGGACACGCCCGATCCGAATTACCGGCGCTCCGCGCTCGCCTCCAGCTTCGTCGCGACGCTCGAACTGGCGCGGCGCGGGCGGCTCGCCATCGCCCAGGAGGGCATTTTCGCGCCGATCTACGTGAGGGCGGCATGAAGGCGCCCGACGATCCCGACGATGGCGTGCGCGCGGTGGAGGCGACCCTGTTCGCGGCGGAGGAGCCGCTCGGGATCGACGACATCGCCGCCTATGTCGGCGAGGGCGTCGACGTGCGCTCGGCGCTCGCCGAGCTTGCCGAACATTATGCCGGGCGCGGCGTCGAGCTGGTCGAACGCGGCCGCCGCTGGCATTTCCAGACCGCGGCCGACCTCGCCCACGTCCTGCGGCGCGAGCGCGAGGAGAGCCGTCGCCTCTCCCGCGCCGCCGTGGAGACGCTGGCGATCATCGCCTATCACGAGCCGGTCAGCCGCGCCGAGATCGAGGCGATCCGCGGCGTCCAGATCTCGAAGGGCACGCTCGACGTGCTGATGGAGGCGGGCTGGGTGCGCCCCGCCGGCCGGCGCGAGGGGCCGGGGCGGCCGCTCACCTACGCGACGACGCAGGCCTTCCTCACCCATTTCGGCCTCGCCAGCCGGCGCGACCTGCCGGGGCTCGACGATCTCAGGGCGGCCGGCTTGCTCGATCCCGTCGACCTTGCCATGGAGCGGCTGACCGATGGCGATGGCGAGGCCGAACTGGAAAGTGACGCCGAAGACGCCTAGATTCGGCTTTCTCTCAAGGAGATTCTCATGGGATTCGGATCACCGATTCATTGGCTCATCCTGATCGCGGTGATCGTGCTGCTGTTCGGTTCCGGCCGCGTCTCGACGATGATGGGCGACGTCGCCAAGGGCATCAAGAGCTTCAGGAAGGGGCTTGCCGAGGATGACGAGCCGGCGCCGCCGCGCCGCCTGACCGACGAACGCACCGTCGATGCCGCGCCGCGTGCGACCGAGGCGCCGCGCGCGACCGAGGCGCCGCCGGCCGAGCGCGGCTCCGCATCCGAAGCCGACCGGCACTGATCGAGGCCCCGGCGCCGGGACGGGCGGATGTTCGGGATCGATACCGGCGAGTTGATCGTGATCGCGCTGGTCGCGCTGGTCGTGATCGGCCCCAGGGATCTGCCGCGCGTGATGAGCACGGTCGGCCGCTGGGTCGGCCAGGCCCGCGCCATGGCGCGCCAGTTTCGCCTGAGCTTCGACGAGATGATCCGCGAGACCGAGATTGAGGACATGGAGCGCAAGTGGCGCGAGCAGAATGAGCGGATCATGCGCATGCATCCGCCCGCCGGCCCGGTCGCGCCCGACGGCGACTCGCCCGGCAGCGACTCGCCCGGGAGTGACTGGGGCAAGCCAGCGGCGGCCGGACCCGCCGAAGCGCCGGACGCGGCTGCCCCCGATCCCGCCGGAGCGCCGCGGCCGAAGCCCGCGCCGCGCGCGCCCGCCTCGCGCGCTGGTGTGCGCCGTGCCGCCCCGCCGGTGCCACGCCGGGCGGCGCCGCCGGTGCCGGAGCGTCACAGGTGACCGATGATCGCCGCGCCGCCGAGGAAGCCGAGCTCGAAAAGAGCAAGGCGCCGCTGCTCGATCACCTGATCGAGCTGCGCCGGCGCCTCCTGTGGTGCGTGGCGGCGCTCGTCATCGCCTTCTTCGTCTGCCTTTATTTCGCGCGGCCGATCTTCGGCCTGCTCGTCCATCCGCTGCTCGCGGCGGGCGAGGACCGGCTGATCTACACGGCGGTGTTCGAGGCCTTTTTCGTCGAGATCAAGGTCGCCTTCTTCGCCGCCCTGATGGTCTCGTTCCCGGTCATCGCGATGCAGCTCTGGCAGTTCGTCGCGCCGGGCCTCTATGCGCGCGAGAAGAAGGCCTTCCTGCCGTTCCTGGTCGCAACGCCCTTCCTGTTCCTGGCCGGCGCCGCGCTCGCCTATTTCGTGGCGATGCCGTTCGCGCTCCATTTCCTGCTCGGCTACCAGGGCGAGGTCGGCGGCGTGCACCAGGAGGCGCTCCCCGCGATCGGCAATTATCTCAGCTTCGCGATGCACTTCATCTTCGGCTTCGGCGTCGCCTTCCTGCTGCCGGTGCTGCTGATGCTGATCGAGCGCGCCGGGCTCGTCTCGCGCCAGCAGCTCGCGCGTCGGCGGCGCTACGCCTGGGTGGCGGCGACCGCGCTCGCGGCGGTGCTGACCCCGCCGGACGTGCTCTCGATGCTGATGCTCGCGGTGCCCCTGATCCTCCTTTACGAGCTTTCGCTGGTCGCGATCTGGCTCACCGAGCGGCGTCGCGCGCGCGCCGCCGGATCCTGATCCCTATGGCGCCAGATCCTTGGGGTGTGCCCGGCGGCCGGGGAGCGTGCCGCTAGCGGCCGTGCATCGCGTCGGAGGTCGCGTTGGCGGCCGACTGGACGTCCTCTCCGAGGCCGCGCACCGTGTTGCAGGCGGCGAGCGTCACCGCGCCGGCGAGCACCATACCGATCAGCCAAGCCTTCATCGCGCTTCTCCTCAAGCGAACCCGAAATCGGGCGCCAGCCCGTTAGCCACCATCAATCGCACAGGCAAGGCCCCGGTTCCACCATCGGGCGCGCGCGAATCCGCGCCCGGACCCCCCAAAAGTTCGAACCCGGACGCGCTACCGGGGGGGGAGGTGGGCGCGTCCGGGTTCATGTTCTGGATAGCGAGAGCGGGGGGGCAAAAGGTCACTATCCGCGACAAGAACGATGCTGCGCGTGGCGGGTTCCCGCCGGGATCGAAAAATTTTGACCCGGCGGCCGGTTCAGCTCGCCAGGCGGCGGATCATGTCGGTCCAGTGGTCGATATCCTCGTCGAACGCGCGCACCGGCAGGCGCTCGTCGCGGCCGTGGGCGCGCTCGTCGGTCGGCGTCACCAGCCAGCCGCCCTCGACCCCGTAGACCGGCACCCCGCGCACCCGGAAAAAGAGGCCGTCGGTGGCGCCGGCGCTCATTTCGGGGACGATCGCCGCGCCCGGATGGCGGGCATGGACCGCCGCCCTGTAGGCGCCGACCACGTCCTCGCGCAGCGGCGAGGCGTCCGAGGGATGCGCGACGGCGACCGGCTCGACCGTGACCTGGTCGGGCGCGGCGATCTCGCGCAGCGTCTCCAGCACCCGCGCCGGATCGACGCCGGGGAAGATGCGGCAATTGACATTGGCGGTGGCGAGCTGCGGCAGGGCGTTGTTGGCATGGCCGCCGGAGAGCCGCGTTGCGACGCAGCGGGTGCGCGTCAATCCCGCCTCGGTCGGCGTCGCCTCGATCGCGTCGGCCGCCTCGCCGTCGTCGGGATTGGCGAGCCAGCGCCGGATCATCGCGGCGAGCGCGGGATCGGCACTGGTTGCGCGATGCTCGAAATAGGCGCGGGTGGTCTCGTTCTGCATCGGCGGGAAGCGATAATGTTCGAGCCGCGTCAGCGCGCGGGCGAGCGAGTAGATCGCGTTGTCCGCGCGCGGACGCGAGCTGTGACCGCCGGGATTGGTGACGCTGAACGTGAAATCCTGATAGACCTTCTCGGCGGTCTGGATGCCGAAGCCGAGCAGGTTGCCCCCGGTGTCGAAGGCGCCGCCGCCGGCATCGCCGTTCAGGGCGAAATCGATCCGGGACGTATCGAGCCATTCGTTCGCGGCGAGCTCGGCGCCGCGGCCGCCGGTCTCCTCGTCGCCGGTAAACAGCACGATGATGTCGCGATCGGGCTGGAAGCCTTCGGCCCTGAGCCGCAGCAATGCGGTGGTGATCGCGGTGACGCCGAGCTTGTCGTCGACGCTGCCGCGCCCGTAGAAATAGCCATCCTCCTCGCCGAGCTGGAAGGGATCGCGCGACCAGTCCTCGCGCCTCGCCTCGACGACGTCCATGTGCGCCATCAGCAGCATCGCCTTGCGGCCGGAGGGCCGGGCGGCGGGCCAGCGCACGATCAGCGCCGCGGTTTGATCGTCGGGCTGCTCGACATCGTAGCGCCGGACGGTGACATCGCTGAAGCCCGCCGCGCGGAACCGCTCGGCAAGCGAATTGGCGAGCGCCGGCACCTGCCCGCGGCCCTGCACGGTCGGTATGGCCACCGCCTCGCGATAGATGTCGCGCGCGACCTGGCGCCAGTGCTCCGGGGCCGGCGCGCCCGAGGGCTGGGCCGCGACGGGGGCGGCGGTGGCGAGCAGCAGGCACATGAGGGCGAGCGGATGGCGCATCGAACGGGCTCCTTGTCGCGTCGGGGAAGGGGCGAAGCGTGGTCGGCTTCGCGCGTCCGGTCAAGCGGTCAGGCGATCGTCGCGATGCGCAGGCTGTAGCGGCCTTCGGCGGTGTCGCGCTCGAGCGTCGAGCGAAGCTGGCGGGCGAGGCCGCTGACGATCCGCTCGAACCGGTCGATCACCGCCTCGTCGCACTGGCTCGGGCCGCCGAGCACCGCGGAGGCGAGCTCGATCCGCGCGCCGCCATCGGCCGGCGGCTCGATCACGATCGACAGGTCGCGCGCGCCGCACAGCATGCCGAACTCGGCGACCTCGGTGATGAGGAAGGCGACCGAGGCGGCGACGTCCTGGGTCACGTTGACCGGCGCGATGTCGAGCCGGATCTGCATGTCGGCCGCCCTGGCCGGCGCGGTCGCGCGCAGGTTGGCGGCGAGTTCCGACACGAGCGGCTTCAGCGCGACGCCGCGATGCGCCTCGAACTCGGCATAATGGTTGCGGTGGACGACGGCGAGCGCGTCCACCCGGCGCTGGATCGAGCCGAAGGCCGCCGCCGCCTCCTCGTTGGTGGCGCCGCGCGAATGGATGTTGAGCAGCGAGGCGACGACCTGGAGGTTGTTCTTGACCCGATGGTGGACCTCGCGGACCAGCCGCGTCTGGCGCGCGACCGCCGCTTCCAGCTCGGCCTCGTGATGCGCGACGGTGCGCGCGACGTCGCTGAACGCCGCGCCGAGCGCGGCGATCTCGCGCGCGGGGCTGCGCACCGCCGGCGCGTCGAACGGAACGTCGCCGGGATGATAGGCCGAGACGACCTTTTCGAGCCGCCGCAATGGCCGCAGCAACAGTCGCTCGACCAATAGCCAGCCGACGATCGAGGCCCACAGCCACATCAGGACCGGCGCCGCGATGGTCAGCGCCTCGGCGATGGTCAGCGGCGCGACATCGGTGTAGAGGCGGACGCTGAACTGGCCGTCGGCCATGGGTTGCGCGACGACGATCTGCCGGTCGAGCGCACTGCTGCCGCGCGCGGCGCGCAGCGGCACGACGCGCTCGCCCTGAACCAGATCAAGGGCGAAATCGCCGGCCAGCCTCGGGTTGTCGATCGCGCGCGCCAGCTCGGCCTGGCCGAACTGGGCGATGCCGTCGATCCGCCCGCGCGCATCATAGAGGAAGACGCGCAGATCGCGATCCGGCAGGATCTCGACGCGCGCCCGCATGTCGGGACCGGGCGCGGGGGCGGGCGGCGGCGCGAAGCCCGGGGTTCCGCAATGGGGCCGGTCGTCATGCCCGTAGATGACGTAGCGGCCGCGCGCGGTCGGCAGCCGGTCGAGCCGGTTGAGCGTGCGGCGGCACATCTGGATCGTGTCGGGTGCGTTGGCGACGGCGTCGCGCGCGGCGCGGATGGTGAAGGTCGTGCGCGAGAGCGACATCGACAGGCGCTGGACATGGACGGCGAGCAGGGCGCGCGCCTGCATCCGCGCGTCGGTCCGGTTCTGGCGCGCGCTTTCGATCGAGGCGTAGATCGCCGCGATGCCGAGCGGCAGCAGGCCGAGGCTGAGGATCAGCAGCATCCTGGTGGCGGTCGGCAGCCGCCGCCAGCCCCAGGAGCGGCGCTCTTGCTTGCCGGTGTCCGCCACGGCCGTCAGCCCCGCGTCGTCCGGGTCCGGCGCGCCACGACGCTCTAGCCGAGCTTCCCGAGCAGATCGAGCATCTCGGGTGGAATCCGCTCCTCGACCACCTCGTGATAGGCGGCGCGCAGTGCGCGGCCGACATCGCCGCTCGCCTTGCGCGCGCGGGGGCCGGCCGCCGGCCTGGTCCCGCCGGGCGCGTTGCGGTTGCGGTTTGTAGGCGACTTGCGGCGGCGCGCGGCGGCCTTGTCGTCGTCCTGAAGCCTCACCTTTCCTATCCCCTCACGGCCTTCAGGCCGCGCTCGCGGATGAACACGTAAATGTCCGCAAGAGCAACCTTTTCCAGCCGTCCCCGCCGAACAGGCCCTTGCCGAGGCGAACCGGATACTCAGCCGACGCCGCCTTTGAAACAAAAAACTCCCCCGATTGTTCCAGCCCTGCGAGGCGGGGCCGGGCATCACCGACTTTACCGCGAGCGGGGCCGGCGCGCCGGGCTTGCCACGCGGCGGGGATCGCCCCTAAGCCCGACGCCATGACGGAGGAGTAACGAGACTCATGTCGCTCGGTGAAGCACTCAGGCCCCATCTTCCCTTCCTGCGGCGCTATGCCCGCGCGCTGACCGGCAGCCAGCAGCACGGCGACGCCTTCGTGCGCGCCACGCTCGAGGCAATCGTCGGCGCGCCCGATCAGTTCCCCAGGGACGTCGATCCCCGTCTTGGCCTCTACAAGACCTTCCATGCGATCTGGTCCTCGGCCAATGTCGAGGAGGCGCCGGGCCATGAGTCCACCGACGGCCCGGCCGGGATCGCGCAGGCCCGGTTGTCGCGGATCACGCCGCTGCCGCGCCAGGCGCTGCTGCTGACCGCGATGGAGGGCTTCACGCCGGAGGATGCGGGCTACCTGATCGGCGCCGCTGCCGACGAGGTCGAGGCGCTCGTCGCCGAGGGGCTCGCCGAGATCGAGCGGCAGACCCGGGCCGACGTGCTCATCATCGAGGACGAGCCGATCATCGCGATGGATATCGAGACGATCGTGCGCGATCTCGGCCACAACGTCACCGGCGTCGCCGTCACCCGCGACGAGGCGGTGGCGCAGGCGACGGCGCGGCGGCCGGGGCTGGTCCTCGCCGACATCCAGCTCGCCGACGACAGTTCGGGGATCGACGCGGTCAAGGACATCCTCGCCCAGTTCAGCGTGCCGGTGATCTTCATCACCGCCTTCCCGGAGCGGCTGCTGACCGGCGAGCGGCCGGAGCCGACCTTCCTCATCACCAAGCCGTTCCAGCGGGCCACGGTGAAGGCGCAGATCGCGCAGGCGCTGTTCTTCGATACCGCGACGGTGCCGGCCTGATCGGGAACCGGCGTCCGCGGCGCGCGTTGCCTGCCTGTAACGAATGGAACTTTGAAAAAGGCGACGATGGCGGACGAACCCGAACAGCATATCAGTACGGAAGATGCCCGCGCCGGCGCGACGCCGCGCGTCACGCGCTATGTGCTGGCTTGGGGCACGTCATTGGTGGTGATCCTGTTCATCATCATCGCCTTTGTCTTTCGTTGAGCAGGGTAAGGCCGCGGCCGCGTCGCGTCGCGCGCATTGAAGGCGGATTCGCATGAGGGGCGCCAAACCGGCGGATGCAGACGACGACCGGGAGGGCCGCGCGACGCCGGTCCCCCTGCCGGATCCCGAATTCAAGGAGCAGCTCGCCCAGGTGATCCCGCACCTGCGCGCCTTCGGCCGCTCGCTCTCCGGCAGCCGCGACCTGGCCGATGATCTGGTGCAGGAAACGCTGCTCAAGGCCTGGGCGGCGCGCAAGCGCTTCCAGGCCGGCACCAACATGCGCGCCTGGACCTTCATCATCCTGCGCAACCTGTTCCTCAGCCAGATGCGTCGCGCCCGCTTCAAGGGCGAATGGGACGAGCTGGCCGCCTCGCGCCTGCTCGCTGCGCCGGCGAGCCAGGACCGGCATATCGAGCTGGGCGACATGCAGCGCGCGCTGCTCCACCTGCCGCGGCCGCAGCGCGAGGCGCTGATCCTGGTCGGCGCCGGTGGCTTCGCCTACGAGGAAGCGGCGGAGATTTGCGGCTGCGCGGTCGGCACGATCAAGAGCCGCGTCGCTCGTGGCCGGGTCGCGCTCGAGGCATTGCTGAGCGAGGGCAAGCTCCCTTCCCGCCGCGAGACCGAGACGACCGACAAGACCGCGCTGCAGACGATCATGGGCGAGGTGGACGAGCTGAGCCGCGAGCGCCCGCCCGCGGGCCATCGCGACGAAGGCTAGGCCCGATTCCGTTCCCTCTCCCCGCTGTGGAGAGGGGGTTTTCGCTGTGACCGGCTCCCCGGAGGGGAACGGAAACTCCTGCCGAACGCCGCGCCGACCTAGGCGCGCCGGCACGACAACTTGTCGAGCCGCTTCATCAGATCCTCGATCGGCCCGCCTTGCGGCGGCTGCGCCGGAAAGGCATGGCGGAGCGCCCGCGCCAGGCCGGGACAGGCCGACGGCGTCGGCGTGGTCACGAACTGGCGGGAAATTCGGGCCTTCATCGCTTCTTTGTGTGGCGCAAGGTGGTTCACGCGGCCCATAACGTGCGAAAATGCGGCAAAGTTGCGCATTGCGCACAATTGTGGCGCGGGCGCACCGGGAGCTGTGGCATGAATGAGACAGGTGGAGGGGAGGTGATTGCCGACGCGCTCGCGCGGGCGAGCGCCCATTCGCCGTTCCTCGCGCGCCAGCTCGATCGCTTCCCGGCGATCGCCAAATGCCTCGCCGCCGCCGATTTCGCCCGCGCGCTCGATCTCGCCGCCAGGGCGGGCGAGGGGTGCGACGTCGCCGCCGCGCTGCGCCGGGCCCGGGCGGCGCACGCGCTCGCGCTCGGCGTCGCCGACCTGTCCGGGGCGATGTCGCTCGAGGAAGTGACGGCGGCGCTCTCGAAACTGGCGGACCGGACGATCGGGCAGGCGATCGCCGCCGCCTTCGCCGAGCGCGCCCCGGACGCGCGCCCGCGCGGCTTCGCGGCAATCGCGCTCGGCAAGCTCGGCGGCGGCGAGCTCAACTATTCGTCCGACGTCGATCTCATCTTCCTTTACGATCCGGCGACCCTGCCGCGCAGGCCGCGCGAGGAGCCGGGGCAGGCGGCGGTTCGCCTCGCCGCGCGCGTATCGGAGCTGCTCCAGCAGCGCACCGAGGAGGGCTATGCCTTCCGCGTCGATCTTCGCCTGCGCCCTTCGCCGGAGGTGACCCCGATCGCGCTGGCGGTGGACGCGGCGATCAGCCATTACGAATCGGCGGCGCTGCCCTGGGAGCGCGCCGCCTTCATCCGCGCCCGCTTCAGCGCCGGCGACGCGGCGCTCGGCCGCTATTTCCTCGACGCGGTCCATCCCTTCGTCTGGCGACGCAGCCTCGATTTCGGCGCGATCGGTGAAATCCAGTCAATCAGCCGGCTGATCCGCGATCATTACACGCAAGGCCAGGCGTTCGGCCCCGGCTTCGACCTCAAGCGCGGCCGCGGCGGCATCCGCGAGGTCGAGTTCTTCATCCAGATCCACCAGCTCATCCACGGCGGCCGCGATCCTTCGCTGCGCGCTTCGGCGACGCTCGCGGCGATCGCCGCACTCGCCGAGGCGGGGCGGATCGGGGCAGGGGAGGCGGCGACGCTCGCCGCCGCCTATCGCGCGCTGCGGACGATCGAGCACCGGCTGCAGATGGTCGAGGACCGCCAGACCCACGGCCTGCCGGCGGACGCGGCCGCGCTCGACAATGTCGCGCGGCTGCACGGGCTCGACGACGGCGCCGCCCTGCTCGATATCCTGCGCCCGCATACCGAGCGCGTGTCGGCGATCTACGACCGGCTCGGCGAGGGCGGCGGCGAGCGGCTGCCGCGCGACGTGGCCGGGCTGGAGGCGAGGCTCGCCGCGGCCGGCTTTCCCGATGCCCACGCCGCGCGCGCGCGGGTCGAGGACTGGCGCGCGGGCAAGGCGCGATCGCTGCGCACGCCGGCGGCGCGCGAGGCGTTCGAGGCGATGCTGCCGGTGCTGGTCGGGGCCTTCGCGGGCGCCGACGATCCGATGCGGGCGATGAACCGCTTCGGCGATCTTGTCGATCGCGTGCCGAGCGGGGTCAATCTCTACCGGCTTCTCGAGGCGCGACCGGCGCTCACCCAGCAGCTCGGCGCCATCCTGAGCCACGCGCCCGCGCTCGCGGAGCAGCTCGGCCGCCGGCCCGAACTGCTCGACGGGCTGGTCGATGCCAGCGTCTTCGCGCCGCCGCCGGACGTCCCCGAGCTCGCCGCCGAATTCGCCCGCGCGACGCGGCCCGACGAAACCTACGAAATGATGCTCGACCGGCTGCGCCGCGAGGTCAACGAGCGACGCTTCGCGCTCGGCGCCCAGCTCGTCACCGGCGGCAGCGATCCGATCGCGGTCGGGCGGGGCTATGCCCGCGTCGCCGAAGCGGCGATCGAGACCCTCGCCAAGGCCGCCATCACCGCGTTCGAGGCGACGCACGGACGCGTGCCCGGCTCGGAGTTGCTGATCCTCGGCCTCGGCCGGCTGGGTGGCGGCGTGCTCACCCACGCCTCCGATCTCGACCTCGTCTATCTGTTCAGTGGCTCGCACGAGGGGGAATCGGACGGGCCGAAGCGGTTGCGCGCGACCGACTATTTCAACCGCCTCGCGCCGCGCGTCACCGCCGCGCTGAGCGTCGCCACCGCGGCCGGGCCGCTCTACGAGGTCGACACCCGGCTGCGCCCCTCCGGGCGCGACGGCCTGCTCGCCGTTTCATTGTCCAGCTTCGAAGCCTATCAGCGTCGTGCGGCCTGGACGTTCGAGCATATGGCGCTGACCCGCGCGCGGCCGCTCTACGGCTCGCCCGAGGCACGGGCGGCGCTGGCCGGCCTCATCGGGCGCCTGCTCCGCCAGCCGCGCGACGCGGCGCGCCTGCGTGAGGACGCGCGGCGCATGCGCGGGGAGATCGCCCGCCACAAGCCCGCCGCCAGCGAGCTCGACGTCAAGCTCGGCCCGGGCGGGCTGGTCGATCTCGAATTCGCGGTGCAGGTGCTGCAGCTCACCACCGGCGTCGGCCTCGCCCCCGATTTCGACGGCGCGCTTTCGGCGCTGGTCGAGGCGGGGCTGGTCGATCCCGGCATCCTCGCCGCCAGCCGCCTGCTGACGCGGATGCTGGTGACGCTGCGCCTGGTCGCGCCGCGCTCGGACGAACCCGCGCCGGCCTCGCGCGCGTTGGTGGCGCGCGCCTGTGGCCTGGGCGGCTGGGACGAACTGCTTGAAGCACAGCGCGGCGCGCGGCAGAGCATAAGCGGGCTCTGGCATCGCGTCGCCGGGCTGGCGGACTAGGAGGAGAGGGACATGGTGGCGGTTGGCGATCGCGTGCCGGACATCGCGCTGACCACGACGGATGGCGAGATCGTCAGCCCGACCGACTTCAGCGGCAACAAGCTCGTCCTTTATTTCTATCCCAGGGACGACACGTCGGGCTGCACCCGCGAGGCGAAGGACTTCACCGCGCTCGCCGACCAGTTCGACCGTGCGGGAACCTGGGTGATCGGCGTTTCGAGGGACGATCCCGCGAGCCACGCCAGGTTCGCGAAGAAGCACGATCTTCGCGTCCGCCTGCTCTCGGACATGGACGGTTCGGCCTGCGCGGCTTTCGGCACATGGGTCGAAAAGAGCATGTACGGTCGCAAATATATGGGGATCGAGCGCGCCACCTTCCTCATCGATCGCGACGGCACGATCGATCGCATCTGGCGCAAGGTGAAGGTGTCCGGCCATGCCGAGGAAGTCCTCGCGGCGGCCAAAGAGCTTCCCTGATCGCGCCTGGTGCGCGCTGCGGCGGGCGGTCGCCGGGCGGCCGCGAACGCCGTGGTTCCTGCCGCTGGCCGCGCTCGTCCTGGTCGCGGCGATGCTGGCCGGGCTCATGCTCGGCAACAGCGTGGTTTCGGCGATCGATCCGCTCGCCCTGCGCCGGCCCGATCGGCCGCCGCGCCTGCTCCCCGACGAGCCGCCATCGCCACAGCGCGCCGACAGCGCCAGCGAAGCCTGGTTCGACGCCGGCGATTGCGGACCGGGCTGCGCGCCGCATCCCGGCGCCGGCTTCGGCGCGATGAGGCCGCATCCCGATGTCAAGGCGGCCGGCCCCGGCCATGTCAGCCCCGCCGAGATCGACGCGGCGGTCGCGGACGCCCGCCGCGCGCTCGGCCCCGCCTTTCCCGAAACGCGGCCCGACAGCGGCGTGGCCGGCGGCCCGATCCAGCGCTACAGCGATTTTCCGGTCTCCGATGAGGAAGCGGCGGAGCGCGATGGCGCGGCGGCGCTCGCGCCCGGCGCCGCGGGGCGGGGGTCCGGCGACGGCGCGAAGACCGGTGAAATCGGGCGGCTACGACGCTAGAGCGGCGCCATGGCCGATCCGCCCGCGACCCTCGCCCGCGCCTGCCGCGCGGTGCTCGATGCCGCCGCGCCCGCCGACAAGGTGAAGGCGGCACGCACCGCCGCGCGGGCCTGGCGCCGGGGCGCGCTCGCCCACGAGTTCGACATCGACATGCCGGCGCGGCCCGCCCGGCCGGACCGGCCCGAGCCACGGCCGCCCAACCGGATGCCCCGGCGCGGCCGGGCCGGCTCGCCGCGCAGCCGGATCGCGCTGCTCCACGCGCTCGCCCATATCGAGTTCGTCGCGATCGACCTCGCCTTCGATCTGGTCGGGCGGTTCGGCGCCGCCTTCCCGCGCGATTTCGCGAGCGACTGGATCGCGGTCGGCGCCGACGAGGCGATGCACTTCGCGCTGCTCGACCGGCGGCTGAGGGCGCTGGGCGCCGGCTATGGCGCGCTGCCCGCCCATGACGGGCTGTGGCAGGCGGCCGAGGCGACCGCGCGCGATCCGCTGGCGCGCCTCGCGATCGTGCCGATGGTGCTCGAGGCGCGCGGGCTCGACGTGACGCCGGCGACGATCGCCTCGTTCGAGGCGGCGGGCGACGCCCGCTCGGCGACGATCCTCGCGCGCATCCAGCGCGACGAGATTCGTCATGTCGGGGCCGGCCGGCGCTGGTTTGAATATGGCTGCGCCAGCAGGGGAATCGCCCCGATTCCCCACTGGCGCGATCTCGTGCGCAGGCACTTCCGTGGCGGCCTGAAGCCACCGTTCAACGACTCGGCGCGTGAGGCAGCCGGTCTGTCCCGCGATTATTATGCCGGGCTTGCCGGCGAAGGTTCGCCTTAACATTCTCCCGGCCAACGTTCGGGGCGGGCACTTCCGATCGTCCATTTTCGCCTGGCGACAGGCTGTGTTCAACACGGGGCCGCGCGCGCGGTCGAGCCGGCCAGGGGGGTGGCCGAGCGGGGAGAATGATGACCAATTCGATCGCGGCGAGCAAAGTCGACTGGCGCCGGCCGCTGCGCGCCATCCTGAAGCCGCGCGAGATCTTCCTGCACGACGGGCGCAATCTCCGCCGCTTCCGGATCGGCGCCGGCGTCCAGGCGGCGGCGATTCTCGTCGCCCTCATCCTGCTCGGCTGGTCCGCTTATGCGTCGGTCCGCGCGGTCTCCTCGATGACCGGCGAGGTCGCGCGGATGCGCCGCCAGGTCGCCCAGATGGAAACCGATCTCGCCGCGATCCGCGCGACCGCCGAGAATCGCGCCGCCTTGCTCGAACGCCGCCAGGCCTTTCTGGCGCGCGTGCTCGCCGGCGACGCCGATCCGGCCGAGCTGGCGGCGCTAATTCCGCCCGCCGCGCATGCCCCGCGCAACCAGGCCGCCCGCGCGATCGCCGCCTCGTTCGACCGCGTCGAGGACATGCAGGCCGACATGGCCGTCCAGGCCCGCGACGCCACCCGCCAGCGCTATCTGCGCACGATCCAGGCGATCCGCCAGGTCGGCCTCAATCCCGCCCGCTTCCACCGCGCGAGCGTCAGCATCGGCGGCCCCTACGAGCCGCTGAACAGCGCTGACGCCGATCCCGATTACCGCGCGCTCTTCATGAGCTGGCGGCGGCTTGACCAGCTCGAACAGGGCGTCGCCGCCATTCCCTCCGGCAAGCCGGTCCGCGACGCCGAATTCACCTCGGGCTTCGGCGGCCGCTCGGATCCGTTCCGCCATCGCGCCGCCTTTCACGGCGGCATCGATCTCGCCGGCCCGGTCGGAACCCCGATCCACGCCACCGCCGACGGCATCGTCACCCGCTCCGAATACAATCGCGGCGGCTATGGCAACATGATCGAGATCAACCACGGCCAGGGCATCGCCACCCGCTATGGCCACATGTCTCGGCGGATCGCACGGGTCGGCCAGCGGGTTCATCGCGGCGAGCTGATCGGGCTGATGGGCTCGACCGGGCGCTCGACCGGCAGCCACCTGCATTACGAGGTCCGCATCGACGGCCGTGCGATCAATCCGGTGCCGTTCCTCGATAGCGGCACGACGCTGGTCGCGCTCCAGCAGCGGCTGCAGGGCGAGCAGCAGCAGCAGCTCGCGATCGGCGGCCCGGCGCGCGCCGGCTCGCGCTAGGTTCCGCAGCCGGCCCGATTGCGCCGGCGTTCCGGCCGCTTCACAGCCGCCCCGGCTTGCGCCGGGATGACGCCGGCGCGCACGGTGCCTCGTGCCACGACAGGGCGAATCCTTTCCGAATCCCGATCCGGCCCGGCCCGGGTGTGGCGGCGGCGCGGCCTATCCCTCGGCGCCGTGGCCGCGCGCGAGATAGTCGGCGCTGCGCATCTCGATGAGTCGCGAGGCGGTGCGCTCGAACTCGAAGGCGCCGTCGCCCGCGGTGTAGAGCTGGTCGGGCGGCGCGTCGGCGGCGGCGAGCAGCTTCACCTTCTGCTCGTAAAGCGCATCGACGAGGTTCACGAAGCGCGCCGCCTCGTTGCGGTTCTCGGGTCCCATTCGCGGGATGCCGACGATGATGACCGTGTGGAAATGGCGCGCGATCGCGAGATAGTCGGCCGATCCGCGCGCCTCGCCGCAGAGCCGCCTGAACGAGAAGACGGCGACGCCCTTGAGGCTCTTGGGTACGTGCAGGATGCGCCCGCCCGGCACGCGCAGCTCCTCGCTCGGCACCCTGGCGCGGTCCTCGACCGGATGGTCGGTGAGGCGGAAGAAGGCGTCGGAAAGCGCCGCCGTCGCCGCCGGCCCGTTCGGCACATGCCAGGTCGGCACGCCGCCGAGGCGCTCGAGCCGGTAGTCGGTCGGGCCATTGAGCGGCACGATCTCCAGCGCGCGCTCGATCAGCGCGATGAAGGGAAGGAAAAGCTCGCGATTGAGCCCGTCCTTGTAGAGATCGCGCGGTGGCCGGTTCGAGGTGGTGACGACGGTGACGCCGCCCTCCAGCAGGTGGGTGAACAGCCGCGAGAGGATCATCGCATCGGCGCTGTTGTTGACGATCATCTCGTCGAAGCAGAGCAGCTTCGTCTCGGCGGCGATCGCCCTGGCGACGCGCGGCACCGGGTCGCCCACGCCGGTGGCGCGCTGGGCGCGGAGCCGATCGTGAACCTCCAGCATGAACTCGCTGAAATGGACGCGACGCTTGGGGGCGTAGTGGATCGACTCGAAGGCGAGGTCCATCAGCATCGACTTGCCGCGCCCGACGCCGCCCCACAGATAGACTCCGCCGGGCGGACGCTCGAACCGCCCGGCGAGGCGCCAGATCAGGCTGCCGCGGCGCGGCCGTTCCTCCAGCTTCTCGGCCAGCGCGGCCAGCACCGCGACCGCGCGCTCCTGGTCCGCGTCGGGCCGCAACTCCCCCGCCGCGACGAGCGCCCGGTAGCGCCGCTCAAGCTCGCTGGTGCCGGCACCGCCCGCCATGCGGCCTCCCTAGCGCAGCGCCGCCGCCATGCAAGGAGCCGGCGCCGCGCGAGGAAGATCGCCCGGGTGCCCCTCCCGCCGGCGGGAGCGAGGATCAGGCCGCCCGCTCGGCCAGCATCTTCTTGGTTTCGGCGATCGCCTTGGCCGGATTGAGGCCCTTGGGGCAGACGTTGGCGCAGTTCATGATCGCATGGCAGCGGTAGAGCCGGAACGGATCCTCGAGGAAATCGAGTCGCTCACCGGTGAATTCGTCGCGGCTGTCGGCGAGCCAGCGATAGGCCTGGAGCAGGATCGCCGGGCCGAGATATTTGTCCGAATTCCACCAGTAGCTCGGGCAGCCGGTCGAGCAGCAGGCGCACAGGATGCATTCGTAGAGCCCGTCGAGCCTGGCGCGCTCCTCGGGCGACTGGAGCCGCTCCTTGCCCGCAGGTGGCGGGGTCTTGGTCTTCAGCCACGGCTCGATCGAGGCATATTGCGCGTAGAAATGGGTGAAATCGGGGACGAGATCCTTGATCACGTCCATGTGCGGCAGCGGCGTGATCCGAATCTCGCCGCCCTTGATGTCCTCGATCGCGGTCGTGCAGGCGAGCCCGTTCTTGCCGTCGAGGTTCATCGCGCACGAACCGCAAATCCCCTCGCGGCACGAGCGACGGAAGGTCAGCGTCGAATCCTGCTCGCTCTTGATCTTGATCAGCGCGTCGAGGACCATCGGCCCGCAACTGTCGAGATCGACCTCGAACCGATCGTAGCGGGGGTTCTCGCCGCTTTCGGGATCGTAGCGGTAGACCTTGAAGGTGCGCGTTCGCTTCGCGTCGGCCGGTGCCTTGTGGACGCGGCCCCTGGACGCGATCTTGCTGTTCTTCGGAAGCGTGAACTCAGCCATGCCAATCTCCCCGTGCGCGAGCGGGATAGCCGGTCAGCGCCGCGCGCTCAATGCCCCCGCTTGCACTTTTCCACCACGCCGGGCGCGGCGAATTTGCCCGGTGGCGTGCCCGCGCGCATTCGGCTAGGGGGCCGCGACATACCGCAATATCGCCCGGGGCCCAGATGTATCAGCTCGAAATGGCGCGCAGCGGCCGGCGCCTCTTCTTCATTCGCGGCCTCTATATCTACACCGTCATCGCGATCGGCACCCTGATCGTGTGGCGGACCGGGATCGACGGCCCCTTCGCCGACGCGGGGTGGAACTGCGCCTGGTTCTGGCTGTCGCTGGGCGTCGCCGCCGCCGGCGCGCTCGTCCGGGTCGTCACCTCCGGCTTCGCCGCGCTCGGCACGTCGGGCCGCGCCAAGATCGCCGCCGAGGCGGCCGAGCTCAACACGACCGGGCCCTATTCGCTGGTCCGCAACCCGCTCTATGTCGGGCGCATCCTCAACTTCACCGGCCTTGCGATGCTGACCGGCTCATGGGTCTATGGCGCGATCGTCTTCCTGCTCGCGATCCTCGTCTATGAGCGCATTTCGGTCTATGAGGAGGAATATCTGCGCGAGAAGTTCGGCAAGGCCCATGCCGAATGGGCGAGGGACGTGCCGGCGCTGCTGCCTCGGCTCAGGGGCTGGGTGAAGCCCAAATATCCCTTCTGGTGGAAGCGGATGGTCTGGCGCGAGCAGAACAAGCTGTTCCTGCTCGCGACCGCGGTCGCGCTCTACGGCTTCGCCCGCGCCGGCTTCGATCCCGCCGCGGTGCCGGCGTGGCAGCATCCCTGGTACTACGCCTATGGCGTGCTCGTCGTGATCCGCTTCATCATCGGCGGTCTAAAGATGGGCGGCTATTTCAGGGAATTGTCCTGATGGCCGAGCCCGCGCTGGCGCCGCTGATCGCGATCGTCGGCGCGGACGGATCGGGCAAGTCCACCCTCGCCGCCGACCTGCTGGAGACGTTTCGGGCGGAGGGCCTTCGCATCGAGCTGTGCTATCTCGGCCTCGGCACCGGCGATCTCGGCAACCGGATCAGGCGCTGGCCGCTGATCGGCCCCCTCCTCGAGCGCAGCCTGACCCGCAGGGCGGACCAGGCGCGCGACAAGACGGCGAAGATTCCCGGCCTTCCCACCGCGCTCGTCATCTACCGGCTTTCGCTGGTCCGCGCGCGACGCTTCCGCCGGGTGCTGGCGCTGCGCCGTGCCGGGGTGAGTGTGCTCACCGATCGCTATCCGCAGACCGAGGTGCCGGCGCTGTTCGAGGGCCCCGGCCTGTCGGCGGCGCGGGCGGAAAGCGGCGC
Source organism: Sphingomonadales bacterium (assembly GCA_040255785.1). Taxonomy (GTDB): domain Bacteria; phylum Pseudomonadota; class Alphaproteobacteria; order Sphingomonadales; family Sphingomonadaceae; genus Allosphingosinicella. The sequence goes on from JBDZVR010000029.1 coordinate 24,580, forward strand.
GATCCGCCGCCTCGCCGCACGCGAGCGCGCGCTCTACGAATGGATGGCGGCCCATGTCCCCGATCTCGTCATCCGCCTCAACGTCGATGTCGAGACGGCGCTCGCCCGCAAGCCCGATCATGGCCGCGCGCTGATCGAGCGCAAGGTGGAGGTGGTGTCGCAGCTCACCTTCAACGGCGCGCCGATCGTCGATCTCGACGCGACGAGGCCCTATGCGGAGGTGAAGGCGGCCGCGCTCGCCGCCGCGCGGGAGGCGCTGGCAAAGCGCGCCTAGCCTTCGCGGCTGTGCCCGGGCTTGCGCGCCCCGCACCTCTTCGCTAGGCGGCGCTGGTCACTTGGGGAGTAGCCGCCGCATTCGCGCGGACCTTCGCGTCAACATGCTTGGCCGAGAGGCCATGGCGCGGGGCGATCGGGAATCGATCGGGGCGAGACCAATGGCGCCGCACACCGCCTCGCCGGGCGGGGGTGCGTCGTCGTTGGATCACGCCGCCCGGCCCGGAAACTGCCTCGATGGACGCCTTCCTGACTTCCACCGCGATCGTCGCCCTCGCCGAGATGGGCGACAAGACGCAGCTTCTCGCCATCCTGCTCGCCGCCCGCTTCCGTCGCCCGGCGCCGATCATCCTCGGCATCCTGGTGGCGACGCTCGCCAATCACGCGCTCGCGGCGCTGGTCGGCAGCGTGGCGGCGCAGCTGCTCGACGGCGACTGGTTCGCAAGGGCGGTCGGCCTCGGCTTCATCGCGATGGGGATATGGACGCTGATCCCCGACCGGATCGACGACGAGGGCGATTGCGCCCCCGCGCGCGCCGGCGCCTTCGCCGCCACCCTTGTCTGCTTCTTCCTGGTCGAAATGGGGGACAAGACCCAGGTCGCGACGGTCGCGCTCGGCGCGCGCTTCCACGACGTGCTCATCGTCACGGCCGGCACGACCCTCGGCATGATGGCGGCCAACGTCCCCGCCGTGCTGCTCGGCGACGCGATCCTGAAGCGCGTCCCGATCCGGCTCGTCCACGCGGTCGCCGCGGCGCTGTTCATCGGCCTCGGCGCAGCGATGCTGGTCGCGCCCCGCCTCGGCGCCTAGCCGGCACGTCGCAGGCGCGCGCCGAGCACGACCAGCGGCGCCAGCGGGACGAGGAACGACAGATGATACCAGACCGGGAGCCGCGCCCACAGGCGCACATGCTCCGGCAGAAACAGCGCCAGCGCGATGAGGCCGACGATCCACGGCGCCCAGCGACTGCGCGGCGCGACCAGCGCGACGAGAGCGCCGGTCGCGAGCGAGGTGACGGTTGCCAGCGCCAGCCGGCCGATCTTCATGCCGAGCGTGAAGTCCAGCGACTGCTCGGCGGCGACATAGCCGGGCAGGGCCAGGCGCAGACCGAAATTGAGCAGGGTGGCGATCGCCGCCCATGCGAGAAGCCCCACGACGACCGCCAGCACCGTCCGCCACATCGCGCGACTCCCCTTTCCTCTTTGATCGAATTCGATTAGTCAAATTAGACTATGAACGCAAGATTTCTCGTGCTCGGCGCGCTCCACCGGGGCGACCTGCACCCATATGAGATCAAGCGCCGGCTCGAGGCGTCGCTCGTCGAATGCTATCTCGATGTGGATGTCGGCACGCTCTATTACGCTGTGCGCCGGCTGGAGAAGGACGGGCGGATCGTGCCGGTGCGGCGCGAGCGCGTCGCGCGCGGCGGGATGCGCACGATCTACCGGATCACGCCCGAAGGCCGCGCCGAATTCCAGGACAGCTTCTTTCGGCTCCTCGCAGCGGACGGTCCGGTCGCGCGGACGCTCTATGGCCCGCTATTGTTCCTCCACTGCGTCGATCGCGCTCGGCTGGCCGAGGCGATCCGCGCCCGGATCGCGCGCGCCGAAGCGCTGGTCGCCGAGCTCGATCCGATCCGCGCCGAGCTGGGGCCCGCCCTGGCGACCGGGGGCCGCCAGTTGCTGCGCCATATCGAACTGCAGCGCCGGCTGGATCGCGACTGGCTGCGCGAGTTGCTCGCCGCGATCGAAGCCGGCGACGCTTGAAAATCAGTCGCGGCCGCCCGGCACCTGTCGGTCCGCCAGGATGCCGCGATAGGTCCCGGCGACCTCGTCGAGCAGCGCCGCCAGCCCGGCCGCGTCGCGCCAGTCGCCGCCGACCATCACTCCCTCGCGCGACTCGAGCGCGCGCAGATCGTCGAGCGGGTTGCCGGCGAGGAGCAGCAGGTCGGCGCGGCAGCCGACGGCGACGACGCCGAAGCAGGTCGCTTCCGGCCGGGCGCGCGCGATGAAGGCGCCGGCGTTGCGCGTCGCGGTGGCGAGCGCCTCGAACGGCGTGAAGCCCGCCTCGCGCAGCGCCTGGAGGTCTCGTCGCAGCGAGGCGCCGGGATAGAGGCCCGGAATGGTCGGCGTGTCCGTTCCGGCGATGAGCGGCACGCCGGCATCCTGGAGCGCGCGCGCGAAGCGGCCGAGGAAGCGCAGCCGTTCGTCGAGGCTGCCCGCGCGCGTCTCATAGCCGCTGCGCCTCCAGGCGAGCCGCGCCGCCGGGTCGAGACAGGCGTAGTCGGGATCGTGCCGGTAGGCGGCGGTCACCTCGGGGCGGCCCCACTGGCGGGCGATCGTCGCATAGGTGCCAAGGTCCGCCGTCACGAAGGCGTTGGCGCGGCGCGTCGCCGCCACCGCCGCCGCGATCGCGGACCGCGGCGGCGCGCGGGTGCCGACGTCGGCGCCGGCCGGGAAGAAGAAGGTGTAGAGATATTCCTCCAGATGCGCGATCATCAGCTGCCCGGCGTCGAGCTGGGCGGCGACGCCGACGCTGGTGACGCCGTGGCCCACGATCGGGACGCCGAGCCGCCGCCCCTCCGCGATGAAGGCCGCGAACACCTCCGGCGCGAGATCATTGTAGACCTTGATGAAATCATAGCCGTTCGTCTTCGCGAGATCGACCACGGCGCGCGCCTGCGCCGGATTGGCGACGACGAGCTGGCCGTAGCGTGGCGTTCCGTCCACCCGCAGCGCGAGGTAGATTTGCGGGCCGGGCAGGCGCCCCTCGTTGATCGCCGGCACGAGCCGGTCGACGAAGGCGCTCGGCGCGCCGCCCATGTTGAGCACGGTGGTGATGCCGTTGGCGAGCAGGACCTGCATCTCGAGCGCGCTGTCCGAATGGACGTGCATGTCGGCCAGCCCCGGCATCAGGTAGCGGCCGCGCCCGTCGATCACCCGCGCCTCCGCCGGCGCGTCGAGCTCGCGCCCGATCGCCGCGATCCGCCCGTCGACGACGAGCACCGACCGATCGGCGAGGACGCGCGCGCGATCCATCGGCACGACATTGACGTGACGGAACAGCACCGGCGGCGGCGCGGCCCGGGCGGGCGAGGCAAGGCAGGCGAGGCAGAGGAGGGCAATCAGTGCATTGAAGGTCGCGCGCATGATCGCACCCTAAGCGGCGCCGCCTCGCGCTGTCGAGCGCCCCGGCGGCTCAGCTCGCCGCGAGCGCGTCGAGATCGCGCCGCACCTCGGCCATCAGCCAGTCGCGAAAGCGCCTGATCTTCGGCACCAGCCGGCGGTGTTCGGCATAGACCAGCCAATAGCCCCAGCCGCGCGTCGAGAGCTGCCGGAAGGGACGCACGAGGCGCCCCTCGGCGAGGTCGCCTCGCCAGAAGAAGGGGGTGAGGATCGCGATTCCCTGCCCGGCCATTGCGGCGGCGCCCTCGTGCGCCTGGTAGCCGAGGCGAATGCCGCGCGGCGTGATCGGCCGCTCGATGCTGACGCCGGCCTCCTCGAGCCAGATTTCCCACCACGGATCGTCGGGGCCGATGCGCGGCAGATCGAGCAACTGCCCGGGCGCGAGCGAGCCGCCATGCGCGGCTAGGAAGGCGGGGCTGCACATCGGCGTGAAGTTGACGCGGAAGAGCAGCTCGGAGACCAGCCCCGGCCATTCGCCGAGCCCGGTGCGCACGCCGACATCGACCTCCTCGCTCCCGAAATCGACCAGGGCGTCGTTGGTGAGCAGCCTCACCGCCATCTCGGGGTTGGCGAGCTGGAAGGCGCCGAGCCGCCAGGCGAACCAGGTGTTGGCGAAGGTGTAGGAGGTCGTGATCGTCAGCCTGCTCTCGTCCTCCGCGCGGATCGCGGCGAAGGCACCGTCGAGCGCGTCGAAGGCGCGGCTCGCCACCGTCGCCAGCCGCCGCCCCGCGTCGGTCAGCGCGACGCGGCGCTTCTCGCGCCTGAACAGCGGCGCGCCCAGCCGTTCCTCCAGCAAGCGCACCTGATAACTGACCGCCGCCTGCGTCATTCCCAGCTCGTCGGCCGCGCGCGTGAAATTTTCGTGTCGTGCTGCGGCTTCGAAGGCGCGCACCGCGGCGAGGGGGGGAAGCTGTCGCATCACCCATATATAAGCTGTGCTTATCAATCAGGTCGAGTCTTTCGTTGGCGCCCGGAGCCGGCGCGGCCCATGTCGGGGCGGCACCGGCGGCGGCGCCGGTGCGAACCGGGAGGACGAAGATGGAGCATGCTTACGAGAGTCGCACCTGGGCGGACGCCCACGAGCATTTTTCCCGCTGGATGGGCGGCGCGCTTGCCGCGCTCGGCCGGGGCCTCGATCGCCTCGCCGACCGGGACGGCGCCAGCCGCCAGCTCGCCGCGCTGGTCGCCGCCTTCGCGATCACGCTGATCACCTTCCGGGGCACGGTCGTCTGACCGGCCCCACCCGGACGAAGAAGGGAACATGACATGACCGGCAATCGCTCCCGAGGCGGCCTCCTCGCCATTGCGCGCCGCCTGATCGATGGCGCCCGCGACGCCTTGCGCGAACTGGAGGATATCCAGTTCGACGCGCCGTGGAAGCGCGATTGCAGCCGCTGCTGAAGGCGGCCCATTCGCGACGCCCGAGCGCGTCCCTCGCCCGTTTCCGCTTGCCCACCCCGCGCCCGGCGCGTTAGCCGCCGGGACGTGGAACGGGCGAGAGGCGGCGATGGCAACGAAACGGGCGCGAGGGCGACGCCACGGCTGATGACGTGGGACGGCCTGTTCGCCCGGCCGCGTCCCGAGGCGAACGCCACGATCGCCTATGATGCGGGCGAGCTCCAGGTCGTCGACCTGTGGCTGCCCGAAGGCCGCGCGCCGCGCCCGACCGTGCTGATGGTGCATGGCGGCTGCTGGCGGAGCGATGTCGCCCGGCGCACGATCATGAACTGGATCGCCGACGATCTTCGCCGGCGCGGCATCGCGGTATGGAACATCGAATATCGCGGCGTCGACCGGCCCGGCGGCGGCTATCCAGGCACGTTCCTCGATGCCGGCGCGGCGGCGGACGCGCTGCGCGACCATGCCGAGGCCCACCGGCTCGACCTTTCCCGCCTCGTCGCGGTCGGCCACAGCGCCGGCGGCCATCTCGCGCTCTGGATCGCCGGGCGACCGCGCCTGCCCGAAGGCTCGCCCCTGCGCCGGGCGGATCCGATCGCGATCGCGGGCGTCGTCAGCCTCGGCGGCCTGCCCGATCTCGAGGAGGCGGCGCGCAGCGAGAATGGCTGCGGCAACGAGGTCGTCGCGCAGCTCACCGGCGGTCGGTTCGACGACACGTCGGTGCCCCGCCTCGCCCCGCTCGGCGTGCCGCAGGTCTTGATCAATGGCGAGAATGACCGGATCATTCCCGTCGCTTATGCAGAAGGCTACGCGCGCCCGATGCGCGCGGCGGGGGACGAGGTGACGGTCAGGATGATCGCCGATTGCGGCCATGTCGAGCTGGTGACGCCGGACAGCGCCGCCTGGGCCGCGGCGGTGGCAGAGATCGAGCGGATGCTGCGCCGATGAGCCTCTCGCTCGCCGAGGCGCAGGCGGCCGATGCCGCCGACCCGCTGCGCACGATGCGCGATCGCTTCGCGCTGCCCGAAGGCGTCATCTATCTCGACGGCAATTCGCTCGGGCCGCTGCCGAAGGCGACCGCCGGGCGGCTGCGCGAGGTGATCGAGCATGAATGGGGCGAGGCGCTGATCCGCAGCTGGAACTGGCACGGCTGGATCGACGCGCCGCGCCGCGTCGGCGGCCGTATCGCGCCGTTGATCGGCGCCAGGCCGCACGAGGTGATCGTCGCCGATTCGACCTCGGTGAACCTGTTCAAGCTGCTGGTGGCGGCGGCACGGCTTTCGGACCGGCCGGTCCTGCTCTCCGAGGCCGGCAATTTCCATACCGATCTCCATATCGCCGCCGGCGCCGCCGAGCTGCTCGGGCTCGAGCTTGCCATCGTGCCGCGCGACAAGATCGAAAGCCGGATCGGCGCGGACACCAATCTCGTCCTGTTGACCCACGTCCATTACAAGACCGCCGAGCGCTACGACATGGCGGCGCTCAACCGGCGCGCGAAGGCGGCCGGCACGCGGATCCTTTGGGATCTCAGCCACAGCGCCGGCGCGGTGCCGGTCGAGCTGAACGCGACCGGCGCGGCGCTGGCGGTCGGCTGCGGCTACAAATATCTGAACGGCGGACCGGGCGCGCCGGCCTTCCTCTATGTCGCAGAAGGCCTGCAGGCGCGGCTGCGCTCGCCGCTCAGCGGCTGGATGGGCCATGCCGATCCGTTCGCCTTCACCGACGCCTATGTCCCGGCCGACGGCGTCGCGCGCTTCCTCGCGGGCACGCCGCCGATCCTCGGCATGATCGCGCTCGAAAGCGCGCTCGGCATTTTCCAGGGCGTCACCGTCGAGCGGCTCTGGTCGAAGGCCAATGCCCTGTTCGACGTCTTCCACGCGCTGATGGAGGAGCGTTGCCCGGGGCTGGAGTGCATCACCCCGCGCGCGCCGGAAGCGCGCGGCAGCCACATTTCCTTCAGCCATCCCGACGCCTTCGCGATCTGCCAGGCGCTGATCGCGCGCGGCGTGATCGGCGATTTCCGCGCGCCCGACGTGATCCGTTTCGGCCTGACGCCGCTCTATCTCGGCTTCGAGGACATCTGGCGCGCGGTCGACATCCTCGCCTCGATCCTGGCCGATGAAAGCTGGCGCGATCCGAAATTCGCGGTGCGCGGCAAGGTGACCTGACCGACGGGCGGCCAAATTGACAGGCCGGGGGGCCGGTCATAGGGAATTATCGTAAAAGATCGCGGAGTAACGGCGATGCTGATCGGCCTGTTGGCGCCCGGCTTGTTGATGTCCCTGAACCTGCCGGACCAGGAACGTCCGGTGCAGGAGCAGCCCGACATCGTCGTCACCGGTGAAAGATCGCGGGAAGCCGAAGTCAACAGCTTCGTGCGGGCGCTGACCCCGGCTGCGCCGTCGCGGCGGATCGCCCGCTTCGAGCAGGCGATCTGCCCCGCCGCGGTCGGCCTCGGCGAGGCGGCGGACCGCGCGGTGATCGAACGGATGCGGCGCGTCGTCGAGGCCGCCGGCCTGCGCGCCGAGACGGGCGATTGCGCGCCGAACGTGGTGCTGATCGTCACCCGCGACAAGCCGGGCTTCCTTCGCCGCCTGTCGCGGCAGCGTCCCGAATATTTCGGCGAGATCGGGCTGGGGCGGGTGCGCGAGCTGATCCGCGATCGTGGCCCCGCGGTCGCCTGGCACATCGCCGGCGCCCCGATGAGCGCGCGCGGGCAGGAGCTTGGTGTCGACCCCTCGCTGGGCCAGTATGTCAACCGGACGACCGAGGGCAGCTCGCGTCTCGCCTTCGCCGCGCGGCCGCAGTTCGAATCGGCCGTCGTGGTCATCGAGCGCGGCGCGCTCTCCGGCCTGACGATGACCGAGATCGCCGACTATGCGATCATGCGCGCGCTCGTCGATGCCGAGCCCGAGCGGCTGGCGACCTCGGCGCCGACCATCCTGCGCATCCTCGACGCGCCGATGTCGAGCGAGGTGCCGATCACGCTGACCGAGTGGGACCTGGGCTTCCTGCGCGCCTTCTACTCGATCCCGCGCAACGCCATGAATGCCGCGCAGCGTTCGGCAATCCGCGAGCAGATGCTGCGCGAGCTCGATCAGGATCGCGGCGCGGCGGCGGAGCATGGGTCGCCGCCGGCCCCTCCGCCCGACGCGCCTCGCTGACCGACGCGCCGGCGCCGGCCCGGCCCGATCGATTGCGCCGCTCCCATTGTTCCACTATGGCCGCCTTGCCCCGCCGGCGCGACAGCCGCGCGACACGCGCGCGGGGCGCGACCGTTCTTTCGCCGGAGATCCGATCCCCATGTCCCGCCGTCGACTCGTCTACGAAGGCAAGGCCAAGATCCTCTACGAGGGGCCCGAACCCGGCACGCTGATCCAGTATTTCAAGGACGACGCGACCGCGTTCAACGCGCAGAAGAAGGGCACGATCGCCGGCAAGGGCGTGCTCAACAACCGCATCTCCGAGCATATCTTCACCCTGCTCGGCGCGATCGGCGTCGAGACCCACTTCGTGCGTCGGCTCAACATGCGCGAGCAGCTCATCCGCCAGGTCGAGATCATCCCGATCGAGGTGGTTGTGCGCAACGTCGCCGCCGGCTCGCTCTCGCAGCGGCTCGGGATCGAGGAGGGCACCCAGCTGCCGCGCTCGATCATCGAATATTATTACAAGGACGACGCGCTCGGCGATCCGATGATCGCGGACGAGCACATCGCCTGCTTCGGCTGGGCGAGCCAGGAGGAGATGAACGACATCGCCGACATGGCGATCCGCGTGAACGACTTCCTGTGCGGCCTGTTCGCCGGCATCGGCATCCGCCTCGTCGACTTCAAGCTCGAGTTCGGCCGCTTGTGGGAGAATGACTATTCGCGCGTCGTGCTCGCCGACGAGATCAGCCCCGACGGCTGCCGGCTGTGGGACATGAAGTCGAACGAGAAGCTCGACAAGGACCGCTTCCGCCGCGACCTCGGCGGCGAGGCCGAGGCCTATCAGGAGGTCGCCCGCCGGCTCGGCCTGCTGCCCGAGGGCGAGGGCAGCGCGGTGCTCGATTTGGCCGAGCATCGCCAGCGGCGCGGCAAGTAGGCGAAGCCCGGCCGCGTCCGCCGGCGGGGCGGGCGGGCCGTTCCGCCTTCTCCCGGACGGCCCGGCGGCCGGCCTGGCCGATTCAGCCTAGAACCTCATGCCCAGCGCGATACCGGCGCCATGCGTGTCGCCCCAGGGGAGGATGCGCACGTTCGCGTCGTGGCGGGAGGTGATGAGCAGGCCGGCGGTTTCCCCGATCGCGGCGCCGGCGACGACATCGTACCAGTGATGGCGATCGGCGCGCACACGCGCATAGCCGACGAAGGCGGCGACGAGGTGCGCGGGGATGCCGATCTCCCAGCCGTAGCGATTCTGCATCGTCGCGGCGGCGGCGAAGGAGAGCGAGGCGTGGCCGGACGGGAAGCTGCGCCGGTCGCTGCCGTCCGGGCGCCGCTCGGGAAAGGTCTGCTTCAGCCCCTCCGTGACCAGCCAGGCCGCGCCGACGCTGCCGCCGGCCTGGAGCGTTCCGTTCCAGTCGCCGCGGGCGGACGGCAGGATCAGCGCGGTGCCGACCAGCGCCACCTCGCCGATCCGGCTGGCGTCGTCCCAGGCCTCTTCGCCGGCGAAGGCGGGGGTGCCCGCGCCGAGCACGGCCAGGGCGATGGTGGTGGCGAGAAGTCTCATCCGGGCCTCCCTGCTGACGCCCGGATTTTCTCATGCTCCGGGACGCCGGGCAATGGGCGAGAAACGAACGGTCGAATAGGTTGCTCCCCGCGCGCCGTGGGGCTAAGCGGGCGGCGCGTCCTTGCTGCATCGCAGCGCCTTCGCTTTTGTCATCTTGCTCTGGATCGGGAGGCCTCATGGCTCGGAAGAAGATCGCGCTCATCGGCGCCGGCATGATCGGCGGCACGCTCGCCCATCTCGCCGCGAAGAAGGAACTGGGCGACATCGTCCTGTTCGATATCGTCGAGGGCATCCCGCAGGGGAAGGCGCTCGACCTTGCCCAGTGCGGCCCGATCGAAGGCTTCGACGCCAGCATCACCGGCACGAACGACTATGCCGACATCGCCGGGGCGGACGTGATCATCGTCACCGCCGGCGTGCCGAGGAAGCCCGGCATGAGCCGCGACGACCTGCTCGGCATCAACCTCAAGGTGATGGGCGCGGTCGGCGAAGGCATCAAGGCCAACGCCCCCGACGCCTTCGTGATCTGCATCACCAACCCGCTCGACGCGATGGTCTGGGCGCTGCGCGAATATTCGGGGCTGCCGGCGGGCAAGGTGGTCGGCATGGCCGGCGTGCTCGACAGCGCGCGCTTCGCCACTTTCCTCGCCTGGGAGTTCGGCGTCTCGGTGCGGGATGTGAACGCCTTCGTGCTCGGCGGCCACGGCGACACGATGGTGCCGATCCTCGCCTATTCGACGATCAACGGCATCCCGGTGCCCGAATTCGCCCGGATGAAGGGCGTCGACGCCGGCCGCCTGGACGACATCGTCAAGCGCACCCGCGGCGGTGGCGGCGAGATCGTCGGCCTGCTCAAGACGGGCAGCGCCTATTACGCGCCCGCGACCAGTGCGATCGCGATGGCCGAAGCCTATCTCGGCGACCAGAAGCGCATCCTTCCGGTCGCGGCGCACCTCACCGGCCAATATGGCGTCGATGATCTCTATGTCGGGGTGCCGGCGGTGATCGGCGCGAGCGGTGTCGAGGAAGTGGTCGAAATCGCGCTCGACGACGAGGCGAAGGCCAATTTCCAGGTCTCGGTCGAGGCGGTCAGGGAACTGATCGCGGCCTGCAAGGCGATCGATCCGGCGCTCGGCTGATCCGTTCGCCCGCGCCACCTTCCCCCCCAATTCAAGTCAGAAAGCTAGCGACCGCGAATGTCTATTCTCGTTGACAGGAACACGAAGGTCATCACCCAGGGGATGACGGGCGACACGG
>JBDZVR010000030.1:0-34841 GCA_040255785.1 Sphingomonadales bacterium
GCCGCGCGCGCCCCGCGGGCCCGCCGCGCGCGTGCTCGTCCGGCCCGTCGCGGCGGCGCGCGACATCGCCGGGGAATGGACCGCGCTCGCCGCCCATGCTGCCGAACCCAATCCCTTCACCGAATATTGGTTCGCCGCCGCCGGCATTGCGTGGTTCGGGGACGACTACGACCTGCGCCTGATCGAGGTCCGGCGCGGCGCGCGGCTGATCGGCGCGATGCTGCTCTCGATCGAGCGCGGCTATGCCCGCCTGCCCGTGCGGTTCGCGCAGAATTGGTGGCATCACCAGATGTTCCTCGACGCGCCGCAGGTCGCGGCCGGCGAAGAGCGGGATTTCTGGCGCGCCGTGCTCGCCGCGCTCGACGAGGCGCCGTGGGCGCCAGGCTTCCTCCATGTGCGCGGCCTGCCCGAGGGCGGCCCGCTTCACCGCGCGCTCGCCGAGGTGCGCGCCGCGCCCGTCGTCCATCGACGCATGCGCGCCTTCCTCGCCAGCGATCTTTCGCCAGATGCCTATTTCGAGAGAGCGGTGCGCGCGAAGAAGCGCAAGGAGTTGCGCCGGCAGCGCAAGCGCCTCGCCGAGTTCGGCGAGATCCGCTTCTCGATCCTCGACGACGCGGCGGCGCTGCCGACCTGGTGCGACGCCTACCTCGCCCTCGAAAAGGCGGGATGGAAGGGGAGGGCCGGCACCGCGCTCGCTTGCGATCCGCGCGCCGAGGCCTTCTTCCGCGAGGTCGTCGCCGGCGCCTTCGCGGCGGGGCGGCTGCAGTTCCGCCGGGTCGATGTCGCCGATCGGCCGGTGGCGATGCTGGTCAACTTCATGACGCCGCCGGGCAGCTATTCGTTCAAGACCGTGTTCGACGAGGATTTCGCCCGCTATTCGCCCGGCGTCCTCCTCCAGGTCGAGAATCTCGACCTGCTCGAACGGACCGACATCGCCTGGATGGACAGCTGCGCGGCCGAGCACCATCCGATGATCGACGGACTGTGGACCGAGCGGCGCAGCATCGTGCGGGTCACGGTGCCGCTCAGGGGGCGCCGCCGCGCGCTCGTCCACGGCCTGGCGCGCGGGCTCGAACGGATCGCGTCGCTGAGGAAGGGCGGCCGGTGACGCCCGAGCTGCTGATCGTGGTCGACACCGAGGAGGAGTTCGACTGGTCCGCGCCCTTCTCCCGCGAGGCGCGCGCCACGACGTCGATCGAGGCCCAGGCCCGCGCCCACGCCATCTACGATCGCTTCGGCGTGGTTCCGACCTATGTGATCGACCATCCGGTCGCCACCGACCCGAGGGCCGTCGCCTTCCTCAAGGGGCTGCGCGACGCCGGCAAGGCCGAGATCGGCGCGCACCTTCATCCCTGGGTGACGCCGCCGCACGTCGAGGCGGTGACGACCCGCAATTCCTACCAGTGCAACCTGCCGCCGTCGCTCGAGCGCGCCAAGATCGAGACACTTACCGCGGCGATCGAGGCGGCGTTCGGGGAAAGGCCCAAGGCGTTCAAGGCGGGCCGCTACGGCTTCGGGCCGAACACGCGGCAGGTGCTGGCCGAACTCAGCTACGAAGTGGATTGCTCGCTGGTGCCGCATACCGACTTTTCCGCCGATGGCGGCCCCGATTTTCGTGGACAGCCCGATCATCCGCACTGGCTCGACGAGGGAAGGGGGCTGCTCGAGGTGCCGCTCAGCGTCGGCTATCTCGGCGCGCTCCCCGCCCTTGGCGAAAGGCTTGACTGGCTGTTCGATAATCCGAAGGCGGCGCGGCTGCGCGTGCCGGGCCTGCTCGCCCGCGCCGGTCTCGTCTCCCGCTCGCGCCTCACGCCCGAAGGTACGCCGGCGGACGAGCAATGCCGCCTGATCGAAGCCATGGCGGCGCGCGGCCACCGCCTGTTCAGCCTCACCTATCACAGCCCGAGCCTCGCGCCCGGCCACACGCCCTATGTGCGCGACGAGGCCGACCTCTTGGCCTTCCTCGCCAATATCGAGCAGGTGCTCGCCTTCTTCCGCGACCGGATGGGCGGGCGCTTCACCACGCTGAGCGAGGTGCGGCGCGCCTTCGGCGAGCGCAGGGCGGCCGCCCCCGTCCCCGCTCCGTCGCGGGAGCGGGCAGGGTGAGGGCGCCGGCGGTTATCCTAGCGTGCCGCCGCCTGGCCGCCCGCTTCGGCCGGACGTTCGGCATGGTCCTGGCCGGCGCCGAAGGTGCGACCGAAGAAGCTGTCGGCATACCATAGCGGCGTGCGGTCAGCGTCGGCGATCTCGCGCGCGATCAGGTAGTTGAGCCGCGCGAACTTCGCCCCAGCCCGCCAGTCGATCGCCTGGTCCAGGTCGTCGCCGGGGCTGTGATAGCGGTGGGCGAGGAAATCGGTGAAGCGCTCGCGCCCTTCGCCGGCGAAGCCGGTCATCAGGAACACCGCGGGCACGCCCGTCCTCACGAACTCGAAATGGTCGGAGCGGGTGAACAGCCCCTCCTCGGGCAGCGGGTCGGGCGCGAGCGCGACGTGCATTCGCGCCGCCGCGCGCTCGACGATCGGCCCCAGCGTCGAATGCTCCGCGCCGAAGGCGATCACGTCCGAAAAGTCGTAGCTCAGCACCGGCATGTCGAGATTGACAACCGCGACGATCCGGCCATCGGTGACGGGATTGCGGGCGAGGAATTCGGAGCCGAGCAGACCCTTTTCCTCGGCGGTCACGGCGGCGAAGATCACCGGGCGGCGGGGGCGGTTGCCGGCGGTCGTCATCGCGCGGGCGACTTCGAGCAACGTCGCGATGCCCGTCGCATTGTCCATCGCGCCGTTGCAGATCCGGTCCTCCTCGCCCTCGGGCCGGCAGATGCCGATATGGTCTAGATGCGCCATCAGCAGCACATATTCGTCGGCGAGCGCCGGATCGGCGCCAGGCAGCACCGCGATCACATTCTCGCTCTGGAACTCGCTGGTGGTGGCGGGCGCCATCCGCACCTCGGCATCGATGTCGAGCGCGAAGCCGCGCGGCCGTCCGCCACGCGCCGCCTCGTCGAACAGGGCCGAAAGCCGGCGCGGCGCGCGCGCGAAGAAGGTCTCGACGGTCTCGGCCTCGGCGCTCGCGACGAAGCCGAGCGGATTGTCGAGAAAGGGCAGGCCATCGGCGCCGAGCCAGGCCGTGCCCGGACGCGCGCCGCGCCCGCGCCGGCGACGCTCGCCCTCGCCGGGCGGCGAGACGACGATCATTCCGGCCGCGCCGCGCGCCGCCGCGCTGTGGCCCTTGCCGGCGTTGAGCCCGGCGGCGACCTCGCTCGGCAGGCCGTCGGGCGTGCCTTCGAGGACGACGACGATCTTGCCGGCAACGTCGAGCCCGGCATAATCGTCGAACCCCGCCGCCGGCGCGTCGAGCCCGTAGCCGGCGAACACCATCGGCGCGTTGACGATGAGCGGCCGTGCATTGGGCCGGGCGCGGAACTGGACGCCGCGGCCCTGGGCGAACTCGTGATTGCCGACCTTCAGCGTCGGCGTGCCCGCGATCGCGTAGCGGAGGAAGCGGATCGGCTGATACCAGTTGCCGCGCGCCCCGGGACGAAGCCCGAGCCCGGCGAATTCGGACGCCACGTAGCGGGCGGCGATCTCGTAGCCGCGCGAGCCGGCCTCGCGGCCTTCGAGCAGATCGTCGGCGAGAAAGGCGACATGGGCGCGGAAGGCATCGGCGGAAAAATCGGGCGCGCCCGCGCCTTCACCGGTCGGCGCGGCGCCGGCGAGCAGCAGCGCGGCGATCGGCGCGGCCAGCAATTTCAGCTTCATCGAAAAATTCTCCTCCCATCGTCGATGCCACGGCCACTGCCTAGAGGGCGGCGCGTCGCCGGGCAATCGCGGTAACGAAAATGAACGCTGGCCGACGCCGCCGCTCAGCCTGCATTCAATCCGTCCATGGAAATAAACGGCTCGTCGCCAGCAGGGCGGCCGGTTGAGGGAGCAGGCGCAATGACGGTTTCGATCTTCGGTAAACGCGGCGCGGTCCAGGCGCATCCGGCACGCCGGGGCTATCATATCGTCTATCGTGCGAACGAGACGAACTACTGCCCCGGCTGCGGCCGCTCGCACTGGTACAAGGGCCGGCTTTCGGCCGAATGCGCCTTCTGCGGCACCGCGCTGCCGCTCGAGGGCGCGGGCACCTTCGGCGTCGGGCTGGTCCGCCACGGCCGCCCGCGGGCGCGCGGCTACGCCGATGCCGCCTGAGTTTGGACGCGTCTCGCCGCGCGATGGCGGCGAGCGCGCTTGCCCTTGATGTCAGCATTGCTATAGACGCCGCCGTGCCGTAGCCCGGCGGGCGTGGCGGAACTGGCAGACGCGCTGGATTTAGGTTCCAGTGGGCAACCGTGGGGGTTCGAATCCCTCCGCCCGCACCAGCTCTCTCACAGTCGATTCCCCAACGCGCCGGCGGGACGCTGACAAGGAAAGTTTCGAGCCTGAACATGCAGACCGTGGAAACCCTGAACGAGGGCCTCAAGCGCGCCTATCGCCTGACCATTCCCGCAAAGGACATCGACGCGCGTATCGATGCCGAACTGAAGGCGATCGCGCCGCAGGTGCGCCTGCCGGGCTTCCGCCCCGGCAAGGTGCCGGCGAACCTGGTGCGCAAGATGCACGGGCCCGCGCTCGCGCAGCAGGCGCTGGAGAACGCGGTCCAGGACGGCGTCCAGCAGCTGCTCGCCGAGCAGAAGCTGCGCCCGGCGACGCGCCCCAGCGTCGAGCTCCAGGACGGCGGCGACGGCAAGGACGCCGTGGTCACCGTCGAGGTCGAAACGCTGCCCGAGGTGCCCGAGCCCAGGATCGACGGGCTCCGGATCGAGCGGCTCGCCGTCGAGGTGACCGATGCGATGCTGGATGAGGCGCTCGCGCGCCTGGTCGAGGGCCAGAGGAGCTTTGACGCCGCGCCCGCCACGCACAAGGCCGCCGAGGGCGACGTGGTCGTCATCGACTTCGAGGGCAAGGTCGACGGCGAGCCGTTCGAGGGCGGAAAGGGCGAGGGCATGTCGGTCGAGCTCGGCTCGGGCCGGCTCATCCCCGGCTTCGAGGAGCAGCTCGTCGGCGCGAGGGCCAATGACCAGCGCGAGGTGAAGGTCACCTTCCCGAAGGACTATCCCGCCGCCTATCTGAAGGGCCGCGAGGCCGTGTTCGACGTCCTCGTCAACGAGGTCCGCACGCGCCGCGAGACGAAGGCGGACGATGCCTTCGCCCAGTCGATGGGGCTGGAGGGCATCGCCCAGCTGCGCGAGCTGATGCGCGGCCAGGTCGAGCAGGAGCTGAACGGCCTCACCCGCACCTACATGAAGCGCCAGCTCCTCGACCAGCTCGCCGCCACCCACGATTTTCCGGTGCCGGCGTCGATGGTCGACGCGGAGTTCGACCAGATCTGGAACCAGCTCCTCCACGAGGCGAGCCACGAGGAGGATCCGGCCGCCGCCCGCGCCGAGATGGAGAAGGACCGCGACGATTATCGCGCGATCGCGGAGCGCCGTGTCCGGCTCGGCCTGCTGCTCTCCGAGATCGGCACCCGGATGGGCGTCGAGATCACGCCACAGGAGATGAGCCAGCTCGTCGCCCAGGCCGCGCAGCAATATCAGCCGGCCGACCGCCAGCGCTTCGTCGAATATATCCAGACCGATCCGATGGCCGCCGCGCAGCTGCGTGCGCCCCTGTTCGAGGACAAGGTCGTCGATCAGCTCTTCGCCAAGGCGGAGATCGCCGAACGCAGCGTCACTCGCGAGGAGCTGGAAGCGGCGATCGAGTCCGAGGACGGCCATGTCCACGGGCCGGGCTGCGGCCACGATCATCACGATCACGATCACGCACCCGAGGCCAAGGCCAAGGCCAGCGCGAAGAAGTCCGGCGCGAAGAAGGCCGCCGCGAAGAAGCCGGCGGCGAAGGAGGCCGACGAGGGCAAGGCGGACGAGAAGCCCGCCAGGGCTCCGGCGAAGAAGCCCGCCGCCAAGGCGACCGCGGAGCCCGCCAAGGCCAAGGCCGCGCCGGCCAGGAAGCCGGCCGCCGGGAAGGCGGCTGCCGGGAAGGCATGATCCGCTTGCGTTCGCGCTGAGCTTGTCGAAGCGCCCTCCTTCTTCCAAAAGGGGAGGCGGGGCCTTCGACGGGCTCGGGCCGAACGGAGATGGGGGCATCAATGCCGGGCCAGTCACAAAAGCTCCGCATCGCCGTCCTCCTGCCGTGCTACAATGAGGAAGCGGCGATCGCGCAGACGGTCGCGGGCTTTCGCGCCGCGCTCCCTGACGCGGCGATCTACGTCTATGACAATAACAGCGCGGACCGCACCCGCGAGGTCGCCGCGGCGGCGGGCGCGATCGTCCGGTCGGAGCGGATGCAGGGCAAGGGCCATGTCGTGCGCCGCATGTTCGCCGACATCGAGGCCGACGTCTATGTGATGGCGGATGGCGACGCGACCTACGACGCGGCTGCCGCGCCGGTCCTCGTCGCGCGCCTGCTTGACGAGCGGCTCGACATGGTCGTCGGCGCGCGCAAGTCGCAGGTGGAGGAGGCCTATCGCCCCGGCCATCTGATCGGCAACCGGCTCTTCACCGGCCTGCTCGCGCGGCTGTTCGGCCGCAGCTTCACCGACATCTTCTCGGGCTATCGGGTCTTTTCGCGCCGCTTCGTGAAGTCCTTTCCCGCGCTCTCGGCGGGCTTCGAGACGGAGACCGAGATTTCGGTCCACGCGCTCGAGCTTGCCATGCCGGTCGCCGAGGTCGTGACCTGTTACGGCGCGCGGCCCGAAGGTTCGGTCTCGAAGCTCTCCACCTGGCGCGACGGCTGGCGGATCGCGAAGACGATCGTCCACCTGTTCCGGCTCGAACGGCCGATCCTCTTCTACGGCACGATCGCCGCGCTGCTCGCGGCGAGCGCGCTCATCCTCTCGATCCCGCTCGCGATCACCTATGCGAAGACCGGGCTCGTCCCGCGCCTGCCCACCGCAGTGCTGGTGACCGGCATGATGATGCTCGCCGCGCTGAGCTTCGCCGCGGGCCTGATCCTCGACACGGTCGTGCGCGGGCGTCGCGAGATGCGCCGGCTCCACTATCTCTCCCTGCCCGCCCCGGGCGGCGACGACTGACCCGCCGCGCCGCGCCGCGCCCGCCGGTGCGTGGGAGGGGCTTGAACCTTCGCGGCGATCCGCCGATGTAGGCGATCACATCCACGAACATTCGCGACAGGACCTTCTACCCATGGACCATGAAGACATCGTCGGCGGGCTCGTCCCCATCGTCATCGAGCAGTCGAACCGCGGCGAACGCAGCTTCGACATCTATTCCCGCCTGCTGCGCGAGCGGATCGTCTTCGTGACCGGACCGGTCGAGGATCATATGGCGACGCTGGTGACCGCCCAGCTCCTCTATCTTGAGTCCGAGAACCCCAAGAAAGACATCTATATGTATATCAACTCGCCGGGCGGCGTCGTCACGGCGGGCATGGCGATCCACGATACGATGCAGTATATCCGGCCCAAGGTCGGCACGGTGTGCATCGGCCAGGCTGCCTCGATGGGCGCCTTCCTGCTCTCGGCGGGCGAGAAGGGGATGCGCGTCGCGCTCACCAATGCCCGGATCATGATCCACCAGCCGTCCGGCGGCGCCCAGGGCATGGCCAGCGACATCGAGATCCAGGCTAGGGAAATCCTGCGCATCCGCCAGCGGATGAACGAACTGATGGCGCAATATACCGGCCAGCCGCTGGAGGAGATCGAGCGCAACGTGGAGCGCGACAAGTTCTTCTCGGCCGACGAGGCCAAGGCGTTCGGGCTGGTCGACGAAGTCTTCGAGCGGCGCCCCACGCCGGCCGAGGACGAAGCCGCGAAGGCAGCCTGACCCGGCGCCTCGCCCCGCGCCCCCTCCCGCTTGCTCGACGGTGGGGAGCAGGGGCGGCGGCGCGAGAGTCCCGTCAATTCGGTGTCGCGCCTCTTGCCCCCTGCCGCGCCGCCGCGCACAAACGGGCGGGGAGGGAGACGCGTTGAACATCGCCGAATATCTGGATGAAGTCCGCAAGCAATATGCGAGCGGGCACGCGACCGAGCACAGTTATCGCCCGGCGCTCCATGCCCTGTTCAGGAGCATCGATCCGAAGCTGACCGTCGTCAACGAGGCGAAGCAGTCGGAAGCGGGCATTCCCGACTTCCTCTTCCTGCGCGGCGACATCCCGATCGGCTGGGCCGAGGCGAAGGACATCGACAAGGATATCATCCGGCTCAAGGGCTATTCGATCGCGCAGCGCAAGCGCTACGAAAAGGCCTATCCGAACCTCATCTACACCAACGGCGTCGATTTCGAGTTCATCCGCGAGGGCGAGAGCGTTCACTTCGTCTCGATCGCCGAATTCATGGGTCCACTTGGCGGGCTTCAGCCGCTTCCGGACAATTTCGAGGGGCTGGAACGGCATCTCAAGCTGTTCGCCGAGCAGAAGCCGATCAGCATCCGATCAGCCGAAAAGCTCGCGTTGATGATGGCGGCCAAGGCCGAGATCATCAAAGAGGAAATCGAGATCGCGCTGAAGGCCGATCCCGATTTCCGTTCCGTCCTCGGCGGCCAGTTCAGGAGCTTCAAGGCCAACCTGCTGCCCAACCTCACGCCGGACGAGTTCGCTGACATCTACGCCGAGACGATCACCTACGGTATGTTCGCCGCGCGCTTCCACGATACCGACCTCAGCACGTTCAGCCGCCAGGAAGCGATGGAGGATCTGCCTGCCTCCAACCCGTTCCTGAAGGGGCTGTTCCAGTACATCGCCGGACCGGGCCTGCCCAGGCGGCTGGTCTACATCGTCGACGATCTGGTGCAGGTGATGCGCGCCAGCGACCCGCACTCGCTGTTTGAAGGCTACGGCAAGTGGGATGCGCGCAACGATCCCTTTATCCACTTCTACGAAGACTTCCTCGCCGCCTACAACCCGAAGAAGCGCAAGAGGCGCGGCGTCTGGTACACGCCCGAACCGGTGGTCGATTTCATCGTCCGCGCGGTGGACGACGTGCTCAAGACCGAGTTCGGGCTGGCCGACGGCCTCGCCGATACCAGCAAGGTCACCGTCGACTGGGACACCGGGCAGGACGATCCGAAGACCGGCAAGCCGCGCACGATCAAGCGCGAGGTCCACAAGGTCCAGATCCTTGATCCCGCGACCGGCACCGGCACCTTCCTCGCAAAGGCGGTGCAGCTTATTGCAGACCGGGTGAAGGCGCGCGCGCCGGGCAAGTGGTCGGCTTATGTCGAGGAGGATCTGCTGCCGCGCCTCCACGGCTTCGAGCTGCTGATGGCGAGCTACGCCATGTGCCACATGAAGCTCGACATGATGCTGCAGCAGACCGGCTACAAGCCCAGCGCCAACCCGCCGCGCCTGTCGGTGTGGCTGACCAACGCGCTCGAGCCCGCCGAGCGCGAGGTGCGCGATCTGTTCTTCCAGCCGCTCGCCGAGGAAGTGCGCGGCGCCAGCGAGGTGAAGCGCCAGACGCCGATCATGTGCGTGATCGGGAACCCGCCTTATTCGGGCGAGAGCGCCAACAAGGGCGAGCACATCATGGCGCTGATGGAAGCCTACAAGAAGGAGCCGGGCGGGAAGGAGAAGCTCAAGGAGCGCAATCCCAAATGGATCAACGACGATTACGTCAAGTTCATCCGCATGGCGGAAGACCTGATTGCCAAGAACCCGTCAGGCGGCGTGCTCGGCTTCATCACCAATCACGGCTACCTCGACAACCCGACGTTCCGAGGGATGCGCTGGCACCTGCTCAAGACATTTGACTCTATTCACATTGTTGATCTTCACGGAAGCTCCATACGGAACGATGCCCCTCCGGGTGGCCTAACAGACAAAAACGTCTTCGATATAATGCCAGGCGTGTCGCTCATTATCGGGGTCAAAAAGGCCGGCAAAAAGATCGGCAGCGCCACTGTCCATCACGGTGAACTCTGGGGGGCGCGCTCGGCGAAGTACGATACCTTGTGGTCCGGCACTCTAGGTTCACTCGCACATACATTGCTATCGGTCCGAGGACCGCAATATCCGTTCGCACCGCGCAACCATTCCCTTGAAGACCGCTATGGAAGCGGATTTTCCCTCGCGGAATTGGTGCCCATGAATTCCAACGGCATAGTGACTGCTCGTGATTCACTGACGATCGGCACATCGAGGGAGGAGTTAGAGGACCGTCTCAGGAAATTCTCTGCAGGCGAGCCTGAGGCTATGCGAGGTCACTTCGGCCTAGGAGCCGACGTGCGTGATTGGCGGGTTGCGTGGGCGCAAGCCGATCTCAAACCTTTCGATGAAGGGCGTCTTCAGCCGATCTCCTACAGGCCATTTGACACGCATTGGACTTACTACACGGGGAATTCAAAAGGCATTCACTGCTATCCGCGTGACGAAGTAATGAGGAACTACGTTGAGGGACCGAATCTTGGGTTACTCACTACTAAAGCTCACAAGGATGCAGCGTTTGCCCATGCGTTCGTCACTGCGAGGATAAGCGAAGCCATTTTTCTCTCGGGTACCACCGCCAGCAATGCAATGAACCTGCCGCTCTATCGATATCCCGACTCACGTCGGCCGGTTTACACCGATGAAGGCAGGCTTGATGAAACGGTCCGCCTCAACCTCGACCCCAAGCTCTACGCAGCCATCTGCAAGGCCGCCGGGATCGATCCCGCTGACCAGGCCGGGCCGGACGACGACTTTCGCGCCGCGACCGGCGAGGCGCGGCCGAGCGAGGTCAAGCTGTTCGACTACATCTACGGCGTGCTGCACTCGCCCGCCTATCGCGAGACTTTCGCCGAGTTCCTCAAGATCGACTTCCCGCGTATCCCCTGGCCGCCCTCGCCCGAGGTCTTCCGCCAAGTCAGCGAAAAGGGCGAGCAGCTCCGCCGCCTCCACCTGATGGAGCCGGCCGCGATCGGCGAGGCGCCCTATCCGTACATTGGCGAGGGCGACGACGTGGTGGCGCGCGGGTTTCCGAAGTTCGAGGACGGCAAGGTCCACATCAACAAGGACCAGTATTTCGCCGACGTGCCGGAGATCGCCTGGACCTTTCCCATCGGCGGCTACCAGCCCGCGCAGAAATGGCTCAAGGACCGGCGCGGGCGCACGCTCTCCTTCGATGACGTCACGCATTACCAGCGGATCATCAAAATCCTCGTCGAGACCGACCGGATCATGCGCGAGATCGAGCTGCCGATTGGCTAGCCGGTCCGCTCGGGCGGATGGCAGCCTTTTCCTGCATCGCCGACGCCGGCCACCGGTCGTCGCGGCGCGATTCGGAGTCGCGGCCGCGCGCCTCTTGCCCCGCGCGGAGGGTGCGCCCACATGGGCGGTGAACGGGGACGGGCAGGGCCCGGCTCCCGGTTTTTCGCCCGGTCGGCCGTGCCCGCGGACGCCGTTAATCTTTAGGCCATTGTCGCCGCGCTAATTCGCGGGCAGGATGTGCCGTTAGAGACAGGAGTGGACAGGGCCCCATGGCCCTGAAGGATAGTTATGACGAAACTCAGCGGCGGCGACAGCAAGAGCACCCTCTATTGCTCCTTCTGCGGCAAATCCCAGCACGAGGTGCGCAAGCTCATCGCCGGGCCGACCGTGTTCATCTGCGATGAATGCGTCGAGCTGTGCAACGACATCATCCGCGAGGAAACCAAGTCCGCGCTGGTGAAGACCCGCGATGGCGTGCCGACGCCGGCGGAGATCTGCAAGCATCTCGACGATTACGTGATCGGGCAGGATCACGCCAAGCGCGTCCTCTCGGTCGCGGTCCACAATCATTACAAGCGGCTCGCGCAGGGCGCGAAGGCCGGCGATGTCGAGCTGTCCAAGTCGAACATCCTGCTCGTCGGTCCCACCGGCTGCGGCAAGACCCTGCTCGCGCAGACGCTGGCGCGGCTGCTCGACGTGCCCTTCACCATGGCCGACGCGACCACGCTCACCGAGGCGGGCTATGTCGGCGAGGATGTCGAGAACATCATCCTGAAGCTGCTCCAGGCATCCGACTACAATGTTGAGCGGGCGCAGCGCGGCATCGTCTATATCGACGAGATCGACAAGATCAGCCGCAAGTCGGACAATCCCTCGATCACCCGCGACGTCTCCGGCGAGGGTGTCCAGCAGGCGCTCCTGAAGCTGATGGAGGGTACCACCGCCTCGGTGCCGCCGCAGGGCGGGCGCAAGCATCCGCAGCAGGAGTTCCTGCAGGTCGATACGACCAACATCCTGTTCATCTGCGGCGGCGCCTTTGCCGGGCTGGAGAAGATCATCGCCGACCGGCTCGAAGGCAAGTCGATCGGCTTCGGCGCCCACGTCGCCGCGCCGGACGAGCGCCGCGTCGGCGAGATATTGCGCCAGAGCGAGCCCGAGGACCTGCTCAAGTTCGGCCTCATCCCCGAGTTCGTCGGCCGCCTGCCGGTGATCGCGACGCTCGAGGATCTCGATACCGACGCGCTGGTCAAGATCCTCAAGGAACCGAAGAACGCCCTCGTCAAGCAGTATCAGAAGCTGTTCGAGATGGAGGACGTGAAGCTCACCTATACCGACGACGCGCTGGTCGCGACCGCGAAGAAGGCGATCGAGCGCAAGACCGGCGCACGCGGCCTCAGGTCGATCATGGAGAATATCCTGCTCGACACGATGTTCGACCTGCCCTCGATGGACGGGGTGGATGAGGTCGTCATCGACAGGGACGTGGTCGAAGGCCGCAAGGAGCCGATGCGCATCTACGCCAAGGCCGAGGACGCGGCTTAGGCGACCCGGCTCCGCCGCCGCGCGCGGCGCGGGCGAGAGCGGCTACTTCCCGCCCGGGCGCTGCTGGCTCTGGCTCTGGCCCTGCGCGGCGCCGGTCCACGGGACCGTCGCGACATTGTAGCGGTTGATCTCGGCCTGGGTCAGGCAGCGCATCGTCGACTGGTTGTCGCCTTCGGCCACCGCGCTCTGGCGATACATGACCTCGGTCAGAAGGTCGCGCGAGATGCCCATGCGGATGAGGAAGTCGTTGTCCTCGCTCGCCAGCAGCGCGGATTGCTGCTCGATATCGCCGATCAGGCCGATCGTGTTGGCCTCGCCCTGCTGGACCTCCTGCCGGATCACCTGGCGATTGCCGGTGAAGGTGAACATGTGGACGATGAACAGGCCGCCTTGATCGACATGGCGGATGATGCCGCCCATGAACATGAAGTTGCAGGCGGAAAAGCAGGCCCAGCCGGCGGGGATGCGGGTCTGGAGGCTGTTCTCCCGGATGATGCGCCCCGCCTCGTTGCCCACCCGGGCATTGCCGCCAGGCGAGCGGAGCCAGATCTCGTCGCCCTGAAAATTCTCGATCGCCGCGCGCAGGCGCGGAATCAGATTGTCGTCGATCGCGCCTTCGGCGAGGAGCACCGGGCGCTGTCCCGGGCGCTCCTGCACCGTGAACCGCATCTCGCGATAACTGGACCAGTTCGGATTCGGCGGGCAGGTCGGGTTCACCCGGCTGCGCTGCTCCTGCGCCTGCGCGGCCTGGCCGGCGAACAGGGCGACCAGGGCCGCGAGCGATGCGACGAGTCGGATCCTCGCCATCAGACCCGAACGTAGCGGTTCGACGGCGGCCGACGGCACATATGCTTGGGAGCACGCGTCTCCTCGCCGTCGACGATGACGACATCGGTCACGGTGACGCAATCGCCCTGCGGCGAATCGGTCTCCACCGCGGTCACGGTCGAGGAACCGGTCACGCCGGGCCTTGTCTCGCTCTGCCAGGTCGCGGTCGAGCCGACGGTGGCGTTGCGCGTCGCCTCCTCGGTCGCGCGCGCCGCCTGCTGCTGCTCCTGGCAATCGAGCATGCTCGCGATCGCCTCGCCGAGCAGCTGGTCGACCGGGAGCAGGCTGGTCATCATGCTGGCCGCGCCGCCGACCGAGCCGCCCATCTGGCGGGCGAGGCCGCCGAGCAGGCCGCCGATCGAGCGGCCGCGCCGGCGCGCGCTGTCGCGCTGCTCCTGTGAGCAGCCGCCGGAGCCGGCCGCGGCGGCGGCCTGGTCCCTGTCCTGCGCGACGGCGAGCGACGGCGTTCCGGCAATGGATGCGGCGATGAACGAAACGGCAACGAGTCCCCGACCAAGCATCGTCAACCCCCTGGGCTGTTGCGTCGCGCGAACCTAGACCCCCGTCCGCCGCGGGGTCAATCGCAAAGGGGGCCGCGGCGGCCGCGCGCTCTTCATTGATGCGTAAGGGCTTTGGCCCCATATGGGCGGCAAGCGCCGCCGGTCGCGGCGGCCAATGGAGCATTCATGAGCGACACCTTTCCGGTTCTTCCCCTGCGCGACATCGTCGTCTTTCCGCACATGATCGTGCCGCTGTTCGTCGGGCGCGACAAGTCGGTGGCGGCGCTGGAAAGCGCGATGGCGGCCGACAAGAGCATCTTCCTCGTCTCCCAGCTCGATCCCGCCGAGGACGACCCCGATCGCGACGATCTCTACGATCTCGGCGTGGTCGCCGGCGTGCTGCAGCTGCTCAAGCTTCCCGACGGCACGGTGCGCGTGCTCGTCGAGGGGCGAGAGCGCGCGCGGCTGACCTCGCTCGCGCGCGCCGAGGGCCATCTCGTCGCCGAGATCGAGCCAGTCGAATCGCGCCCTGCCGAGGGGCCCGAAGTCCAGGCGCTGATGCGCTCGGTGGTCGAGCAGTTCGAAAATTACGCCAAGCTCAATCGCAAGCTGCCCGCCGAAACCGCCGTCCAGCTCGGCCAGATCGAGGATGCGGCGAAGCTCTCCGACGCGGTCGCCGCGAACATTTCGGTCAAGGTCGCCGACAAGCAGGCGCTGCTCGCCGAACTCGACCCGATGAAGCGGCTCGAAATGGCCTATGCCTTCATGGAAGGCGAGCTCGGCGTGCTGCAGGTCGAAAAGAAGATCCGTTCGCGCGTCAAGCGCCAGATGGAGAAGACGCAGCGCGAATATTATCTCAACGAGCAGCTCAAGGCGATTCAGCGCGAGCTCGGCAATGCCGGCGAGGACGGGGAGGGCGACGAGCTCGCCGAGCTCGCCCGCAAGATCGAGCGCACCAGGCTCAGCAAGGAAGCGCGCGCCAAGGCCAAGGGCGAGCTCAGGAAGCTGCGCGGCATGGCGCCGATGTCGGCCGAGGCGACGGTCAGCCGCAACTATCTCGACGTGCTGCTCGGCCTGCCCTGGGGCAAGAAATCCAAGCTCAAGCACGACATCGCCGAGGCGCAGCGCATCCTCGACGAGGATCATTACGGGCTGGAGAAGGTCAAGGACCGGATCATCGAATATCTCGCTGTCCAGGCGCGCACCAACAAGCTGAAGGGCCCGATCCTTTGCCTCGTCGGCCCGCCCGGCGTCGGCAAGACCTCGCTCGGCCGCTCGATCGCGCGGGCGACGGGCCGCGAGTTCGTCCGCCAGAGCCTGGGCGGCGTGCGCGACGAAGCGGAAATCCGCGGCCACCGGCGCACCTATATCGGTTCGCTGCCGGGCAAGATCGTCACCAACCTCAAGAAGGCGGGCAGCTCGAACCCGCTCTTCCTGCTCGACGAGATCGACAAGCTCGGCCAGGACTTTCGCGGCGATCCCGCCTCGGCGCTGCTCGAAGTGCTCGATCCGGAGCAGAACAGCCGCTTCCAGGACCATTACCTGGAGGTCGACTATGACCTGAGCGACGTGATGTTCGTCACCACGGCGAACTCGCTGAACCTGCCGCAGCCGCTGCTCGACCGCATGGAGATCATCCGGCTCGAAGGCTATAGCGAGGATGAGAAGGTCGAGATCGCGACGCGCCACCTGCTGCCCAAGCAGATCGAAAGCCACGGCCTCAAGGACGGCGAGTTCGCGCTGACCGAGGAGGGGCTGCGCGCGATCATCCGTTACTATACCCGCGAGGCCGGCGTGCGCACGCTCGAGCGGGAAATCGCCAAGATTGCGCGCAAGGCGCTGCGCCGGATTCTCGAAGGCAAGGCCGAAGCGATCACCGTCTCGCCGGACAATCTCGGCGAATTTCTCGGTGTGCGGAAATATCGCCACGGTGTCAGCGAGGAGGAGGACCAGATCGGCGCGGTCACCGGGCTCGCCTGGACCGAGGTCGGCGGCGAGCTGCTGACGATCGAAGCGGTGACCGTTCCCGGCAAGGGCCAGATCAGGACGACCGGCAAGCTCGGCGAGGTGATGCAGGAATCGGTGCAGGCCGCCTTCTCCTTCGTGAAGGCGCGGGCGCCGAGCTTCGGCGTCAAGCCGAGCCTGTTCGCGCGCAAGGACATCCACGTCCACCTGCCCGAGGGCGCGGTGCCGAAGGACGGGCCGTCGGCCGGCATCGGCATGGTGACGGCGATCCTCTCGACGCTCACCGGCATCCCGGTGCGCCGCGACGTGGCGATGACCGGCGAGGTCACGCTGCGCGGCCGGGTGCTGCCGATCGGCGGCCTCAAGGAGAAGCTGCTCGCGGCGCTTCGCGGCGGCATCGCCAAGGTGCTGATCCCGGCGGAGAACGAGAAGGATCTCGCCGAAATCCCCGCCAACATTCGCGAGGAGCTGGAGATCGTGCCGGTCAGCCATGTCGATGAGGTGCTGGTCCACGCGCTGACCGCGCCGGTCGCGCCGATCGAGTGGACCGAGGCGGACGAGCTGGCGGCGCTGCCCCGGCACGAAATGGGGCTGCCGGCGGACGAGCGTGGCGGGGCGTCGGTTCGCCATTGAACCCGCGCCTGTCCCGAAGCGGCTCGATCCACGCCCCTTGCCGCTTTCCTTTTGACTTCGGGGGCGCGGCTGGCGTTTAATCCCGGCTCTCGCAGCCTTGGGCCGCGAGTCTTCGGAACATGCAGGGGTGAGCGATGAACAAGCAGGAGCTTATCGGCCACGTCGCGGAGACCACCGGACTCGCCAGGGGGGACGCGGCGCGCACGGTCGAGGCGGTCTTCGACACCATCACGAGCGCGCTGAAGCGCGGCGACGAAGTCCGCCTGGTCGGCTTCGGGACTTTCTCCTGCTCGCGGCGCAAGGCATCGACCGGACGCAACCCGCGCACCGGCGAGCCGATGCAGATCAAGGAATCGACCCAGCCCAAGTTCAAGGCGGGCAAGGGCCTCAAGGACGCGGTCAACCGCTGACCCCGCTGGACAGCGTCAGATCGGCCCGCTATGGGCCGCCTTCCGTCCGGCCCGAGTGCCGGCGGTTCGCGATGGGGACGTGGGCGCGTAGCTCAGTGGTAGAGCACTGTGTTCACACCGCAGGGGTCGCAAGTTCAATCCTTGCCGCGCCCACCACGTCCCCATGATCCACCCCGCCCTCAGCCAGGATGGCGACGCGCTGCGGCTCGCCGTGCGGGTGACCACGCGCGCCGGTCGCGACGCGATCGCGGGCGTGATCGAGGGGGCGGACGGGCGCGTCGCGCTCGCCGTCCGCCTGGCGGCGCCTCCGGTCGACGGCGCGGCCAATTCCGGGCTGCTGAAGCTGCTCGCCAAACGGCTCGACGTGCCGCGCTCCTCGCTCGCGATCGTGAGCGGCGCCCAGGCTCGGCACAAGATCGTGCGGATCACCGGGCTTTCCGCACGCGCCGCCTCGCTCCGGCTCGAAAGCGGAGCGGCCTGACGCGCGGCGGCTGTTTGCCGGCGGCCGCGCTTCCTAGCTTTCCCGTGCCTGACCGGGGAGGCCTTGGGAATGAACGACGATTGCAGCTATTACGCGCGCCGCGCCGACGAGCAGCGCCAGTGGGCCGCGGCGGCCAGCAGCGCCGATGCGCGCCGCCGCCATCTCGAGCTCGCCGAACTCTATGCCGCCCGCGCCCGCGCGCTGGCGCCAAACGCCGCCGCCTGAGGCCGCGCCGGCGCAGGCGGGCCGCGCCTTGACGGCCGGGGAGGGTGCCCCCTATGTGCGCCCACGCACCCGCGCATGTGGCGATCGTAGCTCAGCTGGTTAGAGCATCGGTTTGTGGTACCGAGGGTCGTGGGTTCAAGTCCCATCGGTCGCCCCATTTTCATCATTGCGCACAAGCAGGACCGATCAGATGGATTCGCTCTGGGATTTCCCCGATTTCGATGCGCATGAGCGCGTGCTCTTCGTGACCGATCGGGACAGCGGCCTTCGCGCGATCATCGCGATCCATTCCACCCATCTCGGCCCCGGCGCCGGCGGGACGCGGTTCTGGCATTATGCGGCGAGCGCCGACGCGGTCGCCGACGCGCTGCGGCTGTCGCGCGGGATGAGCTACAAGAACGCGATGGCCGGGCTGCCGATGGGCGGCGGCAAGGCCGTGATCCTCGCCGACGCGGCGCGCACCAAGACGCCCGCGATGCTCGCCGCCTATGGCCGCGCGGTCGACGGGCTCGGCGGCGCCTATGTCACCGCCGAGGATGTCGGGATCACCGTCGCCGATCTGGTCGAGGTCGCGAAGCAGACCCGCTACGTCTCCGGCCTCCCGGCCGCGCAGGGGCGGGCGGGTGGCGATCCCGGGCCGTTCACGGCCCATGGCGTGTTCCTCGGCGTCAAGGCCGCGGTGCGCCGCAAGCTCGGCAAGGACAGTCTCGCCGGCCTCCATATCACGCTGCAGGGCGCGGGCAGCGTCGCCTCCGGACTCGCGCGCCGCGCCGCGAAGGAAGGCGCGAAGCTCAGCATCGCCGATATCGACTCTGCCAAGGCGAGGCGGCTCGCCGACGAGGTCGGCGGCAGCGTCGTCGCGCCCGAGGCGATCATGACGATCGAGGCCGACCTGTTCAGCCCCTGCGCGCTCGGCGCCGTCCTCACCGAGCGAAGCATCGCCACGCTCAACGCGCCGATCGTCGCCGGCTCCGCCAACAACCAGCTGGCGACGGCGGCCGACGGCGACCGCATCCAGGCGCGCGGTATCCTCTACGCACCGGACTATGTCATCAACGCCGGCGGGATCATCAACGTCGCCTCCGAATATCTCGGCGAGGGCGACGAGGCTTCGGTCAATGCGAAGATCGAGCGGATTCCCGAGCGGCTCTGGGAGATCTGGGACGAAAGCGATTCGAGCGGCCGCAACCCCGCCGATGTCGCCGACGCGATGGCGAAGAAGCTGATCGGCCGCGCCTGACGGCTCAGGCGCCGACTGGTGTCGGCCGCGCCCGCTCACGGCCGAGCTTGTGCTCGCGATAGAGCGTGAACAGCCCGCTCGCGACGATCACCGCCGCGCCGAGCAGCGTGCTCGGCGCCGGCTCGGTCCGCCACAGCAGCCAGGCGAGCAGCACCGCCCAGACGATCTGGACATAGTCGAACGGCACGACACGCGAGACCGATGCGTAGCGCAGCGATGTCGTCATGAACAGCTGGCCGAGTCCGCCGGCTATGCCGACCCCGGCGAGCAGCAGCCAGCCATCAAGATCGTGCGCCTCGCCGAAGAACGGCATCAGCAGCCCGCTCGCGACCAGCGAGAGGCCGGTGAACCAGAGGACGACCGTCGCGGTGCCCTCGGTGCGGCCGATCTGGCGCAGCGTGATCGTTACCCCGGCGACGCCGAGCGCGCCGGCGACGGCCAGAGCGAGACCGATCGGCGCGAGCGGCGCGCCGCCGCCGCCCGGGCGCATCACGATGACGACGCCGAGCAGGCCGGCCGCGACGGCACTCCAGCGGTAGCGCCCGACCGGCTCGCGGAGAATCGTCGCCGAAAGGACAACGGAGAGCAGCGGCGCTGCGAAGGCGATCGTCGTCGCCTCGGCGAGCGGCAGCCAGGCGAGCGCGCCGAAGGTGAGCGCCATCGTGAGAAGGCCGAGCGCAGCGCGGCCGATATGGGCGCCGGGGCGCTGCGTCCGCCACGCGCCCCAATCGCGCCGGAGCGCGATCCAGATGGCGAGCGGGATGAAGCCGAAGGCGAAGCGGTAGAAGACCAGCTCGACCGTGCCGATCCCGGCATCGCTCGCCAGCTTGATGAGCGCCGCCATCAGCGCAAAGGCGGTCGCCGCCGCCAGCCGCATCGCGATGCCGAGCAGCCCGTGCCGCGAATCCATGCGCACCCTCATGGGCGCACCTGTGGGCTCCGCCACGCGCGCGTTCAAGGCGCTTCCCCGCATGACGGGGCTTCGCTAAACAGGTCCGCGATCATGCACGCCTACGCGAATCCCGCCCGTTTCCTCAAGCTCGCGCGACCGCTCACCGGCTGGCTCGGCTGGGCCGGCGCGGTGCTGATCGTCGGCGCGCTGGCGCAGGGGCTGTTCGTCGCGCCGCCGGAACGGCTGCAGGGCGAGAGCGTGCGCATCCTCTACATCCACGTTCCGGCCGCCTGGCTCGGCATGGCGGGGTGGGCCGGCATCGCCGGCGCGAGCCTCGCCCAGCTCGTCTGGCGTCATCCGCTCGCCGCGGTCGCCGGCCGCGCGCTGGCGCTGCCCGGCGCGGTGTTCACCGCGCTGTGCCTCGCCACCGGTTCGCTCTGGGGCCGGCCGACCTGGGGCACCTTCTGGGAATGGGACGGGCGGATGACCTCGATGCTCGTCCTGCTCTTCCTCTACCTCGGCTATCTCGCGCTCGCCGGTGCCGAGAGGGAGCGGGACGGGGAGGGGCGGCTCACCGCCATTTTCGGGCTGGTCGGGGCGATCAACCTGCCGATCATCCACTATTCGGTGATCTGGTGGAACACGCTCCATCAGGGGCAGAGCATCGATTTCCTGCGCGGCACCTCGACGATCGCGCCGGCGATGCTGTGGCCGCTGCTGATCGCGGCGCTCGGCTTCACCCTGCTGTTCGGCGCGGTGGTGCTGATGCGGATGCGGACCGAGCTCGCCCGCAACCGGATCGAGGCGCGGATGAAGCGGATGGCCGCCGAATGAACCCCTGGCCGTTCGTCATTGCCGCTTATGCGCTCATGACCGCGGGCACGCTCGCGCTGGTCGGCTGGAGCTGGGCGGCGATGCGCCGCGCCGAGGCCGAGGCCGAACGGCTTCGCCGCCGCTCATGAAGCCCAAGAACCAGCGACTGGTCCTGCTCGTCGCGGCGATCGTCGCGGTTGGCGGCGCGGTGCTGCTCGCCATGTCGGGCCTGCGCGACCGCGCCTCCTTCTTCTACGCGCCCGGCGACGTCGCGCAGAAGGGGCCGCCGCTCGATCGCGCGGTCAGGATCGGCGGCATGGTGAAGCCGGGCTCGCTCGTGCGCCATGGCGACGGCGTCACCATCGACTTCGTCGTCACCGACGATACGCCGAACGTGATCAATGTGACCTATCGCGGGATCACGCCCGACCTGTTCCGCGAGGGGAGCGGGGTGATCGCGGAGGGACAGTTCCAGCCCGACGGGCGGTTCGTCGCCAGCGAAATCCTCGCCAAGCATGATGAGAACTACGTGCCTCCGGTGATGCGCCAGGCGCGCGGCCAGGGTGAAACGGAAGGGCTGAGATGATCGCGGAAGGGGGGCTCGCGGCGCTCTGGCTGGCGGCGGCGATGTCGCTGCTCCAGCTCTATCTCGGCGCGGCCGCGGCGCGCGCCTCCGCCACCGCCGTCGACCTCAAGCCGGTGCGGATCGTCGCAGTCGCCCAGGGCGCGCTCGCCGCGATCGCCTTCGGCCTGCTGATCCTCTGCTTCCTGCGCACCGATCTTTCGGTCGCGCTGGTCGCGGCGAACAGCCATTCGGCCAAGCCCTGGCTCTACAAGTTCGCCGGCGCGTGGGGCAATCACGAGGGCTCGATGCTGCTGTGGGTGACGGTGATGGCCGTTGCCGGTGGCGCGGTCGCGCTGTTCGAGCGGCGGCTCGCGACGCGGACGCTGAGCGCGACGCTTGCCGCGCAGGCCGCGATCGGGCTCGGATTCTACGGCTTCCTGCTGTTCGCCTCCAACCCGTTCACCCGGCTCAACCCGGTGCCGGTCGAGGGCAATGGGCTCAACCCGTTGCTGCAGGATCCGGGCCTCGCCTTCCATCCGCCGACGCTCTATTTCGGCTATGTCGGCATCTCGATCGCCTTTTCCTTTGCGGTCGGCGCGCTGCTCACCCGCGACGTCGGGCCGGTCTTCGCCCGGGCGATGCGGCCCTGGGTGCTGGCGGCGTGGATCTTTCTCACCATCGGCATCACCGCCGGCTCCTACTGGGCCTATTACGAGCTCGGCTGGGGCGGCTGGTGGTTCTGGGATCCGGTCGAGAATGCCTCGCTGATGCCCTGGCTGGCGGCCACCGCCCTGTTGCACAGCGTCACCGTGCTCGCCACGCGCGACGGCCTTCGCGCCTGGACGATCATGCTCGCCGTGGTTGCCTTCTCGATGTCGATGATCGGCACGTTCCTGGTCCGGTCGGGCGTGCTGACCAGCGTCCACGCCTTCGCCGTCGATCCGCGCCGCGGCGCCTTCATCCTCGGCCTGCTCGTCATCTATATCGGCGGCGCGCTCACCCTTTACGCGCTGCGCGTGAGCACGGTGAAGGAAGGGTCGCGCTTCGACCTGTTCAGCCGCGAGGGCGCGCTGGTGGTCAACAATCTGCTGCTCTCGGTGATCCTTGGCATCGTCTTCGTCGGCACGCTCTACCCGCTCGTCACCGAGGCGATGGGCGCCAAGATCTCGGTCGGGCCGCCTTATTTCAACGCCGTCGCCGGGCCATTCGCGCTGATCCTCGTCGCGATCATGGGCATGGGGCCGCTGATGCGCTGGCGACGCGACAGCGTGGGCGCGCTGCTCAACCGCTACGCGGCGCCGATCCTGGTCAGCGCCGCCACCCTGTTCGTGCTCGTGCTGCTTGCGCCGGGCATCGGCCCGCTGCCGCTGATCGGCCTCGCGCTCGCGCCCGGCGCCGCCGCGGCGAGCCTCGCGCCGCTGTGGAAGCGCAACCTCAGGCGCACGCCGCTCTTTACCTGGGGCATGGTGATCGCCCATCTCGGCGTCGCGGTCAGCCTCGGCGGGATGGCGGCCTCGAGCGCCTTCAACAAGGAGACGCTGGCCGCGCTGCGACCCGGCCAGACGACACATGTCGGCCCGTTCGAGGTCCGCTTCGACAGCGTCGCGCCGGTCGCCGGGCCGAACTGGACGGCGATGGAGGCGCGGCTCACCGCGCGCCGCGACGGCGCCGGCGCGCCGATCGTGCTCGCGCCGCAGTCGCGCATGTTCAGCGCGCCGCCGACGCCCACCACCGAGGCGGCGATCCGCACCTTCATCGATGGCCAGCTCTACACCAATGTCGGCGAATCCGACGAAATGGGTCGCTGGCAGATACGCCTGTGGTGGAAGCCGCTGATCACCCTGATCTGGTTCGGCGGCGCGCTGATCGCCCTTGGCGGCTTCCTGTCGCTGCTCGGGCGCGCGCTGCGCGAGCGGCGCGCGCCGCGCCCGGCCGAGGCAG
Source organism: Sphingomonadales bacterium (assembly GCA_040255785.1). GTDB lineage: Bacteria > Pseudomonadota > Alphaproteobacteria > Sphingomonadales > Sphingomonadaceae > Allosphingosinicella. The sequence continues at coordinate 23,225 of JBDZVR010000030.1, forward strand.
CCGCGGTCGGGCCGGAGGGCGAGGCAAGGCCGGGGGGCAGGGAGGCGCTCGCATGAGGCCGCTTCGCCCGATCCTGTGGGTGCCGCTGATCGCCTTCGTCTTGCTGGCGATCGCCTTCGGCTACCAGCTCGTCCGGCCCGACGATCACGCGATCCGCTCGGCGATGGTCGGCAAGCCGGTTCCCGCCTTCGCGCTCGCCCCGGCGCTGCCCGATCGGCCGGGTCTCGCCAGCACCGACCTCGCCAATGGCCAGCCGCACCTCGTCAACATCTTCGCGAGCTGGTGCATCCCGTGCCGCGCCGAGGCGGGGCAGCTCGCCGAGCTGGCGCGGCGAGGCATTCCGATCGACGGCGTCGCGGTGCGCGACCGACCCGAGGATCTCGCTGCCTTCCTCGTCCAATATGGCGATCCATTCCGCGCGATCGGCGCCGATAATGATCGCCGCGTCCAGCTCACGCTCGGCTCGGCCGGGGTGCCGGAGACATTCGTCGTCGACGGCAATGGCGTCATTCGCCACCAGCACATCGGTGCAATCATGGAGCAGGACATCCCCGCGATCGTCAGCGCCTGGGAGGCAGCGCGATGAGACGCGCGGTGCTCGCCCTCGCGCTTGTCTTCGCCAGCCCGGCGCTCGCCGATTCGCTGCTGCCGCCGGCGCCGCTCGCCGATGTCCAGCTCCCCGATCCGGCGCAGGAGCATGAGGCGAGGGCGCTGATGGAGACGATTCGCTGCGTCGTCTGCCAGGGTCAGTCGATCGCCGATTCCGACGCGGAGATGGCGGGCGACATGCGCTCCTTGATCCGCGAGCGCGTCCAGGCCGGCGAGAGTCCCGAGCAGATCCGGGCCTGGCTGATCTCGCGCTATGGCGAGTGGATCAGCTTCGCGCCGCCGTTCAAGCCGACGACCTGGCTGCTCTGGGCGGTGCCGCTGCTGCTGCTCGGCGCCGGGCTGTGGCTGGTGCGTGGCCGGCTCCGGGTGAGGAGGAATTGATGGGCTGGGTGATGACGATCGCGCTCGCCTTGCTCACCGGGGTCGGCCTGTGGGTGTTCCTGCGCCGGGACAGGGGCGCGCTGCAATTCGCCGCGGCGGCGATCCTCATTGCCCTGTCCGGCTATGCGCTGCAGGGGCGTCCCGCCCTGCCGGGCGCGCCGAAGCCGCCGCCGCCGCGCGCGGACGTGCCCGACAGCGAATTCACGCAGATGCGCGGCGACATGCTCGGCCGTTTCGATCGCGCCGCGATGTGGCTCACCATGGCCGAAGGCTATCAGCGCCGCGGCAACACGAAGGCTGCGGTCGAGATCATCCAGTCGGGCCTCAGGGATTCACCGAACGACGCCGATCTCTGGGTGGGGCTGGGCAATGCGCTGGTCATCCATGGCGGCGGAATGATGAACCCGGCGGCGCAATATGCCTTTCAGCGCGCCCAGACGATCGCGCCGAACCACCCGGGCCCGCGCTTCTTCTACGGCCTGGCCCTGGCCCAGGACGGCCATTTCGACGAGGCCGAGCGGATCTGGCGCGGCCTGCTTGCCGAGGCGCCCGCCGACGCGCCCTATCGCGCGACGATCGAGGAACGGCTGCAGGCCCTCGCCGCCGCCCGCGCCAGCGGCGCCATCCCGTCGCCGCCCACGCAGCCGCAGCCGGCGCCGGCGACACAATAAGAAGCATCTCCCTGTCGCCGAATAAGGTGGCGGGGCGAGCAGAGCGGTGGCGCGATGTGACCCTTGCGAGCCCGACAGCACGCGCCATCGGCTCGCGCGGCCCTTGTGATGAGGCGTGCTCCGCAAGGAGGGCCTTTCGAAGGCTCACTACGCCGCCGGCTCGTAGGGCAGGCCGAGCGCGTCGGCCACGGCCTTGTAGCGGATCTTGCCGTTCGAGACGTTGAGCCCGTTCGCGAGGTGCGGATCGGCCTTCATCGCCGCTTCCGGGCCCAGGTTCGCGAGCGCCATCGCGAAGGGCAGGGTGGCGTTGTTGAGCGCGAAGGTCGAGGTGCGCGCCACCGCGCCCGGCATGTTGGCGACGCAATAGTGGGTGACGCCATCGATCTCGAACACCGGATCGGAATGGGTGGTCGGCCGCGAGGTCTCGAAGCAGCCACCCTGGTCGATCGCGATGTCGACGAGGACGGCGCCGCGCTTCATCGTCTTCAGCATGTCGCGCGTCACCAGCTTCGGCGCCGCCGCGCCGGGCACCAGCACCGCGCCGATCACCAGGTGCGCCTGCCGCACCGCCGCGCTGATCGCCGCCTTGCTCGCATAGGCCGTCTTGATTTGGCTCGAGAAGAACATGTCCAGCTCGGCGAGACGGGCGCTGTTGATATCGTAGATGGTGACGTCCGCCCGCATCCCGACCGCCATCTGCGCCGCGTTGACGCCGGCGACGCCGCCACCGAGGATCGCGACCCGCGCCGGCGCCACGCCTGGCACGCCGCCGAGCAGCACGCCGCGCCCGCCCTGTTCCTTTTCGAGATAGTGCGCGCCGACCTGGATCGACATGCGCCCGGCGACCTCGCTCATCGGCTTGAGCAATGGCAGCGAGCCGTCCCTCGACGTCACGGTCTCGTAGGCGATGCAGGTCGCGCCGGAGGCGAGCAGGCCCTTCGTCTGCTCCGGATCCGGGGCGAGGTGGAGATAGGTGAAGAGCACGTGCCTGGGCTCGATCATCGCGATCTCGCTCGCCTGGGGCTCCTTCACCTTGACGATCATGTCGGCCGCGGCGAAAACTTCCCGCGCGTCGCCGACGATCGTCGCGCCGGCCTCGGCATAGTCGGAATCCTCAAAGTCGATGCCGGCGCCGGCCCTGGTCTCGACGATCACCTCGTGACCGGCGGCGACGAGCTCGGACACGGACGGCGGGGTCAGCCCGACGCGATATTCGTGATTCTTGATTTCCCTTGGAACGCCGATGCGCATGTCGCTTCTCCCTGGAGCGCGGACGGCGCCCGGCTTAGCGGAAAGCGCCCGGGAAGTGCTTGCGAAATTGGATCGGCCGCGCGCGCCCCGGGCAAGAAGATTGCACGGGTGATGCTCAACATGCAATAAACCGCCATGATTGACGCGATCGATCGCAAGATACTCCATCTTCTCGCCGACGACTCGAATCTGACCAGCGAACGGATCGGCGCCCGGGTCGGCCTGTCGCCCTCGGCGGCGCACCGGCGGGTGAGGGCGCTCGAGGAGGCGGGGCTGATCCTCGGCTATCGCGCCCGCCTGTCGGCGGCGGCGCGCGGCAATCCTTCGACGGTGTTCGTGTCGGTGACGCTGATCGACCAGCGCCAGGCGACGATGATGGCATTCGAGGAGACGCTGGCGCGCACCGCCGAGGTGAGCGAAGCCTATCTGATGAGCGGGCCGTCCGATTATCTGCTGAAGGTGCTGGTGCGCGAGGATGACAGCTATGAGCGCGTCCATCGCGAGATTCTCTCGACGCTGCCCGGCGTCCACCGGCTGGTCACCCAGTTCACGATCCGCACCCTCGCGGCGACCGACTGAGCGCTCATATTGCGGTGCGGCAGGGGAGGTGCTAGGGCGCGACGCCCGGCCAGGCCGGGGGTCACAGGGGAAAGTCGGACGTTCAGCGTTCCTGACCGATGAGCGACACCAGGACCTCCCAGGCGCCCGGGACGCATGGCGCGCGCGCGCATCAGCCGGGCGGGCTCGGCCGGCTCGCGCTCGGCGCGATCGGCATCGTCTTCGGCGACATCGGCACCAGCCCAATCTACGCCTTCCGCGAAACCTTCGCCGGCCATCACCCCCTCGCGCACGGCCAGACCGAAGTGACCGGCGTGCTCAGCCTGATCTTCTGGTCGATGGTGATCGTGGTGTCGGTGAAATATGTCGGCATCATCACGCGCGCCGACAACAAGGGGGAGGGGGGCAGTCTCGCCCTGCTCGCCCTGGTCAACCGGTCGAGCGAGCGCGCGCAGCCGCGCTGGACGGCCGGCATCGTCCTGCTCGGCGTCTTCGCCTGCTCGCTCTTTTACGGCGATTCGATGATCACGCCGGCGATCTCGGTGCTCTCCGCTGTCGAGGGCCTGACCACGGTCCAGAGCGGCTTCGCGCCGTTCGTGTTGCCGGTCGCGGCGGGCATCCTGATCGGTCTGTTCGCGATCCAGTCGCACGGCACGGCCCGCGTCGGGGCATTGTTCGGGCCGGTGATGATGCTCTATCTCTTCACCATCGCGCTGCTCGGCGCGGTCCATGTCGCGAGCTATCCCTGGATCCTCGTCGAGACGATCAATCCGCTGAACGCGCTGGATTTCTTTCTGAGCGACCGGCTGAGCGCCTTTCTCGCGCTCGGCTCGGTGGTGCTCGCCGTCACCGGCACCGAGGCGCTCTACGCCGACATGGGCCATTTCGGGCGCAGGCCGATCGGCCTGTCCTGGCTCTGTTTCGTCATGCCCGCGCTGATGCTCAACTACATGGGGCAGGGGGCGATGATCCTCTCGCTCGATCCGGCTGCGGCGGACGCGGCGGTGCGCAACCCCTTCTTCCTGCTCGCGCCGGAAGCGTGGCGGCTGCCGCTCGTCATTCTCTCCACGCTGGTGACGATCATCGCCAGCCAGGCGGTGATCTCCGGCGCCTTTTCGGTGACGCAGCAGGCGATGCAGCTCGGCTTCATCCCGCGCCTTCGCATCCTCCACACCAGCGAATCCGCGGTCGGCCAGGTCTACATTCCGGTGGTCAACTGGACGCTGATGGTGACGGTGATCCTGCTCGTCCTGTTCTTCGGCAGCTCGAGCAACCTCGCCGCCGCCTACGGCATCGCCGTCACCGGCGCGATGTTCATCGACACCTGCCTGCTCGCGGTGCTGCTGTTCTCGGTGTGGCGGTGGAAGCCGTGGATTTCCGTCCCGATCCTCGCCGTCTTCTTCCTCGTCGATCTCGGCTATTTCGCCGCGAACCTGACGAAGGTGCCGGCGGGCGGCTGGTTCCCGCTGCTGATCGGCCTCATCGCCTTCACCCTGCTCACCACCTGGGCCAAGGGCCGCAAGCTGCTCATCGAGCGGATGGAGGAAGCGGCGATCCCGGCGCCGGTGTTCATCAAGTCGGCGGTAAGCAGCGCCAAGCGCGTGCCCGGCACCGCCGTCTTCATGACCAATTCGGCCGAGGGCATCCCTCCCTCGCTGCTCCACAATCTCAAGCACAACAAGGTGCTGCACGAGCGCATCGTGCTGCTCACCGTGCGCATCGAGGACGTGCCTTATGTGGGCGAGGAGAGGCGCTTCGAGCCCAAGGCGCTCGGGGACGGCTTCTTCCGCCTTATCGTGCGCTACGGCTTCATGCAGGAAACCGATATCCCGGCCGCGCTCGCCAGCGTCCGGTCGTGCGGGCCCGAGTTCAAGATGATGGACACCAGCTTCTTCCTCGCCCGCCAGACGCTGATCGCCTCGAACCGGCCCGGCATGGCGCTATGGCGCGAAAAGCTGTTCGCCTGGATGCTGCGCAACGCCGAAAGCGCGATGGAATTCTTCAAGCTGCCGCCGAATCGGGTGGTGGAGCTTGGCTCCCAGGTGGAGATTTGAGCGGCCCGCTGATCGTCACTGCCACCTTCGCGCCTGGCGACGACGGCTGGCTCCAGCGCCTGCGGCGCGAGCATTATCCGCCCGAGCACAACCGCGTGCCCGCGCATCTCACCCTGTTCCGCCAGCTGCCGCCCGGCAGCGAGGCCGAGCTGCACACGCGCCTTGCCGCGGCGACGCGGGCGCCGCCGCCCCGCGCGACGATCGCCGGGGTGATCGACCTCGGCACGGCCACGGCGCTTCGCGTCGACAGCCCCGGCCTGGTGGCGCTGCGCGCCGAACTTGCCGACGCGCTGCACGGCCTGCTGACGCCCCAGGACCGGACCGACTGGCGGCCGCATGTCACGATCCAGAACAAGGTGCCGCGTCGCGTGGCCCGCGCGCTGCAGGATCGGCTCGCGAGCGAGCTTCGGCCGCGGCCGCTCGCCATCGACGGGCTCGCCCTCTGGCGCTACGCGGCGGGACATTGGGAGCCGATGCGGCGCTTCGCGTTCCGTTTCTAGTCGAGCTGGCCGACGCCCTCGCAGCTATAGTCGAACGCCGCGAGGCCGGCCTCGAGATGGCCGCCAAGCGTTGGCATTTCGAGCAATTCGTCGATCCGCTCGTCGACGCCAAGGCCGGACGCTTCCTCGAACGCCTCGTCCCATTCGCTCGCATCATAGGTGCCGCGCCCGACCCAGGCGAGCGCGACCAGCTCGGCGAGCTGGTCTTCGGCGAGATCGTCGAGCAGCGCGATGATCTCCTCCTCGACGCCGGTGTTGAGATCGTCGTCGAGAACCGAGAGCGCGCCACCTTCGCCTTCCTCGTCGCCGTCTTCGAGATCGTCGACATTGCCCGGATCCGCGTCCGCATCGTCGCCGGGCACCTGGGCATCGAGCTCCTTGGCCCGCAGGATCAGGCGGCAGATCGTCTCCAGCGGTGTCTCGAGTTCCATCTCTTCCTCCAGTTCCGGTCCATCGAAACGAGGGGTATGCGGTGCGGTTCCACGCGACTCGCGCGCGCCGCCCTAGCTTGAAATCCGGGTGCGGTCACGCCAGTTGACCGGCCATGCGACGCTTTCTATAGCCCCGCTTCGCGCCGCACGGCGCGCTAGAATGTGGCGGAGTAGCTCAGCTGGTTAGAGCAGCGGAATCATAATCCGCGTGTCGGGGGTTCAAGTCCCTCCTCCGCTACCAACTTTACCCCCACTCTCTTTTCCAGAGGGGTGGTGAATACCGAGAGGCGACCCTCAACGTCGATCCTGACGCCATCCTCGGCATCAGGGTCAGGGTAGATCGTCACCTTCGAGAGCACGCTACGAATCAGCTCGGCGGCAGGACCGCTATCTGGCCGTACCTCCCGATTCGATTGCGGGAGCAGCGATGCCTTCGGCGTCTACGACGACGGCCCCGGCTTCTGCTTCTCCTGTGACCGGCCGGGGCCGGTCGATGGGGAGGAGGGGCCCGCCCGCCGCCCACATCGCCCCGTTCTATGATGAGGCGGGACGGATCGTGGCGCAGAAGGTCCGGCTGCCGGGCAAGGACTTCAAGGTCCGCGGCGACCTCGAGGCACCCCTGCCGCTGTTCGGTCAACAGCTCTGCCGCGACGGCGGCAAGCGGATCGTCGTCACCGAGGGCGAGATCAATGCCCTGTCGGTCGCCCAGGCGATGGGCCTGAACTGGCCGGCCGTCTCCGTTCCGAACGGCGCGGCCGGCGCGCACAAGTCGATCTCCAGGGCCCTCGGGTTCCTGGAGCGGTTCCCTGACGCGCCGCCCGGCGAACGCTGCCGAAACGCGGCAGCCCGCGCGGCGGGCGTGTGCGGGCGTCGATCATCGCTTTCGTGCTGATCCGCACGACGCGCCGGGAGCGGCGGGTGAATGTGCAGTCGATCGCACGCAGGTGGCAGGAGCGGTTGCCGCGGTTCATGTCGAGCGAGTTGGGATGAAGGAGTCTCTTAGCCGGGGGGAAGGTCGTAACCTCCCTTAGGCTCGAAACTCTGTTATCAGGGTTCAATGGCACGCCAAGAAACTGCGATCACAAAGAGGCGAGGCCCAAAGCCTACAGGCAAGGGGCAGTTGGTCGGCGTTCGATTGCAGCCTGGCCTGCTTGCCGCCGCCGATGCGTTCATCGCCGACCAAGAGGACGCGATCAGCCGACCGGAAGCAGTGCGGATGATCCTGGAGGACGGGCCTCGGGCGCGGGGATATTTGGGGGGAGGGATGATGAGGATCGTTGTTGCAACAGTCTTTGCATTATGGTGCGCGTCAGTGTCCGCTGAAGATCGTGATCCAATGGCACCCATGCAATCAGTAAACGCACCTCAATATTTCACTAGGGAATCACTTCAACATTTCTACGAGGCTGGTCAGCTTTATTGTGATCGTTGGGATGACGATCAGCATAAGAAAGATATGTGCCTGTTCGATCAGGCCGTGGCGACATGGGATGTCGATAGTGCCCTCAACATCATCGTCGATTGGGGCAATGACTCGCAAATCCAAATCGCGACGACCTGCCTTCGTGCCTATCGAGAGCGTCTCGATGGCAATATGGTGACGTTGAAGAATTGCCTTGAGCCGCCAATGAATGCCTCGATCACAACGCAGCATAATGCCGAGAGAACGATCAGGCGATATTGCGGCGAGGTCAGCGATGCCGCCGGCGGATCGTTCGTGATAGCGGAGGAATGTATAAGGCAGGAGCGCGCCGCGAGGCGGCGGCTTAGATCGGGCGGATGAATTCATCCTGATTTAGATTTTCATCATTCGGCTTTCGCAGGGCCGCTCGGGAATCCGGGCGGCCCTTTCTTTTGGAGGATTGCTTGGCCTTCTCGAATAACCAGTTTCCGGTCTTCCTGCGCATCGCGCAGGACGGTTCGGTCACGACCGAGATACGCAAGTTCGAGGACTTCGTGCGCGCCAGCGGCCGGCGTGCGGCCGACGCATTTTCCCAGGCGGGCCGCAATGCTGGCGACGGCTGGGATTTCGCCACGATGCGCCGTCAACTGCGCGACCTCGAGGCTGAGGCAAAGCGGGTGGCGAGCGTCGCAGCGAGCGGGGTCCGCAACGACTGAGCTGCTCGCCAAGAAGGCAGAGTTCGACGCGCTTTGCGAAGCGGAGCTCAACGCAGCGCGCGCCGCCGATCAGCCACGCCCAAGCTGCAAGCCATGTGCCGGTCCCGTGACCGGCGTGGACCCGCGGACGGCGACGGTGGCGCTGCTGCGAAAGCGTCGCGGCGTGCTCGATCCTCGATGTTCTTGCCCGGTCGTCGAGCTTAATCGTAGTGACCTTCGAAGCCCCACAGTTCGACGCTGCCGCCGGCGGTCTCGAACAGGAGCTCTTGGGTGCGGCCGATCCGGACCAGCCGCACGCCCTGGTCACCCGCCGACAGATAGCGGCAACCCATCGCCGTCATCCGCTCCACCCGGCCCGTATTGTGCAGCGCCACCGCGCGTTCGAGGTCGATCGGGTTTGGGCAGACGAAGGTCTGGAACTTCGCGGTGACGCGGTGGGGGCTGCTCTCCACTTTCAGCGGGTTCAGCCAGATGGAATTGCCCGGTTCGGCGCCCGCGCGCCTTGCCTCCTCTCCCGCGCCAGGCGCGCAACCGACGATGCCGGCGGCCACGATCGCCGCAGCCATGACACGGCCGATGGTCCCGGACGGCTGGCGCGACGAATGCCCGCATGAGCGCTCCTCCATCGCCGGAGCGACGGCGTTCGGGCCCGAAAATCGCATGACTTTCCTCCAGAGGTGGCGAAGGCCGGAACGCTAGTTCGACAAGGTTGCCGGTTGGTTACGCAAGGCGCTCGGATCATTGGTGGCGTTTTGGCGCGTGCTTCGACGTCCCGACGGAGAGGGAAGCGCGGATCGGCGCGCGCGCCGCCCGCGGCGGCCGGTTCAGTCGGCGATCCGCTCCAGGTAGCCGGCAGCCCAGAGCGCGCGGGCGAGGCGCTCCGGTTCCGCACAGGGCAGGCCGGCGATGCCGAACGGCGCGCCGGAGAGCGCGACTTCGAGCGCGTCGCCGTCGGCCGGATCGAAGTAGAGATCGTCGCCGGGGCCGACGAGCGCGATCCTGCCCTCATCCTCGGCGAGGGCCCAGGGCACGAAGCGTCGGCGGCGGAAGCGGGTCGCCCCGTTGATCGGGCGCTGGGCGGCGGCGACGACGCCGGCGATATTCGGCCTGCGCGCGCGCATGAAATTGTCGGCGAGCAGATCGAAGGCGCCGTCCATGCTCGCTGACTCGGCAATCAGCCCGACGAGGCGATCGAACCGCGCCTGGGCGGCGGCACGATCGAAATCGCGCGCGGCGAAGCCGGGCGGCAGCGAGCGGCGGAATTCGGGCTCGGCCAGGGCGAGCTCGGAAATCGCCTCGAGCATCAGGTCCGCCCAGGTCTTCGTGATCAGCCCCACGGTGATGTGGAGCGAAGGCTCGTCGCCGACATTTTCGGCGTCGTGCATCAACCCGCGCGGGATATAGGCGCACTCGCCGGGGCCGAGCGTGAATTGCCGGCTGACCGGGCCGGGCTCGTGGCGCGTGATATCGAACGGCTCGCCGCGATAGGGGATTTCCACCGGGACGTCATAAAGCCGCCAAGCCTTGGCGCCGGACACCTGCATCACGAAGACGTCATGGTTGTCATAATGGGGCGGGAATCCCTGGTTGGCGCGCCCGTCCTCCCCGGCGCGCGGCGTCAGATAGACATTGGTCTGGACGTGGCAGGAGAAGATTTCCTCCAGCGAGCGGCAGAACTCGCCGAGATTGGCCATCGAATCGTGCAGGTGCGGCAGGATGATCGTCGCGCCCTTCATGTAGAGCTCGGTCACCGCCGGTCCGACCACGCGGCCGCGCGCATCGACATAGGAATCGCGGGTCAGCCAGTCGTGATGGTTGGTCAGGTCAAGCATGCCTTCGCGCAAGTCTGCGCTGGCGATGAAGCGATCCAGCGATTCGAGCGTCAGCAGCTCGGCATAGCGATCCGGCTCGCCGCGGAGCGAAAGCAGCGGCGCGCGCTCGTAATGATGCTGGAAAAACGCGTCGCGGCCGTGCGGCGCGATCAGGAAGCCGAGCGCATCCTCGGTCCAGCGCGGCGACGGCGCCGGTCGACCCTGGTCGCCATCCTGTCGCAGCGCGCTTTCGGCCATCCCCATCTCCCGGCCGCGATCCTAGGCGGGCCGGCACGCCGCGGGGAAGCATTTTGTGCGATCGACGATGCGCGCCTGTCAGTGCCGGCCGGTTCCGGGCGCGGCGCGGAGGGGAAGGGGGAGTGAGAGATGGGAGGCGAAGGGCCGGCCGAACCGGGGCCGGCCCTTGCGCGAATCTATTGGGTGCCGGCGCCGTTCACCGCGGCCTGCAGCTCGGCCAGCGTCGCGCCGGTCACCAGCGCACCGTCGCTGGCCGCGAGCGCCGTGCGCGGCAGGCGGATCTGCTGGTCGCCCATCTGCACGGTCACGGTCTGCTCGTCGATCTCCTGGACCGGTCCAACCACCGCGCCGTTGCGATCCTTCACCGTCGTGCCGACCGCGAACGCGGCCTGCGCCTGGGCGTTCGCCTGCTCGACAGCGGCATTGAGCTGCGCTTGCGTCATGCCGAACAGCACTTCGCCATTGTTGACGGTGAACGAAGTCGCCGGAACGGTGGCATCGAGCCGATCGGTGCGGATGACCACGTTGGAACCGTTGATCGCGGTGATCGTGCCGACGACGCCGCCCTGCGTGTCCTTCACGGTGGCGCCGACCTGGACGCCGGCGCCCGGCGCGGACGCCGGCGCCGCCGCGTCGGTCTGGGCGATCGCGGGCGCGGAAATCATCGCCGCGACGGATACGGCGGTGGCAGCGAGCAGTTTGCGAAATGTCATGACGTCTCCTCAAGGTGCGAGGCCTGGCCGGAAGCCTTGAATGCCTTGCGGTTTTCCAAAGTTAGCAAGGGTGGGGAGCCGGTGCACCGCCCGCCCGGCTGCGAAAACTAGACGCCAAGGTGTCGCGATTGCAACCCCGTCGAACGGCTGCAAGCGCGATTCCGATCCCCGGACACGCCCATCCGTGCCTGGCTCGCGACCGTCGCGGCGCCGTTCACCCGGCCTTGGCGGGGATGACGCCGCGGCGGATCTGGTCGAGCTC
>JBDZVR010000031.1:0-32513 GCA_040255785.1 Sphingomonadales bacterium
GCCGGCCCTCGATGTCGAAATAGCGGATCTCGCGGAAGTTGAAGATGCGCTCGTAGAACTGCGCCCAATGGTCCATCCAGCCGCGATTCACATTGTGGGTGAGATGGTCGAGCGTGTGCAGCCCGACGCTGTTCGCGTCGCGGCGGGCGTCGAGGATCGGCTCGAAGTCGGTGGCGAGGAAATCCGCCCCCTTCCCGCCCTCGACCAGGTAGAGCAGCGCGCCGCCGATCCCCTCGATCGCCGGTATCTCGAGCGCGCCGGCGGCTTGGCGCGCGCCGCGCAGCAGCGCCCGGTCAAGCGCCGCCTGCGCATCCCTGACGCGAAAGCCCATCGCGCTCGCCGACGGTCCGTGAGCGGCGCGAAACTCGGCGGCCGGCCCGACCTCCTCGAGGTTGAGCAACACGTTGATGTCGCCCTGCGCGTAGAGCCGCACCGGCTGCGTGCGATGCCTGGCGATCGCGGTGAAGCCGAGCATTTCGAGCAACCGGGCAAGACCCTCCGGATCGGGGCTGGTGAATTCGACAAAGGCGAAGCCGTCGAGGCCGAGAGGATTGTCGTGGGCGGTCATTCCTTCACCGTTCGATGGTCAGATGGCACAGGCGGATGCGGGCACGCCCGGCACCCGCTCCCATTGATAGGCGTCCACCACCTCCCCCCGGGGGAGGTAGCTGAGATCGAACTCGCGCCCGTCGCGGCGGATGCGCAGGCGCAGCAGCTCGGTCTGGTTGCCCTGGATGCCGTCCTGCGGCACCGGTCGCACGATCTCGTCGCCTTCGCGCAGCCCCGCGGCCTCCGCCGCCGAGCCGGGGATCAGCCCGCGCACGATCCGGCGCGGCGCGGTCAGCACCTCGGGATCGAAGCCGAGCACATAGCGCCGCAGCGGCCTCGTCGTGCGCCGGAAGCAGGGACCGAAGGCGTCGGAGGCCGGCAGCGGCGGGCGGCCGGCGAGGAAGGCACGGAACTGCGCGACCGCATCCTCGCCCAGCGCCTCGCGCAGCACCTCCTCCCAGTCGGCATTGCCGAGGCGGCGTCCGGCGCGCTCGCGCTCGACCATCGCGAGCAGCAGGTCATCGAGCGACTTCTCGCCGCCCGAGGCCTTGCGCATCGAATCGTTGACCACCGCGAAATAGAGCGAGCCGCGATCATATGGCAGGGTGCGGATGCGCGTGTCCGCCCAGAAGCGCCGCGGCACCTCCGCGTTGGGCGCATCGCCGAGCGCGTTGGTGTAGTAGCGGCCGGCGTGGTAGTTCAGGTCCGCGAGGAATTCATCGACGCCGATCATGCCGAAGCGCAGCGGCAGCACGCGCTGGTAGAAGACCGCCAGCCCCTCCCCGAACCAGGAGGATTCGAGCCCCGCCGGCTGTGCGATCGACGGCGCGAAAGTGTGGAACATCTCGTGCGCCAGGGTGAGCTTCAGGTCGTCCGGGTCGGTCCGCGGGCCGAAGGTGGCGACGAACGAGCCGGCGAGGCCGACGCCGCCCCCGGCATTGACCGGGTTGTGGCGCAGGAACACGCCATAGGATTGCGCCTCGCCCACCCGGAAGAAGGAGAGGTAGCGCGCGTGCAGCCGCGCGGTCCATTCCATCAGCGCGCGCGCATCGAAGGGCGGCGCGCCCTGCCAGGCCGAGAAGAAGGCGCCGCCGCCGGCGCGCTCGGGATAGTGGCCGATCGCGCCCGCCATGAAGAAGCCGCGCGCGAGCCGCGCCGACGGCTGTGGCGCCACCGGCGCGACGTCGCCATCGCCGAGGCTGCTCACCCCGACCGCGCCGGGCGGCAGCCCGGAAAGATCCCAAGCGACCGAGAGCCGGTAGCGGGCCTCCTGGTCCGGCGGCAGCAGCAGGAAGGTCATCCCCGCGCCGGAAAAGGCGCTCGCCTCGCTGCGCAGCTCGACCGGCGGGGCGGCGCCACGCGACGCGGTCCGGCCGGTGATCGGCGCGCGATAGCGGATCGTCACCGTCCCTTCGGGCGGCCGCGCCGGGATCCACGCGCGCACGGCCTCGTCGCCGCCGCCACTGTCGCGCATCGCCAGCGGCAGCGCGCCGTGCGCGTCGCGCGCCCGGACGTCCGCCACGTCGGTGGCGACGGTCTCGACGTTGAAGATGACATGCGGGAGCTGGACCAGCGGCTCGCCCGCGGCCGCGCGCGCCGCGTCGAGGGCGAGCGTCACGTCGACATGGCCGATCGCCCCGCCGTCGCCGGCCAGCCCCGGGCGCAGCGTCAGCGCGAGGCGCGGCGCCTCGGGCGCCGCCGGCGTCCGCGCGTCCGCGCCCGCGACGCCGGCAAGGCAGGCCAGTCCGAGTAAGACCCTCCGCATCAGAAGCGCAGCCGGGCCCCCACGTAGAAGCGCCGGCCGAGAATGTCGCCGTGTGCGATGGCGGGATAGGACGGCTCGGTATCGAACAGGTTGAGCACGCCGGCGCGCAGCGTGAGCTGGCCGAAATCATATTGCGCCGAAATGTTGTGCACCGTGTTCGCCGCGATCACCGGGGCGGGATCGTTCTCGATCGTCGAATCCGGCAGCCGCAACACCTTGTCGCGATAGACCATCTGGTAGGTGAAGCGGAACGGCCCGCGCGAATAGCGGATGTCGAAGCGGCCGACCCAGGCCGGCGTCGCCACCGTGTTGTCCGAGCGGATGAAGGCGTCCCCGGTCACCGATGTGGTCAGCAGCGACGTATGGGTCGCCTCAAGGGCCAGCTCGAGGCGACCCACGTCCGCCCCGCCGAAGATCGACGACAGGGGGAAGTTGTAGTTGATGTTGTAGACCTCGCCGCGGAACTTCACGACGCCCGCGTTGAAGGTCGTCGTGGTGCCGGTGACGATGGTGCCGCCGGGGCTCACCCCGTCCGGCGCGGCGAGCCGGGTGAAGGCCTCGCACACGCCGGGCGGCGGCGTCTCGTTGTCGAAGCAGGCGGCGGCGAAATCGAGCGTCGTGAAGGCCGACAGGCCATCCTCCAGATCGACCTCGATCCGGTCGGCGACGATCGTCAGGCCCGGCAGGAAGCGCGGCTGGAGCACGATGCCGTAGGTCAGCGTGTCCGAAATCTCGTTGCGAAGATTGGGGTTGCCGCCGGTGGTGACGAGCGCGCGGTTGAAGTTCTCGGACGGGTCCTGGAAGCTCGCCAGCCGCTCCTCGGCGCTCGCCCCCGCGTTGCTGCCGTCCGGCAACACGCCATAGCCCGGATTGGCCTCGAACAGCGCCAGGCAGTTGGCGCGGCGGACGGCGGGGTTGGACCCGTTGCTGATGCGGTCGGCGTCGCACGGGTCGCGGCCGATCGCATCGAGGCTGGTCGATGCCGGCGCGACGAGCTGGGTCAGCGTCGGCGCGCGGAAATTGCGGCTCCGCGAGGCGCGCAGCGTCACTCCGTCGACGACTTCCCAGCGGCCGCCGACCGCCCACAGATTCTCCGATCCGGCGAGCGAGTTGTCGACATGGCGATAGGCGCCGGTGATCTCGAACGCCTTCACCCCCGGCAGCGTGAAGTCGCCGCCGACGATCGGCAGCAGCACCTCGGCCGAGAATTCGTCGGTATTGTAGCGGCCGGACTGCGGCACCTGCGGCGAGCCGACGCCGAACAGGCCCTGCCGGTTCGCCGGCAGCGGATCGAAGCTCGCGCGCTCGTCGCGGTGCTCGTAGGCGACGTTGAAGCCGAAATCGCCACCCGGCAGGCGCACGATCGTGCCGCCCAGGGTGGCGAGGAAGTCGACCTGCTCGTTGACGAAGTCCGAGCCCGCGCGGACGTTCACATAGTCGCGCGCGGCCTGGCTGACATTGCCGACCCCGAACGGGTTGACCGGCGCGCAGCGCGGATCGTCGTTGGAGGGATCGGCGTCGGCGTTGATCGCGCACACGATCGCGCCCGAGCCGTCGCGCACCGCGTCGAGCGCGTTGGCGAAGAGCGCATTGTTGATCTGCCACGATCGGGTCGCGCCATCGACGCGGCCGTAGCTGCCCGAAACCGTCCAGTAGAAATCGCGATCGCCCAGCGTGAATTCGCCGTCGACCGCGAGCAGCCCGCGCCAGGTCTCGGTCGTGAAGGTCTGGTTGTTGACGAGCTTGAGGTCCGGGAAGGTCTTCGAGAGGAAGAGCGGCGCGCCGAACGCGAAGGACGGGCTCGCCGCGCTCAAGCCGGCGATCTGCTCGGCGGTCAGGAACGGATTGTCGCGGGTGAAGGCGATGTAGCCCGAATTGGATTCCTGCGAGTTGAGGATCGTCCGCGACGGGAATTGCGGCGTTTCGACGCCGCGCGTGCGCGCATAGAGCAGCTCGGTGCGGACGGTGAGCGCATCGGTGAGATCATAATGCGCGAGGAGGTTGCCGGTGAGCCGCTCCACGCCGGTGCGCAGGCTGGCGAGATCGGCGAAACGGAAGCCGTCGCCGCCCGCCGAGAAGGGGACGCCGACGACTTCGCCCGGATCGTAGGGGATGAGTGAGCCGTCCGGGCCGAATTGCAGCGGGCGCCCGGCCGCGTCGCGCGCGAAGCAGATCTGGAATCCGCAGGGCGGCAGCGGCACCGGGGCCGGGGTCGTGAAGATGACGCCATTGACATTGAAGCTGGTGAAGCGCGCGTCGAGCACCTCGCGCACCGACGGGATGCCGTCGCTGGGGCCGGTATCGGCCGAATTGGTCGCGGTGATGCGCGAGAGGTTGCTGAGCGGGCGCGCCGAGAAGGGCAGCAGATCGCTGCGCGACCATTCGACGTTGACCGCGACATTGCCCCGGCCGCCGCCGAAATTGACGCCATAGGTGCCGCGCAGGCTGTAGAGCGGATAATCGCCGCGCGAGGAAATACCGGCCTGGGCGTCCAGCTCCAGCCCCTCGAAATCGTCCTTGAGGATATAGTTGACGACGCCGGCGATCGCGTCCGAGCCATAGACCACGGCGCCGCCGGCCTGGACGATCTCGACCCGCTCGATCAGCCCGGTCGGGATGATGTTGGCATCGACCTGGGCATCGCCGAGGCCGCTGGACGAGGTGACGAAGCGCCGCCCGTTGACCAGGGTGAGCGTGCGGCCGGGGCCGAGCCCGAACAGGTTCGGGAATTGCTGGCCGCTGCCGCTCGAATCGCCGTCCGCGGGCGAAAGCGCCAGCGCCGGCGCGATCGAGGTGATCTGGTTGAGCGCGTCGGACGCGCTGACGAAGCCGCGATCGGTGAAGAGCTGCTGGTCCACCGACACGACCGGGGCGACGGTGTCGGTCGCCGAGCGGCGGATGCGCGAGCCGGTGATGACGATCACCTGATCGTCGCTCTGCACCGCCTCGACCGGGCCGGATACCGGCTCTTGCGCGCCGGCCGTGCCGGCGCTCTCCTGCGCGAGCAGCTGGGTCGCGGGCATGACCAGGCCCGCCGACAACGCCGTGGACAGCAACGCGCGCCGCGCGAGTGCGAAACCCATCCTCATTTCTCCCGCCTTTCGACTTCGGTTCCGACCCCGGCCCGTCCGCCAGCGGATCGCCGCCGGATCGGAACCAGCATTCGGGGACGATATTAAGGCCCGCGCGAGGATTTTCTTGTCGAAGGACGTGCCCGCCGCCCGGATCGCGGCATCGTTTATGCGCGCGAGCGGCCGATGCGTATGAAAATCATTCGCCGCGAATCAGCCGGGGCGGGCCGCGTGCAGCACCCGCAGCAGCCGCTCGATATCGTCGAGATCGTTGAACACCGACGGTGTCACCCGGAAGCGGTTGCGGCCGAGCGTGAGCCGCAGCCCCGCCGCCTCGAGCCGCGGCGCCAGCGCGCGCGCGTTCTCGAGCGCGCAGGTGACCATCGGCGCCGGCGATTCGCGCGGCGTGACGACGGCATAGCCCATGCGCGGCAGCTCCTCCTTCAGCCGGTCGACCAGCGGGCGCGCGTGCGCGTTGATCCGCTCGACGCCGAGGCCGAGCAGATAGTCGAGCGAGACATCGACGTGCCGCGCCACCGCGTGGGGGAAGGTGCCGGTCGCGAACAGGCCGGTGGCGTCGTCGCGCATCGAAAAGTCGGCGACGCGCTCGCCCGGCGGATCGAACGGATAGGCATGCGGCTGGAAGGTCGCGATGCCATAATAGCCGTAGCGCCGTCGCCGCAGCCGCGCCCATGCCTCGCGCCGGGCATAGATGAAACCCAGCCCGAAATCGCCCATCAGCCACTTGTAGCTGGCGCAGGCGGCGAAATCGACGCCGCTCGCCTTCACGTCCACCGGCACGCAGCCGGCCGCGTGGATGATGTCGGCATAGACGAGCGCACCCCTGGCGTGGGCCAGCTCGCACACGCGCGCGAGATCATGGTGGAAGCCGTTGAAGGTCGAGACCAGCGAGAGCGCGACCAGCTTGGTCTCCGGCGTGATCGCGCGCGCCAGATCCTCCAGCACGATCCGGTTGTCGCGCGGGCGCAGCCAGGTCACGCGCGCGCCGCGCTCGGCCAGCCCCTCGTAGAGCGGGAAGGAGCCGAAGAAGTGGAGCGTGTCGGTGACGATGTGCGGCCGGCCCTCGAACAGGCCGAGGCCGTCGAGCACGAGATGCTCGGCGGTCGTCGTGCTCTTGACGAAGGCCACCTCGTCCGGGTCGGCGTTGATGAGGCGGGCGAACTTGCCGAGGATCCGCTCCTCGTCGACCGAGGTGCTGCCCGATCCCGGCGCCTCGCGCGCGGCCAGATAGGCGTCGATCGCCGCGCGCGCGCCGACGCTGACCGGATGCATCGTCCCGGAATCGAGATAGCCCGGCGCGACGCGCGGGAAGGACGCCTTGTCGGGCAGCGCGACCGGGGCGGCGCTCGCGGCCGCGGCGCGCGTCGCCGGGCCGGCGAGCGTCGATGCGGTCGATGCGAGGGAGAGCGTGCCGACGCCCTTCAGCCAGTCGCGGCGAGACAATTGCATGGGAGAGATCCTTCGTTCGGCGGTGCGCGGCGCGATGATAGCGCCATGCGCCGATCATTTTTATTCCTTCGCGCGGCGACGGCGCGCTGGCGGACGCGATCCTGTCGGCCCATGCCGCAGCGCGGGATATATTATGCACGGGCCCGGCCACAGGCGGGCGGATTGAACCGGGTTGTTGCGCGCGCGCGATGCTAAGCTCTGCGCAGCATCCCAGGCGGGAGAGGAAAGTGAAGCCTTGTCTGCGCGCCCTGGCGGCGCTGTCGTTGCTCGTCGCGGGTGGCTCCCTGCCCGCCCAGCGCATGGACCCGGTGCCGACCATCGCCGGCCCGATCGTCGGGCCGATCGAGCGCGGCCACCGGATCGTGATCGGCGGGCGGGAGATCGCCTACCGCGCGATCTTCCGCGAATATCCGCTGAGCGCCGACGGCCGGCCGCAGGCGACGATCTCCGCAACCGGCTATGTCCGCGCCGACGGCCCGCGCGATCCCGCCCGGCCGGTTTTCTTCTTCTTCAACGGCGGGCCCGGCGCCTCCTCCTCGCCGCTCCATTTTTCCGCCTTCGGGCCGCGGCTCCGCCCCGCCGCGCGCGACGCGGACGCGCCGTTCGCCGACAATCCCGACAGCCCGCTCGACGTCGCCGATCTCGTCTTCGTCGATCCGGTCGGCACCGGCTTCAGCCGGGTGCTGCCGGGTGGCGACGGCTCGCGCTGGTGGGCGCCGCGCGGGGACGCCGAGGCGGTCGCGACGCTGGTGCGCAACTGGCTGCGCGACGAGGGGCGCGAGGGCGCGCCCGTGTTCATCGCCGGGGAGAGCTATGGCGGCTTCCGCCTCGCCACGATGATGGCCGACGCGGACGACCTCAACCTGCGCGGGCTGGTGCTGATCTCGCCGGCGACGAGCATGGCGGGGATTGCCGGCGCCGGCGAAGGCGATGACCGTTATGTCTTCGCCTTCCCGACGATGGCCGCCGCGGCCTGGTTCCACGGCAAGGTCGACCGTCGCGGCCTTTCGGCCGAGCAGTTCCACGACGAGGCCGCGCGCTTTGCCGCGACCGACTATCTCGTCGCGCTCCACCAGGGCGCCGCCCTCGGGGCGGAGGAGCGCGCCCGGATCGCGGCGCGGATGGCGGGCTATATCGGCCTCGCGCCCGAGCGGATCCTCGCCGCCGACCTCAGGATCGACAACGACACCTTCGTCCAGGCGCTGCTGGACGATCGCGGCCTCCTCGTCGGCCGCCTCGACGCGCGGGTGACGGCGCCGGTGCGCCCGCCGGCGCGCGCCGACCGCCCGGCGGCGGCCAACGATCCCGCGCTCGGCCTCGGCGCCTCGAACGTCATCCTCGCCCCCGCCATCACCCGCTACCTGCGCGAGGAGGTCGGCGTGCCGCTGACGCGCGACTATGTGTCGCTGACGCTCGACGTGAACTTCCGCTGGAACTGGTTCGAGCCGACCGGGGACCGCCGCCGCTACTACAACCCGCTCGCCAACATCGCCCGGGTGATGGCGGCGCGGCCGGGCCTGGAGCTGATGGTCGTCGGCGGCCTCTACGACCTCGCGGTGCCGGTCGCCGGCGCGCGCCACGCCGTCGCCCATGCCGGCATCCCGCTCGAGCGCACCCGTTTCCTCACGCTGCCCGCCGGCCATTCGCCGTTCGAGGAGCCGGCCAATCGCGCGCGCTTCGCCGCCGCGCTGCGCGATTTGGTGAACGCCGGCACATCGGAATGACTATGTTGATTTCCCGTATGCATCGGCTAAATTTAGCCCGCTCCAGGTCATATGCGGGAATGCGATGCGCGAAGAACTCTCGGCGGTCGATCTTCGAATCCTCGAACAGATCCAGAAGGATTCCTCGCTCTCCACCAGCGAGCTCGCCGAGCGCGTCGGCCTCTCGCAATCGCCCTGCTGGCGCCGCCTGCAGCGGCTGAAGGACGAGGGCTACATCAAGGGCGAGGTCGCGCTGATCGTCCGCGAGAAGCTCGGCAACACGCTGCTCGTCTTCGCGACGCTGAAGATGGCGACGCTGACCGACGAGAAGCGCGCCGACTTCGTCCGCCGTGTCGAGGACATTCCCGAGATCCTCGAATGCCATACCCTGTTCGGCGAGATGGACATTCTCATCAAGGTGCTCGCGCCTTCGCTCGAATGGTATCAGAAGTTCATCTTCAACGTCCTGCTCAAGCTTCCCGGCGTGATCGACATCCAGTCCACCGTCACCATCGCCGAGATCAAGTCGACGACCGCGCTCCCGCTGCGCGGCTTCCTCGGCCGGTAGGCCATCGGGTCCGCGCCCGCCCCGACCCCGCCGCGACGAGCGGAAACGGGAGCGCTCGCCGGCCGATCGCCCCGCGCCATCATTATGCGCGAAACGGCGCGCCCGCGCCCACTTCGCATAATATTTTCGCGGCGCGCCGATTAGGCTCGCCGCCTCTTGCATCGGAGGCGATCCGTTTCATGAGCGCTGAACATTTTCTCCCCCGCCCGCTGGTCGTCCTCTTGCTGCTGGTCGTCGCCGCGGGCGCGCCGGTCGCCGGCGTCGCGCAGGCCCAGCCGGTCCGCGCGCCGGTCGTCACCCGCCATGTCGGGACGTTCAACGGCCAGCGCGTCGCCTATCGCGCCGTCGTCGCCGAAACGCCGGTGCCGAAGGCCGATGGCGCCCCGGGAGCGATCGTCTCCTCGATCGCCTATCTCGCCGAGGGCGCGCCCGCCGGCGAGCGCCGGCCGGTCGTGTTCCTGTGGAACGGCGGGCCGATCACCGCCTCGCTCTATGTCCACATCGGCGCGTTCGGTCCGAAGCGCGTCGCCTTCCCCGACGACCTTGCCGCCGACACCTCCCGCCTGCCGGTCGTCGACAATCCCTACACCATCCTCGACATCGCCGATCTCGTCTTCGTCGATCCGGCCGGCACCGGCTTCAGCCGGATCGCCGAGGGCGTCGATCCCGCCACCTATGCTTCGGTGGTGGCGGACGGGCGGCAGGTCACCGCCTTCATCGACCGCTGGCTGACCGAGCACGACCGGCGCGGCTCGCCCGTCTACCTGTTCGGCGAGAGCTACGGGACGATGCGCGCGGCCCAGGTCGCGCGCCAGCTGCTCGACCTGCCGCGACCGATCGGCGTCGCCGGCGTCGTCCTGTTCGGCCAGGCGCTCAACATCATCGAATTCTCGCAGCGGCCCGGCAATATCATGAGCTACGTCGTGTCGATGCCGACGCTGTCGGCGATCGCCTGGCATCACGGCAAGGTCGACCGCCGCGGCCGGACGCTCGACCAGTTCCTCGACGAATCGCGCGCCTTCGCCCGCGACGAATATCTGCAGGCGCTCTATGACGGCGACCGGCTCGATCCCGCCACGCGCGCGCGCATCGCCGCGCGGCTGGAGGAGCTGACCGGCATCGCCGCCGCCTATTATCTCGCCCACGACCTGCGGATCTCCAAGGAGGATTTCCGCCGCGAGCTGCTGCGCGACCGGGGCCTGATCCTCGGCCGCTACGACGGCCGCTACGCCGCCCCGCCAAGCGATGCGCCGGGCGGCGGCGATCCGTCCGGCGTGCTTTCCGAGGCGCTCCAGCGCGGCTTCATGACCTATCTGCGCGGCGATCTCGGCGTCGACTGGCCCGATTATCGCTTCGCCGCCGTGCCGGAACGCGGCCTGGAGGGCTGGGACTGGGGGGCGAGCTCGCCCTTCTCGGACTGGCCCTACATGAACCTGATCGGCGAGGTGCTGGCGCGCGTTCCCACCGCGCGGGTCGCGATCGGCGTCGGTCTCTACGACACGACGACGACGACCGGCGCGTCCGAATATGCGCTCGCCCAGTCGGGCTGGCCGCGCGAGCGCGCGACGATCCTTTATTATGGCGGCGGCCACATGGCCTATAGCGACGAGGCGAGCCTCAGGAAGCTGATGCGGGACATGCGCGCCTTCGTGCGCCCGGCGCGCTGATGCCGCGGCGCGCGCCTGGCACCGGAACGGGACGATAGCGAGAGAGGATGACGATGCGAGTGCTGCTTGGTCTGCTGGCGATGCTTTCGATTGCGGGCCTCGCGCCGCCGGCTCTCGCCGCGAGCGAGGAGTTCGTGATCGTCAGCAACGGCGAGGCGGTCGGCCATGTCCGCGCCGAGCGGGAGGGCGACTCGATCACGGTCGACTATCTCGTCGACAATAACGGGCGCGGGCCGCGCCACAGCGAGCATATCCGCCTCGGCCCGGACGGCATCCCGATCGAATATGCGGTCGACGGCCGCTCGCTGATGGGCAATGCGGTGAGCGAGAGCTATCGCTGGCGCGATGGCCGCGCGAGCTGGACCAGCCAGGCCGATAATGGCAGCGTCGCCGCGCCGCGGCCGCCGCTCTACATCGTCAACGACGGCAGCCCCTACACGCTCGGCCTCTATGCCCGCGCCCTGCTCGCCGACCCGGACCACCGCATCGACGTGCTCCCCTCCGGCTCGCTGAGCCTCGAGAGGGTGCGCGAAGCGACGCTGGGCGAAGGCGAGCGCGCGATTCGGGTCACCGTCTATCGCATCACCGGCATCGATCTCGCGCCCGATTACGTCCTGCTCGACGGCGACAACCGCCTGTTCGCCGCAGGCGGCGCGATCCGCCGCGGCTGGGAGGACCAGGCGGGCGCGATCGCGCGGCTGCTGCGCGAGCTCGGCATCGAGCAGGCCGAGGCGCTGCAGCAGCGGCTCGCGCATCGCTTCGACGGCCCGGTCCGCATCCGCAACGTGCGCATCTTCGACCCGCGCAGCGGCCGCCTCGGCGAGCTTTCCACGGTCGTCGTCATGCGCGATCGCATCGCCCAGGTGCTGCCCGGCCGCGAGGATGGCCCCGCGCCCGGCGGCGAGACCGCGATCGACGGCGAGGGCGGCGTGCTGGTCCCCGGCCTGCACGACATGCATTCGCACAACAATCTGCGCTCCGGCCTCTTCTACCTTGCCGCCGGCGTCACCTCGGTGCGCGACCAGGGCAATATGAACGCGACGCTGCTCAACATCATCGACGGCCTCGAATCGGGGCGGATCGCGGGGCCGCGCATCGTCCGCAACGGCTTCCTCGAGGGGCGCAGCCCGATGTCGGCGCGCAACGGCATCGTCGTCGACAGCGAGGCGGCGGCGATCGATGCGGTGCGCTGGTACGCGGATCGCGGCTACTGGCAGATCAAGGTCTACAACTCGATGAACCCGGCCTGGGTGCCGGCGATCGCAGCCGAGGCCCATCGGCGGGGAATGACCGTGACCGGCCATGTTCCCGCCTTCACCACCCCGGACGAGATGATCCGCGCCGGCTATGACGAGGTCGCCCACATCAACCAGCTCATGCTCGGCTGGCTGATCCGCGAGGGCGAGGACACGCGCACCCCGCTGCGCCTGACCGCGATGGCGCGCGCCGCCGATCTCGATCTCGATTCCGAGCCGGTCCGGCGCACGATCGCGCTGATGCGCGAGCGGCGCATCGCGCTCGACACTACCGCGGTAATCCTCGAGCGGCTGATGCTGAGCCGGGCGGGCACCGTCGCCGAGGGCGACGCAGCCTATCTCGATCACATGCCGATCGGCTATCAGCGCTACCGGCGGCGCAGCTTCGTCACCGTCGACTCGCCCGCCGACGACGCGCGCTACCGCGCGGCCTTCGACCGGCTGATCGACACGCTGCGGCTGCTCCACGAAAACGGCATCCGCCTGCTCCCCGGCACCGACGACGGCACCGGCTTCACCGTCCATCGCGAGCTCGAGCTCTACGTCAGGGCCGGCATGAGCCCCGCCGAGGTGCTGCGCAACGCGACGCTCGGCATGGAGGAATA
This sequence comes from Sphingomonadales bacterium, assembly GCA_040255785.1. GTDB lineage: Bacteria > Pseudomonadota > Alphaproteobacteria > Sphingomonadales > Sphingomonadaceae > Allosphingosinicella. The sequence goes on from JBDZVR010000031.1 coordinate 12,655, forward strand.
TCTCGGTCGCGCCCACGAGCTCGGCTCGATCGAGCAGGGCAAGCTCGCCGACTTCTTCCTGATCGCCGGCGATCCGACGCGCGACATTTCCGCGGTGCGCCGCGCGCGGATGGTGGTGCGCGGCGGCGTCATCTATTTCCCGAGCGAAATCTACACCGCGCTCGGCATCCGTCCCTTCGCCGAGCCGCCGGCGGTCCACCCGGCGACGCCCGATCCCAACGCCGGGGGCGAGGGGCAGATGGGCGATGCCTTCTTCGCGCAGGACGGTCACGCCGGGGAGGCAGAATGAGGCGCCTCGCCCTGCTCGCAACGCTCGCCGCGCCACTGCTCGCCGCCGCCGCGCCCGGCGATCGCCCGCCGGTCGAATATTTCCGCCGGCCGGGCTCGAGCGCCCCCTTCTCGCCGGCGGTGCGGGTCGGCGACACGATCCATCTTTCCGGCATGATCGGCGCGCGCGCCGACGGCACGCTGCCCGAAGGGATCGAGGCACAGACGCGCCAGGCGATGGAGAATATCCGCGCCGTGATGGCGATGACGGGCCATGGCTTCGATGATGTCGTGCGCTGCACGGTGATGCTCGACGACATGGCCGACTGGCCCGCCTTCAACCGGGTCTATGTCCAGTATTTCCGCCCCGAGCGCCTGCCCGCGCGCAGCGCCTTCGGGGTCGATGGCCTCGCCCTCGGCGCGCTGGTCGAAATCGAGTGCCAGCTCCACGCCGCCCCGGGCGGCGACGGCGCTTCGTGAGCGAGGCGGGAAAGCCGGCCGCGCTCGCCGGCGGCGTCGGCCTCACCGGCGTCGTGATGCTGGGCGCCGGCACCGCGATCGGCGTGTCGATCTTCACGGTGCTGCAGCCGGCCGCCGAGATCGGCGGATCAGGCCTGTTGATCGCGGTCGCGCTCGCCGCGGTGCCGACCGTCTTCTTCGCGATGGTCTATGCCTTCCTGGCCTCGGCGCTGCCGCGCTCGGGCGCCTCGTATGAATGGCCGCGCCGCTTCGTCCATCCGCTCGTCGGCTTCCTCGTCGCCTGGCTGCGCATCCTCACCAATGTCGGCGCGCTGACCCTGCTCGCGACCGTGCTCGTCCAGTATCTCGGCATGGCCATCGCACTGCCGGTCCGCCCGACGATGGCGATCGTCTTCACCCTCATCTTCGCGCTCAACTATGTCGGCGTGAAGGTCGCCGCGCACGCGCAGACGGCGATGATGGCCTTCCTCCTCGTCGCGCTCGCCACCTTCGTCGCGCTCGGCCTGCCGCAGGGCAGCATGGCGACGATGGGCTCGCTGGCGAGCAAGGGCTGGCTCGGCGTCGTCGTCGCCGTGCCGCTGCTGATCAGCCTGTTCCTCGGCATCGAGGCGGCGGTCGAGATCGGCGAGGAGGTGCGCGACCCGACCCACACCATCCCCAAGGGGATCGCGCTGGCGGTGGCGCTCACCGCAATCGTCTATGTCAGCGTCGCCGCGACGGCGCTGCTGCTGCTCGGCCCCGAGCGCCTGGCGGCGAGCAGCGCGCCGCTGATCGAGGCGGCCGAGGCGCCGCTCGGCCGCTTCGCGCTGCCGTTGATGCTGGCAGCCGCGGCGGTGTCGATCCTGAAGACGCTGAACGCCACCGCGATGACCTTCTCGCGCGCGCTGTTCGCGATGGGCCGCACCGGCGCCCTGCCCCCGGCGCTGGCGGCGATCCACCCGCGCTTCGGCACGCCGCATCGCGCGGTCCTGCTCGGCTATGTGCTGGCGATGACGGCGATCCTGCTGCCGTCGAACCTGGTGTTCCTGCTGCTCGCGGTGAACATCCCGACCATGCTCAAATATCTCGCCTGCTGCCTCGCCGCGAACAATCTCGCGCGGGCGCGTCCCGACCTGCACGCGAACGCCGCCCTGAAATGGTCGCGCGGGACGGTGCGCACGCTCGCCTGGATCGGCGTCGCCTGCGCCGGCGCGCTCATCATCGCCGGCCTCGGCGCCGACTGGCGGCCCTATCTGCTGGTCTTCGGCTGGGGCCTCGTGGGCCTCGTCTACTGGGTCGTGCGGCGGCCTTCGCTGCGCGCCGAGGACGGCCGCACCCGCGCATAGGGCGCGCGCCATTCCACGTCCGATTCGGCGAGAATTATGCTGGCGGCTCGCGGATGCGGCCAAGTTAAGATAACAAATTCGCCCCCCATCCATAAAATCGCCGGCTGAAGGGTGAGTTTATCCGGCGCGATGGCTCCCCGCGTGGAAGAGAGAGCCAGCGACCCCCATGGACTCCAAATCGGCATTCGTGACGACCAGCATGGGCGGCGAGGCCTATGCGCAATGGGTGCGTCGCGCGATCGGCCATGCGCGTTCGGGCAGCGACGAGATCGTGCCGCTGTTCGATTCGTCGGTCGAGGAGCCGGTGGAACTGCTGCGGGAAGTGGTCGAGCAGGGCTTTCGGTCGCCGATCACGCCGAAATATCGCAGCGTCTTCGTCAGCGGCAATCCATTCGTCATGCGCGCGCTGGCCGAGCGCTACGAGGTCGCGGAACGGCGCATCCTGCCGACCACCGGCGCGACCAGCGGCCTCTCGCTCGTCTATCGCACCTTCCTCGCGCCGGGCGATCGCGTGCTGGTCGAAACGCCGGGCTTCGACCTGTTCCGCGACATCGGCCACGCGCTCGGCGCCGAGGTCGACCACTTTCACCGCCGCCCCTGGGACTTCGCTCTCGACGAAGCGGAAATCGCCGCGAAGATCACGCCGCGCACCCGGCTGGTCGTGCTTTCCGACCTGCACAATCCGAGCGGGATGCTGCTCCAGCCCGAGGTGATCGCGCGGGTGGCGGAGATGGCGGGCGCGCGCGGCGCGCATCTCGTCGTCGACGAGGTCTATGGCGATTATGCCAGCAAGGCGGCGCGGCCGGGCTCGGCGGCGCTGCTTTCCTCCAACATCATCGCGATCAGCAGCCTCACCAAGATTTTCGGCCTTTCGACGCTGCGCTGCGGCTGGGTCATCGCCGACGAGAAGCTGCTCGCCCCGGTCCGGGAAGTCTCCGACCAGTTCGAATTCGGCGTCTCGAAGCTTTCGCACGCAGTCGCCGCGCTGGTGCTCGAGCAGAGCGCGCGCTTCGAGGCCTACAGCCGGTCGATCGTCGCCAACGCGCGGCCGATCATCCAGCGCTATCTCGACCTGTGGCGCGAGCGCGGCCTGGTCGAGGGACGGCTGCCCGATTTCGGCTGCGTCTTCTTCCCGCGCCTGATCGGCATCGACGACACGATCACCTTCTCCGACTGGCTCGCCGACCGCTTCGGCGTCATCGTCGCGCCGGGTGAATTCTTCGGCTCGGCGGGCCATGTCCGCGTCGGCTATGCGCACGCGCCGGAAATCCTCGAAGCCGGCCTTGCCCGCCTCACCGAGGGCATGACCGAATATCCGCGCCGCGCGGCCGAGCGCAAACGCGTCGGCGCCTGATCCGGCGCGGCCGGCCGCCGCCCTCCCGAGCCATGGCGACACAAGCTAGAGCCGGCCGTGCTGGTCCTCGCTCTGGAACATGCGCTCCACCTCGGCGACGAGATCCTTAAGGTGGAAGGGCTTGGAAAGCACCTTGGCGTCGGGGGTCTTGCGCCCGGCCTTCAGCGCCACCGCCGCGAAGCCGGTGATGAACATGACGCGGATATCGGGGGCGAGCGCGGCCGCCTTCTGGGCGAGCTCGATCCCGTCCATTTCCGGCATCACGATGTCGGTGAGCAGCAGATCATAGGAGTCGCTTTCGAGCAGCGGCAGCGCCGCCGAGCCGCGATCGACCGCCGTAACGCGATAGCCGACGCGTTCGAGCGCGCGCGCAAGATAGGTCCGCAGCGAATCGTCGTCCTCGGCGAGCAGGATTCTGAGCATCGGTCCTTCCTGCGGCCGCCCCGGCGGCGACCCGGCTGCGCCTTATGCGCGCTTGCGCCCGATTTTGCCAGCGGTTGCGGCGCGGATCGTTGCGCCTGTCCCATCGCGGTTCTACTTGCCGGGGCAGCATGACGGAAAATGCCGCCCCAGCCTTCGAGCGAGTCGGACCCGCGCGGCCAGGCTCGCCGGTCGTGCTCTCGGTGCCGCACGCCGGGCGCGACTATCCACCCGCCCTGCTCGCCGCCGCGCGGGTGCCGAAGGCCGCGCTCGAGCTGCTCGAGGACCGTCTCGCCGACAAGCTGGTCCGCCGGGCGTGCGAGGCGGGCGCGACCGCCTTCATCGCCCGCGCGCCGCGCGCTGAGATCGATCTCAACCGCGACGAGCGCGAAATCGATCCGGGCCTCGTCGATCCGCCGCCGGGGCCGGCGCGGATCATCGCCTCGGCGCGGGCACGGGGCGGCATCGGGCTGATCCCCTCGCGGATCGCCGGCGCCGGCCCGATCTGGCGCGCGCCCATCGCCCGGGCCGAGCTCGATCGGCGGATCCGCGAGATCCACCAACCCTATCACGAGGCGGTCGCGGCGACGCTGCGCCTGGCGCGCGAGCGCTTCGGCGCGGCCCTGCTGCTCGATGTCCATTCGATGCCGCCGCGCGATCCGGCGAGCGGCGACGCGCCGATCGTGATCGGCGACCGCCACGGCACCAGCGCGGCGGCGGCGCTGCGCGCGGCGGCGGTCGCGACGGCGGGCGCCTTCGGCTATCGCGCCGGCGTCAACGCACCCTATTCGGGCGGCCATGTCGTCGCGCGGCACGGGCGGCCCGAGCGGGGCGTCCACGCGCTCCAGCTCGAAATCGACCGTTCGCTCTATCTCGACGCGGCGCTCGCCGCGCCGGGACCGGGCTTCGACACCACCCGCGCCTTCATCGCCGCCCTCGTCGCGGCGCTCGAGGCGGCGCTGGCCGGCGCGGCGCCGGCGATCGCGGCGGAATGAGCGCGCCCGAACGAAAAGACCGCTCCACGCTTGCGCGTGGAGCGGCCAGGTTCAGGGAGGGGCGCCTTAGGGGGGACTGAAGGCGCCTCACGCTGCCGCAAAGGGGGGCATACGGCAGCGGTGGGTATCAAATAGGAACCTTTCGCACCTTTTCAAGAGGCGAAGCCGGCCGCGTCAGGCCTGGGGCCGCGCCCCGGCCTGCCCTTGCGCCAGACTGATATCGTAATTGGGCACCTTGCCCAGTTCCGCCTGGCGCATGAACAGCTCGCGCATCTGCGAGAGCGAGAAGGTGTGCGCGATCAGCAGCGGCAGCACCCCGTTCTGGTTGATCTTGCGCAACTTGTCGCCCGGCAGGTCGCGCAGCTTCTGCTCGTCGACCATCCTGAAGCCGCGATAGACGAAGGGCTGCGACGCGCCCGGCGGCTCGATCGCCACCTCGCCGTCGATCAGCAGATCGAGGGTCAGCAGCTCGCGCGCGAACGCTTCGGTGCGGTTCGCCGCGACCTCGAAATCCTCGCAGAACTTGAGGATATTGTTCAGCCCCTCGGACGGCTTGTCCCCCTCGAAGAGCGGATCGCCATCGTCGAACGCGCCGACGATCCCGCTGTCGAAGTCGGCGCACAGCGACAACTCCTGCGCGTCGGGGCTCAGCCGCGCGAGCAGATAGGGATAGCGGCGCCCATAAGCCGGAATGTAGAGCGGATTGCGCAGCTTGCCCTCATCGTCGATGAACACGTTGACGCCGTCGTTGAGGCCCATCAGCGCGAGCGGGATCGGCACTTCGCCCGAGGAGAAGACGATCGGCAGGAAGCGCTGGGCGACGATGAACTCGTCGATCGTCAGCGGCACCGCGTTGACGTTCACGAGATGCGGGAAGGAGTCCATCCGGCGATGGCGGAAGTTGGCGTGCAGCGAGCTCGAAAGCGGCTCGAGCCGCTTGTAGAGAACCGGCAGGGTGGGCGGCGGTTGGGTCGCCATTCGTTGAGTCTCCATCGAAAGAGGTCGGATTTCGGTCGCCGCCAGCACGGTGCCGAGGGAATTCAGCCGTCAGCGTCTATGAGCCATGGGCGCTTTCCGCAAGACCGTCCTCCCCCTCGTCCGGCACCAGCTTGCCCGGGTTCATGATCCCCGCCGGATCGAGCGCCCGCTTGATCGCACGCAGCGCGCCGAGGCGGGCCGCCCCGCCGAGCCGCGCGAATTCGTCGCGCTTCATCCGCCCGATGCCATGCTCGGCCGAAATCGAGCCACCGGCGGCGGTCACGAGATCGTAGACGAAGCGGCTGACCTCGGCCCCGGGACCGGCGACCCAATCCTCCCCGACGCCTTCGGGCGCGCGCACGTTGAAGTGGATGTTGCCGTCACCGAGATGGCCGAAGGCGTTGACGCGCGTGCCCGCGAAGCGCGCCTCGACGGCCGCCGCGCCGTCGACGAGAAAGGCCGGCATGTCGGCGACCGCGACAGAGATGTCGTGCTTCGCCGCCGGCCCGTCCTTCTTCTCCGCCTCGGCGATGCTCTCGCGCAGCTTCCAGAAGGCGTTTGCCTGCGCCTCGCTGGCGGCGATGACGGCGTCGCGGACCGCGTTCGCGGCGAACGCCTCGCCGAGCGCCGCCTCCAGCGCCGGGGCGGGATCGCGCGCGCCGACCGGCGCGACGCATTCGACGAGCGCGTTCCACGGCGCCGGCGCGGCGAGCGGCGCACGCGCGCCGGGAACATGGGCGAGGACGAGTTCGAGCGCGCCCGCCGGCACCAGCTCGAAGCTCTCGACCGCCTCGCCAAGGCGCGCCTCGAGCCGGCGCAGCAGGTCGAGCGCCGCCGCCGGCGTCGCCACGCCGATCCAGGCCACCGCGCGCGCGCCGATCGCCGGGACCAGCTTGAGGCTCGCCGCCGTGACGATGCCGAGCGTGCCTTCCGCGCCTGCGAAAAGCTGGGCGAGATCGTAGCCGCGATTGTCCTTCCTGAGCGCGGTCAGCCCCTCGAACAGGCTGCCGTCGGGCAGCACCACCTCGATCCCCTGGAGCAGCCGCCGCATCGTCCCGAAGCGCAGCACCTGGGTGCCGCCGGCATTGGTCGAGACGAGGCCGCCGATCGTCGCCGATCCCCTGGCGCCAAGCGAGAGCGGGAAGCGGCGGCCGGCGGCGAGCGCCGCTTCATGCAGGTCGGCGAGCACGACGCCCGCCTCGCACACCGCCAGATCGGCGGCGGGATCGAGCGCGCGGATCCGGTTCATCCGCCTGAGCGAGACGACGAGCTGATCGCCCGATTCGTCGGGAGTCGCGCCACCGACCATCGACGTATTGCCGCCCTGCGGCACCAGCGCAACGCGCTCGGCCGCGCAGCGCCGGACGATTTCCGCCACCTCCTCGCGTGTCGCCGGCGAAAGCAGGGCGGCGGCGCGGCCATGATAGCGCCCGCGCCAGTCGCTGAGCCAGGGCGCCATGGCGGCGCGATCGCGGGTGAAGCCCTTCGGCCCAAGCAGGCCGGCGAGCGAGTCGAGCAGGGCGGCGGAGGGCGCGGCCATCCGCCCCAGATAGGCCTCAATTCATCGCTTGTTCAACAAGCGGGGGGAATCCCCTCCCCTGCAATGGAGCAGCGCCGATGATCCGGACGGCCCTGGCCGCGATGGTGATGCTCGTCCTCGGCGCGGGCGCGGATCAGCGCGGCAGGGCGCCATCGCCGCCGGCGCCGGCACCGCCCGCCTTCCGCGGCTCGGTCACGGTCCACGAGGAGGTGATCCTGCGGCTGCCGCGCGCGAGCCGGGCGCGATCGCTGCCCTTCCCGGACACCGTCGCGCGGTGGCGCGAGACGCGCGGCCCGCGCTGCATCGACGCGCGCCAGATCGACGGCGCGACGATGCTCGGCCCGACCAGCTTCGATCTCGTGCTGCGCAACCGCACGCGCATCCGCGCCCGGCTCGACAGCCGCTGCCCGGCGCTCGATTATTATCGCGGCTTCTACGTCACCGCCACCAATGACGGCCGCATCTGCGCCGACCGCGATACCGTCCGCTCGCGCGCCGGCGCCGTCTGCGGCATCGACGCCTTCAATATCCTGCGCCCGGCGCGACGATGACCGAAGCGCGCCAGCACCGCTTTCCTTGACAAGCAGCCCCCCTTTGGCACAAGCGGCGCGCTGAAGCGTCTCTTTCGACGAGAACGCAAATCCCGGAACCTCGATGAGCTTCGCCGACCTCGGCCTTTCCGATGAACTGCTCCGCGCCGTCGCGGAGGCCGGCTACGACACCCCGACGCCGATCCAGCGCCAGGCGATCCCGCCGGTGCTGATGGGCCGCGACATCATCGGCATCGCGCAGACCGGCACCGGCAAGACCGCCGGCTTCGTGCTGCCGATGATCGACATATTGAGCCAGGGGCGCAGCCGCGCGCGCATGCCGCGCAGCCTGATCCTCGAGCCGACCCGCGAGCTCGCCGCCCAGGTCGCCGAGAATTTCGGCAAATACGGCAAGTATCACAAGCTCTCGATGGCGCTGCTGATCGGCGGCGTGCAGATGGGCGACCAGGTGAAGGCGCTCGAGAAGGGCGTCGACGTGCTGATCGCCACCCCCGGCCGCCTCATGGACCTGTTCGAGCGCGGCAAGGTGCTGCTCACCGGCTGCCACCTGCTCGTCATCGACGAGGCCGACCGGATGCTCGACATGGGCTTCATCCCGGACATCGAGAATATCTGCACCAAGCTGCCGTCGAACCGGCAGACGCTGCTCTTTTCGGCGACGATGCCGCCGCCGATCAAGAAGCTCGCCGATCGCTTCCTCACCAATCCCAAGTCGATCGAGGTCGCCCGCCCGGCGAGCGCCAACACGTCGATCGACCAGCGCCAGATCCGCGTCGACGCGCGCCGCAAGAAGGAGGCGCTGGTCGAGCTGCTGCGCGACGCGTCGGTCAAGACCGCGATCATCTTCTGCAACCGCAAGACGACGGTGCGCGATCTCACCGCGAGCCTGAAGCGCCGCCGCTTCGCCGCCGGCCAGATCCACGGCGACATGGAGCAGCCCGAGCGGATTCGCGAGCTCGACCGGTTCAAGGCCGAGGAGATCGACATCCTCGTCGCCTCCGACGTCGCCGCGCGCGGGCTCGACATCAAGGGCGTCAGCCACGTCTTCAACTTCGACGTGCCCTGGCACCCCGACGATTATGTCCACCGCATCGGGCGCACCGGCCGCGCCGGCCGCACCGGCGTCGCGATCACGCTGGTGACCCGCGAGGATGCCGAGGCGATCGCCAATATCGAGGAGCTCATCGGCACGAAGATCGCCCCGCTGGAAGGCGAGGCCATGCCCGACGAGCCGGAGGCGGACGCGCAGGACGACGCCGCGCCCGCCCGCCCGGCGCGCCAGCGCGGCGCGCGCAGGGGCAAGGCGAACAGGGAGAAGGCGGCCCCCCGGCCCGCCGCCGAGCGGCCCGCCGCCCGGAAGCCCGCCGGGGCGGCCGCGCCGAAAGCGCCCGCATCGCCCGTGCCGCCCGAGGATGGCGACGAAGGCTGGAACGGCCCGGTCCCGAGCTTCCTCGGCCAGGGCCTTTCGGGCTAGGGTCTGCAAAGCGGCATTCAGCGGGAATCGCCCGCGCGCTCCGCCAGGTTCGCCCTGGTCGCGGCGCGGGCGATGAGATTCCCGCTTTCGCCGGCACGACGAGCTGCCTAGGACTTTGCCATGCCGCGCCTTCATCTCCTGTTCCTCGCCCTCGTCGCGCTGATCGGCTGCGGGGCGACCGGCCAGGCGCCGGCCTCGACGCCGACCCAGGGCTACGAGGTGGTCGCCACCTACCCGCACGACCCGCGCGCCTTCACCCAGGGGCTGTTCTGGAAGGACGGCTTCCTGTGGGAGAGCACCGGCCTCGTGGGGCGGTCGGAGATTCGCCGCGTCAACCTCGCCGACGGCCGCGTCGTCCAGTCGGTCGCGATCCCGCGCGAGCTGTTCGGCGAGGGGATCGTCGACTGGGGCGACGAGATCATCAGCCTCACCTGGCGCGATGGCGTCGGCTTTCGCTGGAACCGGCGCACGCTCGAGCAGACCGCGCGCTTCGCCTTCACCACCGGCGAAGGCTGGGGATTGACGCGCAACGACCACGAGATCTTCCAGAGCGACGGCACGTCGACCATCCATGTCCTCGATCCGGCGACCATGGCCGAGCGCCGCCGCATCGAGGTCACCGCCGACGGCGTCGCGGTCGACCACCTCAACGAGCTCGAATGGATCGACGGCGAAATCTACGCCAATGTCTGGATGACCCCGCTGATCGCGCGCATCGACCCGGCGACCGGCCTGGTCCGCGCCTGGATCGACCTCACCGATCTCGTCGACCGGAATGCCGGCGCCAATCCCGACGCAACCCTCAACGGCATCGCCTGGGACGCCCGGAGGCGCCGCCTCTTCGTCACCGGCAAGCTCTGGCCCCGGCTCTACGAAATCCGCCTGGCGCCGCTCGCGCGCGCGGATTGACCGCGGGCGCGCCTTCGCTCCCCGCCCCGCTCAACGCCGCCCGCGATAGCGCGCGCGGAAGGCGGCGGCGAACTCGGCGAGTCGCTGCCCGGCGATCGCCTCGCGCAGGCGCGCCATCAACTGCTGGTAGAACCATAGATTGTGCTCGGTCATCAGCATCGCGCCGAGGATCTCGCCGGCGCGCACGAGGTGGTGGATATAGGCCTTCGACCATCGCGCGACCGGCGATCGCGGGTCGAGCGGCGCCGGATCCTCGGCGAACCTGGCGTTGCGGATGTTGATCGGGCCGTCCCAGGTGAAGGCCTGGCCGGTGCGGCCGCTGCGCGTCGGCAATACACAGTCGAACATGTCGATGCCGCGTTCGACCGCGCCGACGATGTCGTCCGGCTTGCCGACGCCCATCAGGTAGCGCGGCGCCCGCGCGGGCAACTGCTCGGGCGCGAAATCGAGGCAGGCGAACATCGCCTCCTGCCCCTCCCCGACCGCGAGGCCGCCGACCGCGTAGCCATCGAAGCCGATCTCGCGCAGCGCCTCGGCCGAGCGGGCGCGCAGCCGCTCGTCGAGCCCGCCCTGCTGGATGCCGAACAGCGCGCCCTCGTTGCCGAGCGCGTCGAACGCCGCGCGCGAGCGTGCCGCCCAGCGCATCGAGCGCTCCATCGCCGCCGCCTGCGCCGCGGGCGGATCGGTGGTCCGCACGAGCTGGTCGAAGGCCATCACGATGTCCGAGCCGAGCAGCGCCTGCACCTCCATCGAGCGTTCGGGCGTGAGCAGGTGGCGGCTGCCGTCGAGATGGCTGGCGAAGAGCACGCCCTCCTCGCTCACCCGGCTGAGCTCGGACAGGCTCATCACCTGGTAGCCGCCGCTGTCGGTGAGGATCGGCCGCTCCCAGCCCATGAAGGCGTGAAGCCCGCCGAGCCGCGCGACCCGCTCCGCGCCGGGCCGCAGCATCAGGTGGTAGGTATTGCCCAGGATGATGTCGGCGCCGGTAGCGCGCACGTCGGCCGGCTTCATCGCCTTCACCGTCGCTGCCGTTCCCACCGGCATGAAGGCGGGCGTGCGGATTTCGCCCCGGCGCATCCGGATCGTGCCCGCGCGCGCCCTGCCGTCGGTCGCGGCGATGGAGAATTCGAAGCGGGGCGAGGACATGCGCGGCCGGCCCTGCGCTAGCCTTGCGGGCCGCTCGGCCGCGCGGGCGCGTTACCGAGGGACGGAATCGCGCCATATGCCGGATCCTCGGTGCTGACCGGATCCCCGATCGCTCGATCCGTCGCCAGCAGAGCCGCTGGAATCGCGGGCAAGATACGCCTCCCTTCCCCCTTTTCGTGGCAGCGCTATCTGGCAGCGGCTGCGCGCGACCGCCACCCAAAATCATCAGCGCGGCGGGCAGCGCTCCCACGAATCACGCGGGCTGGCCGGCAGCCAGGCGAGCGTGTCGACCACGGTGAAGGCCCCCGATTCGCGCGCCTGCTGGTCGAGCAGGAAGCCGTGGCCGGCGCCGTAGACGGCGACGATGCGGTCGCCCGGGCGCGCGATCCGGCGCAGGTTGTTCAGGATGCGCAGGTTGCGCGCATACCAGCCGCCGACCCAGTTCGCGCCCGGATCGGCGTTGCCGTCGCCGAAGGTCGCGATGTCGTAATAGGCGCGCTGACTCTCCCGACGATATTCGGGCGTGTTCAACCGCCGAAGCCAGCTCGAAACGGGCGTGCAGCGCATCAGCGCGGCCATGGCGTCGGCGCGCGCCTGGCCGGCGCGGACGTGCGCGTCCCAGTCATCGTCCCGGCCGTTCGCCGTGGCCCAGGCCGGGAAATCATAGTCCGCTTCCTCGCCCGGCGGCTCGCTCAGCCAGTCCACCGCGTCGACCCGCTCGAGGCCGAGGCGGGCGGCGAGCCTGAGCCCGATCTGGTCGGTCTCGTCCGCCGAGAGCGCGTAGCGCCCGGCGCGATAATCGGCGTAGCGCCGGTCGAGCCGCGCCTGCTCGTTCGCCGGCCATTCGACCGCAACGCGGGTCGGTCGATAGGCGGCAAGCCGCTCGACGACGGCCGCGATCTCGCGCTGACGCGCGGGGGTCAGGACACTATCGACATGGGTGTTGGCGATGTCCCTGCCCGGATTGGAGAAATGCGGCGTGCCGAGGATCAACAGCTCGGCCGGTTCGTTGTGGTCGCGCGCCTGTGAACCGGCCGGCGACGCGAGCAGCGCCGCCATGCCGATCGCAAGGCCCAGAACCAGTTCGCGCATGGGGGGCAGCCTCCGTGGTCAGGTGATATATTCGAATAATACAGCTCCCTTCGCGCCGTCAACCACGCCGCCGCCCGGGAACCGTGCCAAATGCGCGGCGCGACGTTGCGCGCCACCGTAGTCCCCGCATCCGCCCGCCGGAGGGAAAGCCGCTATGAGTGAGGGAACTGCGCGCGATCCCGGGATCGCCTGCTGAGGGAGATTGGCCGATGCGTGAACTTGCCGCCCTTGCCGTGCTTGCGCTGATCGCGTTGTTCGGCGTGGTGCTGGCCGCGGCCAGTTACGCGCGGCATCGGCGCGAGCGCGAATATCGCCGCGGCCATTCCGATTATTCCAAGTTCGAGCGCCGTCGCGGCTGGTTCGGCTGATCCTCGCGGCGCGGCGGCCCGCGCGTCGCCTCACTCGCGGCTGGCCTGCCGCACCTGCGTCGCGGCCCGATTGAGCGCCTCGCGCACCGGCGCGTCGCGACCGTAGATGTCGGGATAGGTCAGGATGTTGCCGTCGGTGGTCGCCGCGGCGGTGAAATAGGCGATATAGGCCGGCACCGGCTGGTCGAGCGTGATCGTGCGGGTATTGCCCTGCGCGATCGCGGCGTCGATCGCGGCGCGATCCCAGCCGCCGCTCGGCGCGAACAGCCTGGCGGCGAAGTCGCGGACATGCTGGGTGCGGATGCAGCCATGGCTGAAGGCGCGCACCGGCCGGTCGAACAGCGACTGCGCCGGCGTATCGTGGAGGTAGATCGCCCATTCGTTGGGCATCTCGATCTTGAGCCGGCCGAGCGCGTTGCGCGGGCCGGGCGGCTGGCGCAGCACGCGCCGGCCGTTCACCACGCGCACCTGGTAGCCGGCGGTGCTCGACATCGTCGAGGAGATGCTCTGCGGCACGTTCCACCAGGGATTGACGGTGATGCCCGTGATCGTCGCGGTGAGCTGCGGCGTCGGCGTGCGCCGCGCGCCGACGATGGCGCGATGGCGGGCGACGACGCGGCCGTCCTCGACCAGCGCCGCCGTGAAGGCGGGCACGTTGACGATGACATGGCGCGCCCCGAGATCGCGCGGCATCCAGCGCCAGCGCTCCATGTTCGCGCGGATGAGATCGCGCCGGACATTGTCCTCGGGACCGGTATTCGCCAGCGCCGCCTTGAGCAGGCCATATTGCGCATGGGTCGGCAGCAGCGAATCGAGCGCGCCGGCGACGTCACCGGCGGTCGCGCGGATCAGCAGCATGCGCTGGCGCGCCGCATCGACGACATTGGCCGGGATGTGCCAGTCCACCCGCGCCTCGCCGCGGACATAGCCGCCCGAGAGATCGGCGACGAGCCGCGCGAAGACGGTGTTGGCGACGGCGTTGAGCTCCATGTCGTCGCCGCTGTCGATCGCCGCGCGCAGCCGTTCGGGCTGGTAGGTGGCGGGATCGAGCCCTTCCTGGGCGATCGCCTCGACATAGGCGTGGAGCCGTTCGGCGGCCTCGCGCTGCCACACCGGCATCGGCGCCGGCGGCGGCAGCCGCGGATCGACCACCGGCGCCGGCGGCGGCGCCGGCGGCATCAGGTCGACCGGCGCCTGCTGCGCGAAGGCGGCGGTCTGGATGGCGCCGGGCATGGTCGGCGAGGCGAGTGCGATCGCGATAAGCGACAGGCGAACAGATCTGGTCATCGCCCCCTTTTATCGGAGGGGCCGACGGGGCGCTAGAGCGGCCGCCCGAAAGAATCGGGCTCGGCCGGGGCCGGCGGCGCCGGATCGTGGTGGATCCAGCCGAAATAGAGGCACAGCAGGCAGAGCAGGCCGTTGAGCCAGATGTCGTTGCCGTAGAGCGACATCAACCCGAACATCGTGTCGAGGCCAGGCACCACGCCGCAGACGGCGAGGAGCAGGAACAGGCCGGCCGCGCGCCGGCACCAGCGCACCGCCTCGGCGAGCCGTCGCGCCGAGACGAGGCCGGCCAGGCCGATCGCGATTCGCACGACATTGTTGAGCGCGCTCGCGCCGAACCAGCCAAGCAGCAGCGGCCGGCCGGCATCGAGCGAGAGGCCGTGCACGCTGTCCGCCGGCGTCACCAGCGCCGGAACGAAGCCGGCGATCCCCGCCAGCACGAGGATGAGGCCGAGCGCGCCGGCGAAGCGGCGGCTGGTCATGCGCCCTCGCCCGCCGTCGCGATGTCGCCGGCGTCGCTGCGCGAGGCAGTCGCGGTCACCGCCACGTCCATGCTGACATTGCCGAGCGTGCGCATGATGTCCGGCAGGCTCTCGACCGCGATCAGCAGGCCGAGCGGCTCGATCGGCACGCCCATGGCGAGGCAGATCGGCGCGATCGAGGTGATGAAGCTCGCCTGCCCCGGGATGCCGGCCGCGCCCATCGTCGTCACCGCGCCGGCGGCGATGCCGGCAGCGAGCCGCGCCGGCGTCAGCTCGATCCCGAACCAGTAGGCGATATAGATCGCCACCGCGAGGTTCATCACCGGCCCGGTCGCGCGGAAGATCGCCACCGCCATCGGCAGCACGATGCCCGACCGATCGTCGGAGATGCCGAGCCGTTCGGTGCCCTTGAGCATCGCCGGCAGCGAGGCAAGCGAACTCTGCGTCGAGAGCGCGACGACCTGCGCCGGCAGGATCGCGCGCGTGAACCGGCCGAGCGGCACCCGCCCGCCGAACAGCGCCAGCGGCCAGGCGGCGAGCCAGACGACGGCGCCGGCCGCGGTCACGATCAGCACGTAGTGGAGCAAGGCGCCGAAGGCGGCGCTGCCGGCGCGCACGCCGACCACATAAGCGAGCGCGAGCACGCCGACCGGGCCGATCCACAGCACCCAGTTGATGACGATCAGCATCGCCGCCTCGATCGCCTTGAAGAATTCGACGATCCGGTTGCGGGGCGCCACGGGCAGCCGAACCACCGCGAAGGCGAAGACGATCGTGAAGACGATCAGCGGCAGGATCGCGTCGGTCGCCGCGGCGGTCACCGGGTTGGCCGGCACGATTCCGCGCACGAAATCGGCGAATCCCGGCACCTCGGCGACCGCGCCGCTCGTCGTCAGCGCCGCGCGCAGCGCCGCCGCCGCCGCCTCGGGCAGCGGAAACAGTTCGAGCAGCAGCGGCGTCAGCAGCGCTGCGAGCAGCGCCGAGCACCACAGCAGCACGACGAACAGGACCAGCGCGCGCGTCGCCAGCCGCCCCGCCCGCGCCGCTTCGGCGGAGGCGGCGATGCCGGTGATGAGCAGGGCGACGACGAGCGGCACGATCGTCATCTGCAGGGCATTGAGCCAGAGCTCGCCGATCGGCGCGGCGAGCGTCACCGCGGCCTCGGCCCATTCCCGCCCGAACCGCGCGCCGCAGATGCCGAGCACGAGGCCGACGACGAGGGCGACGAGGATGCGTCCGGCCTGCGACATCCCCCCTGCTTAGCCGCGCCGCGCGCCCCCGAAAAGCGCCCGCGCGGCCGGCGTTCCACCGCCGATGGCGCCGCTCAGCGCCTTTCGTGCTGCCAGTGCCGGCGCTTGCCCTCGGCGAGCCATGCGACGGCCTGGGCGAGCCGCCTGGCGCGGGTTTCCTCGCGCCTGGCCCCGGTGATCCATTCGACATAGTCGCGCCGGGCGCTCGGCGGGAAGGCGTCGAAGGTCGCCTTCGCCGCGGGATTGGCGGCGAGCGCGGTGGCGAGGTCCGGCGGCACTTCCGGCGGCGGCTTCGTCGCGGCCGCGCGCGGCGGCTTCGCCCCGGCCTCGATCAGCGCCATGCCCGCGCGGATCAGCGCGATCAGCCGTGCGCGCGGCGGCAGATCGTCGATCGCGGCGATCCGCCCGAACTGGCCCATCGCCTCGCGGTTGCGCTCACCCGCGCCGAGCACCGATTCGTTCCAGAAGGAGAGGCTCGCATGTCGCTTGAACGCCGCCATGCCGGCGAGGATCTTCCCCCGGTAGGTGAAGGTCGGCATGCCCCATTTGATCGTTTCCTCGCCATCGGGGCAGGCCGCGTGCATCGCATCGCGCAGATAGGCGAGGATCGGCCGGGCGAAATCGGCCTGGCGCGCGATATAGGCGTCGATTCGCGGATCCTCCTGCACCGGCGGATCATTCCGCCGGGCGCGCCGGGATGCAAGGCGGGGATGCAGGGCGCCGGCGCCGCCAGTTGTGTTATTCGCATAATACAGCTATGGGGAGGGCGAGGAGAAGCGCCATGAACGTCGCCACGCCCGCCTGCCTCGTCGCCGCCATGCTCGCCCTGGCCGCCTGCGACATCCGCGTCGGCGACCGGGACGGGGGCAATGCCGGCGTCGCCGCCGGCGCGGCGGGCAATGCCGGCGAGGGCGAGTTCAGCCTGAGCACGCCGGGCTTCAACCTGTCGATCGACCTGCCGGCCTCGCTCCAGGGCGAAATCCACGCCGACAACAGCGACCTCGTCTATCCGGGCGCGCGCATTCGCGGGCTGCGCGTCGAGGCGGGCCGCGATCCGGGCGTCGAGGATCGCGTCCAGATCGACTTTTCGAGCGGCGACGGCCCGGACCGGCTCGTCGCCTGGTATCGCGATCCGGCGCGCGGACCGGACGTGCGCATCGCCTCGACCGCTGCGCGCGGCGAAGCGACCGTCATTTCCGGCATGCGCGACGAGGACCGCTTCGAGCTGCGCATCGCGCCCGGGCCGGACGGCGGCAGCCAGGCGCGGCTGGTGCTGACCGACAGCGATCGCTAGATCGTCCGGCGCGCCCCTTGCGAGCGGGGCCGGGAGGACCTGCCGGCATGACGCCGATCGCCGATTTCGAGGAGGTTCGCGCGCATCTCGTCGCCGCCGCGCGCGCCGGCGCGGCGCTGAGCTATGGCGAGCTGCTCGGCCAGCTCGGCTACGCCTTCTCGCGGCCGAAGATGCGCGCGCTGTGCGCGATGCTCGGCGAGATCGACCGCGACGCCGCCGCGCGCGGCGAACCGGAGCTCGCGGTGCTTGTCGTGCGCGCGAGCGACGGAATCCCGGGCCAGGGCTGGTGGGTCGCGGGCGGCGGCCGGCGGCGCGGCTACGAAGGCCCCTGGGAGGGGCCGGAGGCGGCGCGCTTCATCCGCGCCGTGCAGGCGGAAACCTTCGCCTGCTGGCAGTCCCGGAACGGGACAGGCGCGGCCGGGCGGCGACGTTAACCCAATCCGCTCACCCAAAAGCGCGCGGCTTGCGGCATAAGGGCGCCAAGGAGATGCCCGTCATGACCGCACGCGCGATGATGATTCGCCCGCTCGTTCTCGCCGGCTGCCTGGCGCTCGCCGCCTGTGGCGGCGGCGAGGCCGACAATCTCGCCGCGATCGACAACGGCCTTACCGGCAACGATGTCGATCCGGCGCTGACCAGCGCGCTCGAGGACCAGATCATGGTCGATCGCAACCTCGCCGGGCAGGCGCATCCGAACCAGGCACGCGCGCCCGAAACGCCGGTCGCGGCCCAGTATCCCGCCGGCACCGGCGCCGCCACCCGGCGCGCCACCGCCGCCGCCGGCATGGGCGAAGCGGGCGCCACGGGCGCCTGCAGCGCGCGCTTCGATTATGGCGAGGAATGGGCCCGGCGGCTGCCTGCCGCCTTCCCCGCCTATCCCGGCTGGCGGATCACCGAGGCGGCGGGCAACAACCATGGCGAGTGCCGCGTGCGCGTGGTGACCTTCACCACCGGCGACGACTGGCGCCGCGTGATCGATTTCTATCGCGGCGTCGCGCAGCGCGCCGGCTATGATGCCGAAGAGCAGGCGCGCGGCGAGGACCACGTCCTCGGCGGCGTCAACGCGCGCACCGACGGCGCCTATTATCTGATCGTAACCCCCACGCGCCAGGGCTCGGAGGTCGCGCTCATCGTCAATAACGGCCGCTAGGCCGGCCCGCCATCCAGGCCGCCGCCTGTCGCCTCACCTCTCCCCGCCGGGGAGAGGGGATATGCGCTGAATGTGACCGGACCTGGCGCCCGGACTCGGAACTGGCGCGCGGCCCGGCTCGCCGCTAGAGCGGCGCGATGCGCAATCTGCTCATCGTGATGCTGGGCGGCAGCGTCGGGGCGGGGCTGCGGCATCTCGTCGGGCTCGCCGCGCTGCGCTGGGCGGGGCCGGGCTTTCCGTGGGGAACGCTCGGCGTCAACCTCGCCGGCGGGCTGCTGATGGGCCTGCTCGCCGGCTGGCTGGCGCGCGCCGGCGCAGCTGAGGCGACGCGACTGCTGCTCGGCGTCGGGCTGCTCGGCGGCTTCACCACCTTCTCCGCCTTCAGCCTGGAGGTCGGCCTGATGATCGAGCGCGGCGAGCTCGGCGTCGCGCTCGCTTATATCCTGGCCTCGGTGATCGGGGCGGTGGCATTGCTCTTCGCCGGGCTCGCGATCATGCGGACGGCGGGATGAGCGGGCGCGACGTCCGCCAGTTCACCGTCGATGCCGAGGACGGCGGCATCCGGCTCGACCGCTGGTTCAGGCGCCACATGCCCGAGGCGGGCTTCGGCCAGGTCGCGCGCTGGGCGCGCACCGGGCAACTCCGCCTCGACGGCAGGCGCGCCTCGCCCGGCGAGCGGATCGAGGCCGGGCAGGTCATCCGCGTGCCGCCGCTCGCCGGGGACGCGGCAGGCGCGGGCGCGCCGCAGCGCGGACGCGAGCCCCTGAGCGACGACGAGATCGCCTTCGTGCGATCGCTCGTGATCCACGCCGATCCCGCCGCCTTCGTGCTCAACAAGCCGCCCGGCCTCGCGACGCAGGGCGGGACGAAGACGAGGGACCATCTCGACCGGCTGCTCGACGGGCTGGTCGAGCCAGGCGAGCCGCGCCCGAAGCTGGTCCACCGGCTCGACAAGGACACGTCGGGCGCGCTCCTCGTCGCCCGCACGGCGCGCGCGGCGGCCTTCTTCTCGCGCGCCTTCGCCGGCCGCGCCGCGCGCAAGCTCTATTGGGCAGTCGTCGTCGGCGTGCCGCCGATCGAGGAGGGGCAGATCGACCTGCCGCTCGCCAAGCAGCCGGGCACGGGCGGCGAGAAGATGCATGTCGATGAGGAAGCGGGAATGAGCGCGCGCACCCGCTACCGCGTGATCGACCGCGCCGGCAACCGCGCCGCCTTCGTCCTGCTCGAGCCGCTGACCGGGCGCACCCACCAGCTTCGCGTCCACATGCTCGCCATCGGCCATCCGATCGTCGGCGACGGCAAATATGGCGGGCAGGAGGCGTTCCTGACCGGCGCGATCAGCCGCAAGCTGCACCTCCACGCGCGGCGGATCAGGATCGACCATCCCGACGGCGGCGCGATCGACGTCCTCGCCGACCCGCCGGACCATTTCGCGGAAACGCTCGCCAGGCTCGGCTTCGACGCCTCGGCGGCCGACCTACCGCCCGACACGGCCGCGCC
>JBDZVR010000051.1:0-6174 GCA_040255785.1 Sphingomonadales bacterium
TCGGCGCGCTGGGAATCCCTCGCGCGATTCAAACTCAAACAGATCGACTCTAGCGGCGCAGACTTTCCGGCGGGTGGGCCGGCGCGACGAGCCGGCGCCTCATGCGGCCCACAGGCGCGCGAGCAACGCGTCGAGCAGGGTGCGCGTCGCGCGGCGGCCCTCGGCCGGCGGCGGCGACGCGATCGCACATTCGAGGCACCGCGCCTGGATCGCCGGGCCGGCGAGCAGCGCGCGGGCGTCGCCGAGCGCGCGGGCGACGAGCGCCTGCCGCGTCAGCGCCAGCCGCGAGAAGGCGTCGCGCGCCTCGGCATCGTCATCGGCGTCGCGGCGGGCGAGCCCGATCAGCACCTTGTCGAACCATCCGGGCTGGCGCTCCAGATAGACGGCACGGGCCCGGGCGGGATCGAGATCGGCGCGCCGCGCGGCCTCGGCGAGCGCATCGCCAAGCGTGCCGAAGCGATCGACGAGGCCCAGTTGCCGGGCGGTGCCGCCGTCCCAGACACGGCCCTGGCCGATTTCGTCGACCCGTGCCGCCGGCAGCCGCCGCGCCTCGGCGACCAGGGCGATGAAGCGGCGATAGGTGTTCTCGACGCCTGCCTGGATCAACTGGCCCGCCTCCTCCGAAGGGCCGGCGAGCAGGTCCGGCTCGCCCGACAGCGGCGTGGTCTTCACTCCGTCGACGCCGATGCCGAGCTTTTCGAGCGCGCCCTGGAAGCTCGGCAGGATGCCGAAGACGCCGATCGAGCCGGTGATCGTCGAGGGCTCGGCGAAGATCGCGTCGCCCGCGGTCGAGACCCAGTAGCCGCCGCTCGCCGCCACCGATCCCATCGAGATCACCACCGGCAGGCCGCGATCGTGCGCGGCGACGAGCGCCCGGCGGATCCGCTCCGAGCCGAAAGCCGAGCCGCCCGGCGAATCGACGCGCACCACGAGCGCCTTCAGATTGTCCTTGCGCAGCCCGCGCTCGAGATTGGCGACGATGGTCTCGGCGCCGGCGGTGCCCGGCCCGGCATGACCGTCGACGATGGTGCCGGCGATGGTGAGGACGCCGATCCGTCCGTCCGCGTCGCTGATCGGATGGGCATCGACCCAGGCGTCGTAGCGGACCGTCTGGAAGCTGCCCGGCACCGAATCCTCGCCGGCGCCGGCGACTTCGGCGACGCGGGCGCCGAACGCGCTGCGGTCGCCGAGGCGATCGACCAGCCCGGCGCGGCGCGCGGCTTCGGCGAGGTCGCCACCGGCGGCCGCAATGAACTGGCGCGGATCGGCGACCCAGTCGGCGACACGGGCGCGCGGACGGGCGCGGCCGACGTCCTGCCGCCACGATTCCCACAGGGCGTCTGCGATCGCCTGCGTGGCGGCGCGCGCTTCCGGCGACATGTCGTCGCGCGTGAAGGGCTCGACTGCCGACTTGTAGGCGCCGACGCGATAGACGTTGGCGGTGATGCCGAGCCGCCGCAGCAGCCCGGCATAATAGAGATTGCTGCCGCCCGGCCCGACGATCGCGACCGCGCCCAGCGGATCGAGCCAGACCTCGCTGGCATGGGCGGCGAGCTGGTAGCCATCGTCGCTATAGCCGTTCGCCCAGGCGAGCACCGGCTTGCCGGCCCGCCGCACCCGATCGAGCGCGGCGCCGACATCGGCGATCGCGCTCTGGCCGCCGCCGGCGAAGATGCCGAGATCGAGCGCGACCGCCTTGATCCGATCGTCCTGTGCCGCCGCGTCGAGCGCGCGCACCAGTTCAGCGAGGCGATATTGCCGGCCCGGCCCGCCGCCGCTGATCGCCGCGAACGGATCGGGACGCGCCGGCTGCTCGACGATCGCGCCATCGAGCTCCAGCAGCAACGCGCCGCTGCGCGCGCTGTCCTTGTACGGGCTGGCCGAGAGCGCGCCGTAGAGGCCGGCGAAGAAAAGCAGCAGCAGGAAGAGGACGAGCGCGTCCTTGATGCCGACCAGCAACCGCCAGACTCGCGCCGCGAAGCTCATCCGATGTCTCCCTCCGGCCTCGGCTAACGCACCGGGCCGACTCTGTAAATCCGGCGCGCCGGCGCACCGACGCATCCGTCGGACCGGACGATGCGGCCCTCCCGGGGATCTGGTGAACACCAGTTAACCATTTGAAAATGAATATATCCATTTCGGAACAGTATCCGAAACAATCACGCAAGGAGAGGTGATACTGAATCGCGCGGGGGCAGCAGAAGAGGATGTGGAAATGACCAACAGGGTTCAACGGTCCACTCTGGCACTGTTCGCGTCCGCGGCATTGATGATTACGCTGGCCGGCTGCGAGTCGAGCGGCGTCACCCGTTTCGGCGCAATTGGCACGCCCGGCGTGCCCGGCACCGGCGGCGCGCCGGGATCGAATGGATCGGACGGTGCGCCGGGGCCGATCGGCGCGACCGGTCCCCAGGGTCCGGCCGGTCCGCAAGGCCCCGCCGGTCCGCAGGGCCCCGCCGGCCCGGCGGGACCAGCCGGGCGCGACGGCGCGAGCCTTGGCGCGACCGGCGCGCTCGCCGTCGGCGGATTGATCGGGCCGGACGGCATCGCCGGCACCGGGCTGCTCGCCAATACCGGCGATCCCGGCAGCACCAACCCGGTCGTCTCCGGAGTGCTCGTCGCCGCCGGCAACGCGGTCGAGGGAGTGGCGGATCGTGGCGCGATCCTCGCCGATATCGTCGATCCACGCCTGCCGGCCGGCACCCGGCTGGTCGGTCGGGTGATCGAAGCCGCCGACGCTGCCGGCAAGGCGCTCGTCCAGGCCGGCAATGGCGAAACCTACCTCATCGACGGGCTGACGGCGGCGGTCGGCTCGCTCGTCAACCTGACGGTTGGCGGCGGACAGGTGCTCGGCTCGGCCGACGGCGCCGCCCTCGCCGGCGGTGGCCTGCTCTCGCCGACCCAGCCCCGCGGCGACGGTCTCACCATTGGCGTGGGCACGCAGGGGCAAGCGGTGACGCTGGCTTCCGGTCTGGTCGGCGATGACGTCGGCGGCGCCGTGCAGGGCGTCGTCCGGACGGTCACTGGCGTGCTTCCGGTCGGCGGCGGCGGCGGCGATGGTGCCGGCGGCGCGGTCCAGGGCGTGGTCCAGGGCGTCGTTCAGACGGCCACCGGCCTGCTTCCAGTCGGCGGCGGCGGCGGCGATGGTGCCGGCGGCGCGGTCCAGGGGGTCGTGCAGACCGTCACCGGCCTGCTGCCCGTCACTGGCGACGGCACCGCCTCCGGCGGCCTCGTCCACGGGCTGGTCGACACCGTCACCGGCACGCTGCCGCCCGGCGACGGGGGCCAGGCCGGCACCGGCGCGGTTGGCAACGTGCTCGGCGCCGTGACCGACCTGCTCGGCGGCCAGCCGGGAGGCGGCGACGGCACCGCGCCCCAGGCGCCGGGCGCGAACGGTGTCGGCGGCGTCGTCCAGGGCCTCACCAACGGGCTTGGAGGGCTGCTTGGCGGCAATCGTCGAGGCCAGTGAGCCGGCCGCGGGCGCGGCCACGGCCTCTCGCCGGCCGCGCCCGCTTCGCCCGGGGCGGTGGCTGGCGCCGCTCGTCGCCGGCGCCGCCCTGTCGCTGCCCGCGCCGGCGGGCGCGCAGTCGGCGAGCCCGATCGATCGCGATCGCGTCGATCGTCAGCAGCCGCTGCTGCCGCCGCCGGAAGCCGGGGTGCCAGCCATTCCCGGCGCCGCGACCAGCGTCGAAGCGGACGATGCGAACGCCGCGCCGATCCAGGGCATCCGCTTCGAGGGCACGCAGGTGCCCGCCATCGTCGCGGCGGCGGCGCGCGACTTCATCGGCAGCCCGGCCACCCGCGCCAACCTGCAGGCGCTGGTCACGGCGATGTCGCGCGCCTACGCGCGCTCCGAGGTGGCGCTGTTCACCGTCGTCGTCCCCGAACAGGATCTTTCGACCGGTACCGTCCGCGTGCTGGTCGGGGAGGGCCATGTCGAGGCGGTGCTGCTGACCGGCGAGGTCGAGGACCGCCAGCTGACGCTGGTGCGCGCCCTTGCCGACCGGCTGACGCGCGAACGGCCGACCCGGCGGGCAACGCTCGAACGCTACATCTCGCTGATCCGCGACATTCCCGGGCTCGATGTGCGGCCCGCCCTGCAGATGGGCGAGGGGCCCGGCGGCGTGCGGCTCGTGCTCGCGCTCGACTATCGGCGGCCGACGCTCGCCTTCAGCTTCGACAATCGCACCACGCGGCTCATCCGCGACGGAGTCTTCCAGGCGGTCGCGCGCGGCTACAGCCTGGTCCGCGACGGCGACGCGACCGAGATGACCGCCGCCGCCTCGGTCGATCTTCACGACCAGCTCTATTTCGGCATGAGCCATGCGACGCCGCTCGGCACCGACGGCGCCCGGCTCGCGGTCAATGGCGGCTATCTCGTCACCCATGCCGAAGGGACCGGCATCAGCGGCGAGGCGCGCACGCTCGGCCTGTCGGTCAGCCATCCGCTGCTCCGCTCCTATCGCCACGCGCTCTCGCTCAGCCTGGGCATCGACGGGATCGACAGCGACAATGCCGCCCTCGGCTCGCTGATCGCGAGCGAGCACAGCCGCGCGCTGCGCGCCGCCGCGACCTTCTCGCTGGCCGGCGGGCGGCGGGTCCTCGCCGCCAGCGCCAGCGCCAGCCGCGGCCTCGCCATTTTCGGCGCCGGCGTGCCGGCCATGGTCGGCGACGCGACCTTCACCAAGCTCACCGGCCGCCTTTCCCTGGACCAGCCGATCGGCGACCATGCTGCGCTGCGGCTGCGCGCGGCCGGCCAGTGGACCGGCGATCCGCTGCCGGCGGTCGAGCGCTTCTCGGTCGGCGGGCTCGATTTCGGCCGCGCCTTCGAAACCGGCCTCGTCAACGCGGACCGGGGCTATGCGACGCTGGGCGAGCTCGCCTGGCGGCCGTTCGGCGCGGGCCGCTTCGCGCGCAGCGAGATCTACGGCTTCGGCGACTGGTCCGAGCTGCGCCTGCTCCCGCGCGGCGACCTGCCCGGCCGCGACTTCGACCTCGCCTCGGCGGGCGGCGGCGTGCGCGTCGCCTGGACCGACCGCGCCTTGATCGAGCTGGAATATGCCCGCACGGTCGACCGGCCCTATCCCGGCTACCCGTCGGACTGGCGGGTGTCGGTCGGCTGGCGCGTTTCGCTCAGGCCCTGAGCCCCGAAAAGCCGCGCTCTCCCCTTGACGCCTTCGCGCGCGTGCCTAAATCGCCGCCATTGGCACTCACCTGGCGAGAGTGCTAACAGCTTTCGTATCGCGGCCTGCCTCGAAGGGGGGCCGTCTATTGCATGACTGAGGAAAAGGAAAGGTGAACCGATGAAATTTCGCCCCTTGCACGATCGCGTGCTGGTCCGCCGCGTCGAGGCCGAGGAGAAGACGGCCGGCGGCATCATCATCCCCGACACCGCCAAGGAGAAGCCGCAGGAGGGCGAGGTCGTCGCCGCCGGCGCGGGCGCCAAGGGCGAGGACGGCAAGGTGACCCCGCTCGACGTCAAGGCGGGCGACCGCATCCTGTTCGGCAAGTGGTCGGGCACCGAGGTCAAGATCGACGGCGAGGATCTCCTGATCATGAAGGAGAGCGACATCCTGGGCATCGTCGGCTGAGGCCGCGCCCGTCCGTTTCGCAAGTTCCACAACATTCAGACTGAAAGGTAAGCCAGATGGCAGCCAAAGACGTACGCTTTTCGCGCGAGGCGCGCGAGCGCATCCTCCGGGGCGTGGACGTCCTCGCCGACGCGGTGAAGGTCACGCTCGGCCCCAAGGGCCGCAACGTCGTGATCGACAAGAGCTTCGGCGCACCGCGCATCACCAAGGACGGCGTCACCGTCGCCAAGGAGATCGAGCTCAAGGACAAGTTCGAGAATATGGGCGCGCAGATGCTGCGCGAGGTCGCCAGCAAGACCAACGACCTCGCCGGTGACGGCACCACCACCGCGACCGTGCTCGCCCAGGCGATCGTGCGCGAGGGCATGAAGTCGGTCGCCGCCGGCATGAACCCGATGGACCTCAAGCGCGGCATCGACCTCGCCGTCGCCAAGGTCGTCGACAATCTGAAGGCGCGCTCGAAGAACGTCTCGGGCTCGCAGGAGATCGCCCAGGTCGGCACGATCTCGGCCAACGGCGATTCGGAGGTCGGCGAGAAGATCGCCGAGGCCATGGAGAAGGTCGGCAAGGAAGGCGTCATCAC
>JBDZVR010000032.1:0-30720 GCA_040255785.1 Sphingomonadales bacterium
AGCAGCGGCCGCATCTCGCCGAGCGCGGCGATCTGCGCGCCGATCCGCGCCGCCTCCGCCTCGGCCCGTTCGAGCTTCGCCCGGGCGGCGTCGAGCGCGGCGCGCGCGACCCGCGCCTCCGCCTGCTCGGCCGCCTGCTGCGCCTGCGCCTTGCCGAGCGCGCTCTCGGCGGCGCGCGTCCTGTCCTCCTGCTCGATCGTGCGCAGCTCGATCGTGTCGCGCCGCGAACCGGCCTCGGCGAGCCGCGCCGCGATCGCCGAGCGCTCCTCCTCGAGCCGCGCCACCGCCGCCGCGGCGTCATCCCGCAACGCCAGCTCGCGCGCATGGTCTGCGGCCAGCGTCCGGCGGCGCTCGGCCAGTTCGTCGATACGGCGACGCACACCCTCCCGCTCCGCCTTCAGCGCGGCGAGCCGGTGGCCAAGCTCGGAGGCGCGTTCGCGCGCGGATTCGGCCGCCCGACGCCTGTCGGCAAGTGCGGTCGCGGCGTCCGTCTGGGCGGTGGCCGCGCCGCGCCGCGCCTCGCCGGCGGCGGCGACCGCCTGCTCGGCCCGGGCCGCTTCCGCCTTCAGTGCGTCGGCGGCGGCCGCCGCCTCGCGCCAGCGCGCGAAGACCAGCCGCGCCTCGGCGAGGCGGATGTCTTCGGAGAGCCTGCGGTAGCGCTCGGCGGCGCGCGCCTGCCGCTTCAGCGCCGCGGCGCGCTGCTCCATGTCGGCGAGCACCTCGTCGAGGCGGGCGAGATTGGCCTCGGTCGCGCGCAGCTTCTGCTCGGCATCCTTGCGCCGCACGTGCAGGCCGGAAATCCCCGCCGCCTCCTCGAGCATCGCGCGGCGCTCGGCGGGCTTGGCGGCGATCACGGCGCTGATCCGCCCCTGGCTGACCAGCGCCGGCGAGTGGGCGCCGGTTGCCGCATCAGCGAAAAGGAGGGCGACGTCCTTCGCGCGCACGTCGCGGCCGTTGATCCGGTAGGCGGAGCCGGCGCCGCGCTCGATCCGCCGGGTCACCTCGATCTCGCCGGGCGGCAGGCCGCCCTCCCCCTGCGCGTCGCCGGGCTCGCGCTCGATCAGCAGCGAGACCTCGGCGAAGTCGCGCGCGGGGCGCAGCGCGGAGCCGGCGAAGATGACGTCGTCCATGCCGGCGCCACGCATCGATTTCGGCGAACTCTCGCCCATCACCCAGCGGATCGCCTCGAGCACGTTGGACTTGCCGCAGCCATTGGGTCCGACGACGCCGGTGAGCCCGGGCTCGACCGCCAGTTCGGTCGGCTCGACGAAGCTCTTGAAGCCGGAAAGCTTGAGTCGCCTGACCTGCACTCAGCCGCTACCCCCGCCCGCGCCCCGCGCTCATCGCGGCGCCAGATGCGGCCACAGCGCCGCCCAGTTATAGACCCCGTCGAGCCTGCGGCCATTGAGAAGGAAGCCCGGCGTGCCCATGACCTCGAACCGGTCGCGTGCCTCCCGGGTGACCTCGGCGAGCGCGGCCAGCCCGGCCTGGTCGGCAAGGCAGGCGTCGATCCGCCCGGCGGTCATGCCGCGCCGGAGAAACAGCTGGTCGACCCCGCTCGCGCGGGTCAGCGCGACGATGCGCTGCGTGACCGACATCGCCTGCAAGCGCTCGCGCTCCTCTGCGCTCAACGATTGCAGATAGGCATCGACCCGGCCCGCCCAGGTCGACTGCGTCGCGTAGAGCTCGGCCAGAGTCGGAAAGAATCCGGCCGCGCCCTGGCAGCGCAGCAACATGAAGATGCCGGGATCGGTCGGAAACAGCAGGTAGGGCCGATATTCCCAGCTCACCCGCCCCGACCGCACGAGCGTGCCTTCCAGCGTCGGCGCGCCTTCGGCGGCGAAGTGGGCGCAGTGCGGGCAGGTGATCGAGGCATATTCGACCAGCTTCACCGGCGCGTCCGGGTTGCCCATCCGAACGCCGCCCTCGGGCGTGGCGACGATGACGCGGGTCCAGTCACGCGTCGCCGCACCCGCGCCCGGCCGCGCCGATGCCTGCGCCTGCGCCGGCGCGATCAGCAGCGCGGCGAGCGTGGCGAGCAGCAGGCGCGTCCACATCGCTCAGTCGCCCAGCGCCGCGCGGATCACCGGCTCGAGCGCGGTCCAGCCGGTCGCCTGCTGGCGCTCGCCATTGACGAAAAAGACCGGCGCGCTCGTGATCCCCTGCTCCCGGGCCTCCTGCTGGAGCAGGTTCAGCCGGTCGAACGCCGCCCGGTCGGCGAGGCAGGCGCGCTGGGCATCGCGATCGAGACCGCCGCGCTGCGCGATCCGATCGAGGCCGATCATCGGCACGAGCTGCCGCGTCGCCTCGAACATCGGCAGCGCGCGCAGCTCGTTGCGCTGGTCCTCGCTCAGCGCGTTCGCGCGCCCCACCCAGTCGGCCTGGCGGGCGAGGAGGGCGTGGGTCAGGTCGAAACAGGTCGCTGGCGGCGCGCAGCGCGACAGGAAGGTCGCGGCAAGATCGAAGGCGTTCAGCGTCACGCTGCGATATTCGACGCTGACCAGCCCCCGCCGGACATAGCCCTGGAAGAGCGGCTCGATCGCGTCGGCGGCGAACCGGACGCAATCTGCACAGCCGGGCGACAGATATTCGACCAGCTTCACCCGCGCGTCGGGATTGCCGATGACGAACCCCGCCTCGGTGGCGCGCGCCGCGCGCGTCCAGTCGCGCTGGTGCGGCCCGTCGGAGCGTATCCCGCGCGAAGCCCGGCGCTGCGCATCGGCCGGCGCGGCGGCGACGAGCAGCGCCGCCACCGCCAGCACCGCGGCGACGATGCCGCCCCGGCGCAAGCGCTCAGCTCCCCATCGCCGCGCGCAGCCGCGGCTCGAGCTGGTTCCAGGTGCCGACCTCCTGACGCTGGCCGTTGATGAAGAAGGCCGGCGTCCCCTGCACCCCATCGGTGGCGGTGCCATATTGGGTGATCTCGGCCAGCCGCTGCAGCCCCTGCGGATCGGCGAGGCAGGATTCGAGCCGCGATTGCGGCATGCCGCGCTGGCGGAAGAATTCGTCGAGCCCGGCCGCCTGCATCAGCGCGCCCGTGCGCGCGGCCGGCGACATGTTCTGGATCGCCTGCAATTGCTGGTCGCTCAGCACCTGGAGACGGCCGATCCAGTCCTGCTGCGTCGCGTAGAGCTGCTCGGCCAGGCGGAAGAAGGCCTGCGGCCCCTGGCAGCGCAGCGCCATGAAGATTCCCGGATCGGTCGGGAACAGCATGAACGGGCGATATTCCCAGCTGACCTGGCCCGAGCGGACATATTCGTCGCGCAGCGGGGTCGAGGCGCTG
Organism: Sphingomonadales bacterium; assembly: GCA_040255785.1. Classification (GTDB taxonomy): domain Bacteria; phylum Pseudomonadota; class Alphaproteobacteria; order Sphingomonadales; family Sphingomonadaceae; genus Allosphingosinicella. Next base: position 3,284 of record JBDZVR010000032.1, read on the forward strand.
GCGGCGAATTCGGCGCAGTGCGGGCAGGTGATCGAGGCATATTCGACCAGCTTCACCGGCGCGTCCGGGTTGCCCATGCGATAGCCGCCTTCTGGCGTCTCGCTGACCACCTGCCGCCAGTCGCCCTGGTTCGGCGCGGGAATCTGCGGCAGCGGCGCATCGACGTTCGCCGCGGCGGCGGCGAGGTTGCTCCCGTCACCGCCGCCGCATCCGGCGAGGAAGAGGGCAAGGGCGCTGGCGCAGGCTGTGGCGGCGAGACCGATTCTCATGGCTTGCTGTCTCCAATCTTTCCGACGACCGGGATGCTCGTCACGGCCGCGGTTCCTTCGCGCGACGCAAGCCCGCGCGCAAGCGATTCGAGGCAGGCGCGAAGCTCGGGATCGGCGATCGCGCGCAGCGAATCGCCGAGCTCGACCGGCACCGGACGGAGGTCGGGCGCCCCCGGCGCGCCCGGCGGCGGCTTCATTCGCTCGGCGCGCACGATCCCCTGCCGGAACTGAATCCGCGCCACCGCGCCATAGCCGAAGAAGCGGTTGACCCGCTCGATGATGGTCGGCGCGACATGCTGCATCAGCGGCGCGTGCGCGCTCTCGACCACGAGGGACAGCACACCCTCGCTCTTGCGCCCGCGCGGAAAGCGGATGGATTCGGGGCTGGAGACGCGCGCGTAGCGATCGCCGACGATGTCGCGCCAGCGGCTCACGATCGCCGACTGGACGAAGCCGAAGCGGCGAAAGGCAGCGCCGCCGGCATCAGGCAGCAGATCGGCGACCGCGCGCACCCGCCGGGCACGTGGCGACGACGCTTCCTTCCTTGCGCGACCGACCGTTTTCGCCATCGCGCGAAGCATGGCATAGGCGGCCCATGTCCGTCGATGCCCGCCAGGCGCTTTTATGTTGGTATGCTGTGGATAAGCGGCGGCTGCCGTGGCGCGCGGACGAAGGCGACGCGCCCGATCCCTACCGGGTCTGGCTGTCCGAGATCATGCTCCAGCAGACGACGGTGGCGACGGTGAAGCCCTATTTCGCGCGCTTCACCGAAAGATGGCCGACAGTGGCGGCGCTTGCCGCCGCGCCTGACGAGGAGGTGATGCGCGAATGGGCCGGGCTCGGCTACTATGCGCGCGCCCGCAATCTGCTCGCCTGCGCGCGGGCGATCGTCGCCGATCATGGCGGCCGCTTTCCCGACGAGCCGACGGCGCTGCTCGCGCTCCCGGGCATCGGCCCCTATACCGCCGCCGCCGTCGCCGCGATCGCCTTCGGCCGGCGCGCGGTGGTGGTCGACGGCAATGTCGAGCGGGTGATCGCCCGGCTGCATGCGATCGTGACGCCGCTTCCCGCCGCGCGCGCCGCGATCCGCGCGCGCGCGGATGCGCTGACGCCAAACGAACGCGCCGGGGACTTCGCCCAGGCGATGATGGATCTCGGCGCGACGGTCTGCACGCCGCGCGCCCCCTCCTGCCCGCGCTGCCCGCTGTCGAGCTGGTGCGCCGCATTCGCCGAGGGCGCGCCGGAGCGCTACCCGGTCAGGCCGCCGAAGAAGGCGCGGCCGCGGCGCGAGGGCGAGGCCTATTGGCTTGAACATGATGGCCACGTCCTGCTCGTGCGCCGCCCGCCAGCGGGCCTGCTCGGGGGAATGCGCGCGCTGCCGACCGAGCCGCCGGCCGAGGCGAACTGGCGGGCAGCGGGCGCGGTCGAGCATGTCTTCACCCATTTCGCGCTGACCACGACGCTGCGCTGCGCGCGCGCGCGATCGCGAAGCGCGGCACGGTCGACGGGCGAGTGGTGGCCGATCGCGCGGATCGACGAGGCGGGCCTGCCGACCCTCTTCGCCAAGCTCGCCGCGCGCGGCCTCGCCTGGCGCGCGGCGGGCGGGGACGCGGCGTCGCCGGCCGGCCCTTTGCGCAACGCGCGTCCGGGTCCATAGGGCGCGCACGCAACCAGCGCAGCGGAGGCCCCTTGCTCCAGACCGGCTTTACCGGCGCCGACATCGATCGCGACGATCATTCCCGCTTCGTCGCCGGGCGGCTCGCGCGTCATCGGGCGCATCCCGAGGCCCGGCTGCTCAGGCTGGCGGGGATCGATCCGGCGCTCGACGGGGACGGCCGCCTGACCTGGGAAAGGCTCGGCGAGGACGAGTCGATCTTCCTCGGCATCGACGAGGGGGGCCGGCCGCTGTTCGCGCCGATCGTCACGGACAATGGGCCGGGGCAGCGTGCCTTCGCGCTGTTTCGCGTCATTTCCGAAATGACGCCGCGCGACGCCGCGATATGGGGCCTGGCGCGCAGCCTCAACGAATGGCACCGCCGCCACCGCTTCTGCGGCATTTGCGGGGGCGCCACTGGTGTCTTTCGCGCCGGCTGGGGCCGCCGCTGCGCGGGCTGCGAGGCGGAGCATTTTCCGCGCGTCGACCCGGTCGTGATCATGCTCGCCGAGCACGGCGATCGCGTCCTGCTCGCCCGCCAGCCCCATTATCCGCCGCGCCGCTATTCGGCGCTCGCCGGCTTCGTCGAGCCCGGCGAATCGATCGAGGAAGCGGTCGCGCGCGAGGTCATGGAGGAAGCCGGGATCGCGGTGGCGCGCGTGCGCTACGTCGCGAGCCAACCCTGGCCCTTTCCGGGCCAGCTCATGATCGCATGTATCGCCGAGGCGCGATCGGATAAGGTGACGCTCGACACGACCGAGCTCGAGGACGCATTCTGGGCCTCGCGCGCGCAAGTGCGGGCGGCGCTGGCGGGCGCGGCGGATGCGCGCTTCGCCCCGCCGATGCCGTTCGCGATCGCACTTGGCCTGCTCGCCCACTGGGTCGAGGCGGCGGAAAGGGAGGATGCGACATGCGGGGTGGATTGATCCTGGCCGGTGTGGCGCTGCTTGCGCTGGCGGGTTGCGCGACGCAGCAGCGGGCGCCGCGCGCGCGGCTCTACGCGAGCATGACCGGCGTCCAGGAGGTGCCGGGGCCAGGCGATGCGAACGCCACCGGCACCGCCGAGCTTCGCGTCGATGCGCAGGCCGGGCAGATCTGCTGGATGCTCAACGTGCGCGGCGGCGACACCGCGACCGCGGCCCATATCCACCGCGGCGCCGCCGGCGTTGCCGGCCCGCCGGTGGTGACGCTGACCACGCCCGACGCGAGCGGCCACAGCGAGGGTTGCGCCGCGATCGAGGAAGCGCTGGCGACGCAGCTCGTCTTCCGGCCGTTCGACTTCTACGTGAACGTCCACACCGAGCGCTTCCCGCGCGGAATCGCGCGCGGGCAGCTCCGCAACGACGGACCGCTGCGCGAGCCTCGCCAGCGGCGCTACTGAGCCGAAGCGGCCGCCCCCGGCTCGTCATCCCGCGGCGGCGGTGACGGCGCGGTGGCGCGCAGCCCTTCCTCGAGGCCCTCGAGAAAGGCCAGAAGGCCGTCGCGCGCGGCCGCGCGCAGCGTCTCGGCGAGCCGCTCGCCATCGATCTCGACGCAGGCGCAGCCCGGCTCGGTCGCGGCCGCCGCGTCGGGCCCGGCCTCCGCGGCCTTCCGCGCCGAGCGGGCGGCCCGGGCGCGCGCCGCGCTCGCCAGCGCCGCGACGGCGAGGCCCTGGACGACCGGGCTGGCGGTCGCCTCCAGCGCCTTCTTCGCCCGCTTGCGCGCCTTTTTCGGGATTTTCACCCCGGCGATTTCCTTCGGGATCTTCACCTTCGCCATGGCCGGCCTCCTTGTGTCATATTGTAGTAAGACACTTGGGCCGATTCAAGCGTGGTCAGAAGCGCAGCGGAGTCACCCGCCGGACCCCCGGGATCGCGGCGAGCTTGCGCGCGAGCGCCGGTTCGATCCGCCCGTCGACCGAAACCAGCGCCACCGCCTCGCCGCCGGCGGCGCGACGCCCGAGGTGGAAGGTGGCGATGTTGACGCCGGCCTCGCCGAGCAGGCTGCCGAGCCGGCCGATGAAGCCGGGCGCGTCCTCGTTGACGATGTAGATCATGTCGCCGGAAAGTTCGGCCTCGATCGGGATGCCGAACATGTCGACCAGGCGCGGCGCGGCGTTGCCGAAGAGCGTGCCGGCAACCGAGCGCCGCCCGCCCCCGGTCTCGGCCACGACCCGGACCAGGGTGTGATAGTCACCCTCCTGCGCGTGGCGCACCTCGCTGACGTCGAGCCCGCGCTCCTTCGCGAGAAAGGGCGCGTTCACCATGTTCACCGTATCCGAATAGACCTGCATCAGCCCGGCGAGCACGGCAGCGGTGATCGGCTTCTGGTTGAGCTCGGCGGCGGCGCCCTCGACCTCGATCGAGACCGCCCGGATCGAATCGCCCTCGAGCTGCCCGACGAGCCCGCCGAGCCGCTCGGCGAGCTCCATGTAGGGCCTAAGGCGCGGCGCCTCCTCGGCCGAGAGCGAGGGCATGTTGAGCGCGTTCGAGACGCCGCCGCGCACCAGGAAGTCGGACATCTGCTCGGCGACCTGGATCGCGACATTGACCTGTGCCTCGGTGGTCGAGGCGCCGAGATGAGGAGTGGCGACGAGGCCCGGCGCGCCGAACAGCGGGTTGTTCGTTGCCGGCTCCTCGACGAACACGTCGAGCGCGGCGCCGGCGATATGCCCCGACTCCAGCCCCAGCTTCAGCGCCGCCTCGTCGATCAGCCCGCCGCGCGCGCAGTTGATGATCCGCACGCCCTTCTTCGTCTTCGCGAGATTGGCGGCCGAGAGGATGTTGCGCGTCTGGTCGGTCAGCGGCGTGTGCAGCGTGATGAAGTCGGCGCGCTCGAGGAGCTGGTCGAGCTCGACCTTCTCGACGCCGAGCTCGACCGCCCGCTCCGGCGTGAGGAAGGGATCGTAGGCGATCACCTTCATCCTGAGGCCGATCGCCCGCTCGGCGACGATCGAGCCGATATTGCCGCAGCCAATGAGGCCGAGCGTCTTGGCGGTGAGCTCGACCCCCATGAAGCGGTTCTTCTCCCACTTGCCCGCCTGGGTGGAGGCGTCGGCCTGCGGCAGCTCGCGCGCGAGCGCGAACATCAGCGCGATCGCGTGCTCGGCGGTGGTGATCGAGTTGCCGAACGGCGTGTTCATCACGACGACGCCACGCGCCGTGGCGGCGGGAACATCGATATTGTCGACGCCGATGCCGGCGCGGCCGATCACCTTCAGCCGGGCGGCGGCGTCGAGGACATCCGCCGTCACCCTGGTCGCCGAGCGGACGGCAAGGCCGTCATAATCGCCGATGATCGCCTTCAGCTCGTCCTTCGAAAGTCCGGGCTTCTCGTCCACCTCGATCCCGTTGGCGCGAAAGATCTCGGCGGCCCTGGCATTCATCTTGTCGGAAATCAGCACTCTGGGCATCTGCTGTCCTTTCTTGGCTCTCCCGGTGCGGGAGCAGCGCGGCGCGGCGGCGCCGGATGAGGAAATGTCGGAAACCGGGGGGCTCAGGCGCCGCGCGCCGTCGCCCAGGCCCAGTCGAGCCACGGCCCGAGCGCCTCGATGTCGGCGGCGTCCACCGTCGCGCCGCACCAGATGCGCAGCCCCGGCGGCGCGTCGCGATAGCCGGCGATGTCATAGGCGGCATCCTCCGCCTCGAGCAGCGCCGCCATCTTCTTGATGAACCCGGCGTCGGCGCCATCGACCGTCAGGCATATGCTGGTCCGCGACCGGATCGCGGGATCAGCGGCGAGATGGCCCAGCCAGGGCCGCGCGGCGACGATCGCGTCGAGCGCGGCGGCATTGGTCGCGCAGCGCTGGATCAGCGCCGGCAGGCCGCCGATGCCCTTCGCCCATTCGAGCGCCCAGATCGCGTCCTCGACGGCGAGCATCGAGGGGGTGTTGATCGTCTCGCCCCGGAAGATGCCCTCGTTGAGCGCGCCCCTGGACATGAGGCGGAAGACCTTGGGCAGCGGCCAGGCGGGCGCGTGGCTTTCGAGCCGCTCGATCGCGCGCGGCCCGAGGATGAGCACGCCATGCGCGCCCTCCCCGCCCAGCACCTTCTGCCAGGAGAAGGTGGCGACATCGATCTTCGGCCAGGGAATATCGTAGGCGAAGACCGCGCTGGTCGCGTCCGCGAAGCTCAATCCCTCGCGATCGTCGGCGATCCATTCGCCGTCCGGCACGCGCACGCCGGAGGTGGTGCCGTTCCAGGTGAACAGAACGTCGCTGGACCAGTCGACCCGGCCGAGATCGGGAAGCTCGCCATAATCGGCGCGGATCACGGTGGGGTCGAGCTTCAGTTGCTTCACCGCATCGGTCACCCAGCCCTCGCCGAAGCTTTCCCAGGCGAGGCATGTGACGGGCCGGGCGCCGAGCATCGTCCACATCGCCAATTCGAACGCGCCGGTGTCGGAGCCGGGGACGATGCCGATGCGGTGCGTGTCGGGCAGGCGCAGCACATCGCGCATCAGCTCGATGCAATGGCGCAGGCGCGCCTTGCCGAGCTGCGAGCGATGGGAGCGGCCGAGGCTGCCGGCGGCGAGATGCTGGGGGCTCCAGCCCGGCGGCTTGGCGCAGGGACCGGAAGAGAAGAACGGGCGCGCCGGGCGCGCCTCGGGCTTGGTCACAGTCATGTTACGACTCTCCTTCCAGAGAGCCCGCACCGCGTTGGGGCGGCGTGGCCCGCCAACGCGACTAGAGACAAGCGCCGTTCATCGCAAGGCGGTTTCGGTTCGACTCGGTCCCGGTTGACCCGGTCGGCGTGGAGGCCAGTGTCCGGTCCGGTGAAGCGGGGGATCATTTCTTCGGCCGCGCTGCTGCTGCTGCTCGCGGCCTGCATACCGCGCGGCGATCGCGGCTTGCCGCCGCCGCGGCCGGGCGCGCGCGCGCCCGCGCCGACGAGCGCCACGATGCGCCAGTGCCTGAACGACCTCGGCCGGGCAGGGGTGCGATTTCGCATGCTCGAAGGCCGCCAATATGCCGGCGGCTGCCAGACGATCGGCACCGTCCAGCTCGTCGACATCGGCGTGCCGGTCACCAATCTCGGCGCGATGACCTGCGCGCTCGCCGACCGCTTCGTCGCCTGGATGCGCCAGGACGTCGCCCCCGCCGCGCGCCGTTATTTCGGCGCCGGCCTCGCCCGGGTCGAGACTTTCGGCACCTATTCGTGCCGCGGCGTCAACGGGATCCCCGGCGCGCGGCTTTCCGAACATGCCTTCGCCAATGCGGTGGACGTCTCCGCCTTCGTCCTCGACGACGGGCGGCGGATCACGGTGCAATATGGCTGGAATGGCGACGACCGGCGGGTGCGCGACTTCCTGCGCGCCGTCCATGACGCCGGCTGCCGCCGCTTCAACATCGGCCTCGGCCCGGACGCCAACGCCTATCACTATAACCACATGCATTTCGACATGGGCCGCGGGCCCTATTGCCGGTAGCCGGGCGACGGCCATGTCGGGCCGGACCAACCATGTTGTTGCGACGCCGGTCCGGCACCCTTAAATGCCCCGGATGACCGATCCAGTTCCCCCCAAGCGCGTATTCCACGCCGCCCGCGAGGAAGCGGAACTCGCCGCGCAGGCGACCGAAAGCCCCCAGACGACGACGCCGACCTACCGGCTCGCCTTCCAGGACCTCGATTTCCTGCTGCGCGAGGATCTGCGTCCGGTGCGCTTCCAGCTAGAGCTGTTGAAGCCCGAGCTGCTGCTCGAGGAGGCAAAGATCGCCTCCACCTTCGTCTTCTACGGCTCCGCGCGCATCCCGGAGCCGGAAAATGCCGACGCGCTGATCGAGGCCGCCGGGACCGACCGCCAGCGGCGGATCGCAATCAATCTCAAAAAGAAGTCCCGCTATTATGTCGAGGCGCGCAAGCTCGCCCGGATGGTGAGCCGGGTCGCGCCCGACGCCGACGGGCGGCGGCATTTCGTCGTCTGTTCAGGAGGCGGCCCGTCGATCATGGAGGCGGCGAATCGCGGCGCCACCGACGAGGGCAGGGAATCGATCGGGCTCAACATCGTGCTTCCGCATGAGCAGCTTCCCAACCAATATGTGACGCCGAGCCTGTCCTTCCGTTTCCACTATTTCGCGCTGCGCAAGCTGCATTTCCTGCTGCGCGCGCGCGCAGTGGCGGTGTTTCCCGGCGGCTTCGGCACGTTCGACGAGGCGTTCGAACTGCTCACCCTGATCCAGACCGGCAAGGTCAAGCCGATGCCGATCCTCTTCTTCGGCCGCGACTATTGGAACCGCGTCGTCGATTTCGAGGCGCTGGTCGACGAAGGCGTGATCGCGCCGCGCGACCTCGACCTGTTCACCTTCTGCGAGACCGCCGAGGAGGCGTGGGCGCAGGTGTGCCGACACTATGCCGGCACCGCGGAAATCCCCGATTGCTGCTGAGCCGCGCGCGTCCGGCCTGACGGGCCTACTGGCTGTTGGCCGCGGCCGGGCCGGCCTCGGTCGCGCTGTTATCGGCCGCCGCCGCGCCATTGCCGGAGTCCTGCTCGCCATCGCCTTCGGGCTCGGCCGCGGGCGGCGGCGGCAGCGGCACGTTGCTGCCCCTGCTGTTCATGAAGGCGATGACGTTGGCGCGCTCCTGCGGATCGCTGAGGCCGGCGAAGCTCATCTTGGTGCCCGGCGCGAAGCGCGAGGGCGACTTCAGCCAATCGTCCATGTTCTGGAAGGTCCAGGTGCCGCCATGGCCGCTCAGCGCGCTCGAGAAGGCATAGCCGTTCTTGCCCTGGCCGATCGGCTCGTTGATCGTCGCCCAAAGGTTCGGACCCATGCCGTTCGGCTGGCCCTGCTCGATCGTGTGGCACGACTGGCACTTGGCGAAGGACCGCTGGCCGGCGGCGATGTCGGCGCTGGCCAGGCGCAGCGCGATCGGCGGATCGGCGGCCGGGCCGGAGTCGCCGCCGTCCTCGACCACGCCCGGGATCGGGTAGCCCATCTGCTCGGGCCGCTCCGCCTTGAAATATTCGCCGGCCACGAGCGTCGTGCCGAGGAGGACGATGCCGCCCGCCAATGCCCATCCCGCGATCGTGTTGAACCGGTTGTCCATGCCGCTTTGGTCCTTCCCCCAGGGAGCCCGGCCACAGGTGCGGGCCGGCTTAAAGAAAGTGTGAAGTCGCGCTCCCTTTATTGGACCGCGACGCCCGCCGCAAGTCGCCCGCTCAAATGCCGCCGTAAGGCCCACGGCGGCGATCGCGGCCCGGCCGAGGATGGGCCTGACTTATGCCCGTTATCCTCCTTTTCCACAGGTGGAATCCGCTTGGCGCGACTCGCCATCCGTGACAGCTTTCCCTCCGTGGCACGGACGATCGGCCGGCAACGGCCGAGAGCCTTCCCGGCCACGGCCCGAACGGGAACGTCGCGGTCCCACCAGACGCGGCGACGGAAACGCAGGGCGGGGCGGCTGAAGAAGCCGCCGTATGCGGACGCGAAGGGCTTGCCCGAGCGAATGCCGACGGCAGGCTTGGTGAAGCGCCCGGGATCTTCTCAGGCTCCGGCCGGGGAAGATCGGGACGGACGAACGGAACCCCCGGTTCCGGGCTGGCCGTCCGGATGCGGGAGCGGGCCTCGGTCCGAACGCATCGGCCGGGGCGGGGATTTCGGTCCCCGGGCCCGGCAGGCGAACCGATGGGGCTTCGGCCCCTGCGGAGAGCCGAAGGGGAACCGGACAGGGCGCGAGCCCCGGATGGCCCCTGGAGGGAGACGGCATTGCGAACCCCGGTTTGCGAGTCGTCATGCTTCGAAGCCGCCCGACGCGGCCGTCTCGCCCATCCAGGCCTGACGATCAACCGCGGCGGGACAGTGGGGGCCGGCAGCGATGTCGGCCCCCATTTCCGTCTCCCGCCGCCGCGCCATTGCCGGGCCGCCACGCCATTGCCGGGCGGCCCGCGCGCGGCGCCAGCCCAGGGCAATGCGATCCGGCACGATTTTCCTAGCGCCACCGCTTGAACCGATGCGCGTCAACGGCAATAGTCGACGGCGAGCAACGGCAAGGGGGCGGCGATGTTCTCGCGCAGCAACGGCAAGGGAGCGGCGCGCGTGCCGCGCGGCGGCGGCGGCAGCGGCGGCCTTTCCTTCATCGGCCCGGAGATGACGATCGGCGGCGACGCGACCACCACCGGGCCGCTTCACGTCGACGGCCGGATCGAGGGCCATGTCCGCTGCCAGACCCTGATCCAGGGGACGAGCGGGACGATCGCCGGCGACATCACCGCCGAAGAGGCGCGCATCGCCGGGCTGGTCGAGGGCAAGGTCGACGCCCGCACGGTGATCATCGAGGCGAGCGGCCGGGTGACCGGCGATGTCGCCTACGAGACGATCAGCATCGCCGCGGGCGCGCGGATCGACGGCCGCCTCGCCCGCCGCGAGGCGCTCGCCAAGGGCGCGGATGCACCGATGCTGATCGCGACGCCGGCGCCGCCAGCCGACGCATCGGCCGGGCCCGCGCCGGGCGCTCCCGACGACATGTTCCCGACCGCCCGCGCGAAGCGGGGCGCGGCATGAGTCACCGGCACGTCGCCCGCATCGAATGGCGCTTCGATGGCGCCGGGGGTGGACGCTACAGCCGCCGCCACGCATGGCGCTTCGACGGCGGCGCGGTCGTGCCCGGCTCGTCCTCGCCCGACGTCGTTCCCGCGCCGATGTCGGATCCGGCGGCGGTCGATCCCGAGGAAGCGCTCGTCGCGGCCGCGGCGTCATGCCATATGCTCCTCTTCCTGTGGGTCGCGCAAAAGGCCGGCTTTCAGGTCGAATCCTATGTCGATGAGGCCGAGGGCGAGATGGGCCGGATCGCGCCCGGCCGGATGGCGATGACGCGCATCACGCTGCGCCCCCGCATCGCCTTCACCGGCGCGGCGCCCGACGAGGCGACGCTCCAGCGGCTCCATCACGAGGCGCACGAGGCCTGCTACATCGCCAATTCTCTGAAGACCGAGATCACGATCGAGGCGCCACCAGCCTAGCCGTATCGACGTTCATGCCGCCTCGCCCCACGGGAAGGGGATACGAGCCGCGCCCGGACGGGGGGTGAGGGAGCTCGTTGCCGGGACATGCCCCGGCCCCCTCACCCTGCCCCTCGCTGGAGGGCGGATCCGGCGCGCCGCCTGGCGTCGCCTGTCGCTCGCTCCGGTCAGCGCCGCGCGGCGAGAGGCGGGACCGGGGCCGAGGCTGCCCGCGTCCGCCTACTGGCCGGCGGCGGCGCGTTCGAGCGCGGCGATGTCGATCTTGCGCATCTTCATCATCGCGCCCATCACGCGCTGGGCGCGCTCGCGGTCCGGGCCGCCGCTGAGCTCGAGCAGGCGGCGCGGGGTGATCTGCCAGGAGACGCCCCACTTGTCCTTGCACCAGCCGCAGGCGCCCTCCTCGCCGCCATTGCCGACGATCGCGTCCCAGAGCCGGTCGGTCTCGGCCTGGTCATCGGTCTTGATCATGAACGAGATGGCCTCGCTATGCTTGTACATCGAACCGCCGTTGAGCGCGACATAGCGCTGCCCGGCGAGCGTGAACTCGACCACCATGACATGGTCTCGCGGGCCCGAGGGCGTATCGATCGGCGCGCGCACGACCCTGTCGATCCGGCTGTCGGGCAGCAGGCCGACGTAGAAATTGGCGGCCTCCTCGCCTTCCTGATCGTACCAGAGGTACGGGACAATCTTCTGCGACATCGTTGGTCTCCCTGGCTGGTCGTCAGCGCGTCGGCGCGACGAGTGAGAAATGGGCGCCCTGCGGATCGAGGCACTGGACGATCCAGCTGCCGCCCGGCACGTCGAGCGGGCCGCCGAGCAGCTGGCCACCATTGGCCTTCACCCGCTCGACTGCGGCGTCGATCGCATCGACATTGGTGTAGAAGGCCCAGGTGGAAGCAGGCATCGCATCGCGCTTCCTCAACATGCCGCCCATCTGCACGCCATCGGCGCCGAAGATGCGGTAGGTTCCCATCTCGCCCATCGGCATCTCGTGCATCGTCTCCCAGCCGAACTGGGTCGAATAGAATTCGAAGGCGGCCTTGTCGCCGAGGCTCGAATAGAGTTCACGCCAGCTGAAGCAGCCGGGCGTCTGCGGCGGCAGCTCGCGCAGCTCGCCGCCGTCCGGCGGGGCCGGCGTCATGATGTAGAAATAGGCGCCGCCCGGATCGACGACGAGCGCGAAGCGGCCGACACCGGGAATGTCTGTCGGCGGAACATGCACCGTGCCGCCCGCCGCGGCAATCGCCTTCGCGCGGGCATCGACGTCGGCGGCGTGGATATAGCCCATCCAGCCCGGCCGCGCGCCGCGCGCCATCATTTCCGGCGTGAGCTGCAGCGCGCCGGCGACGCCCTGCCCCTCGGTCGCAAGGACGGCGTAGCGCGTGCCGTTGAGCGCGCCGCTGGCATGATCCTCGCTCGTCCAGCCGACGACGCGCGTGTAGAAGTCGAGAGCGGCGTCGAGGTCGGACGTCATCAGCTCGTACCAGATGAACTTGTCGGCCATGTCGTCCTCCCTCAGCCGGCGGTGTCGAGCAGCGGCGAAAAGCCGCCGTAGATCAGGCGCTTGCCGTCGAACGGCAGGGGATCATCCTGGCGTTGCATGCGCGGATCCTCCATCATCTTCGCCCAGCCCGCGTCGCGCGTCGCCTTCGACGGCCATTCGATCCAGGAGAAGACGACCTCCTCTCCCGGCCCGGCCTTCACCGAACGACGGAAATCGGTGAGCTTGCCGTCCGGCACGTCGTCGGCCCAGGTCTCGACGACGCGCAGCGCGCCGAATTCCCTGAACAGCTCGGCCGCCCGGCCGGCATGCGCGCGATAGGCCTCCCTGTTCGCCGCGGGCACCGCCGCGACGAAGCCATCCACATAGGTCATCCTGCCTCTCCCTGCTGCCCCACCGCCCGGGTTCAGGCCGCCGCCGGCGTGCCGCACATCGCGGCCTCGGCCGCGGCCAGGTCCATCCACATCGGCTCGAAAATATGTCCGTCCGGATCCTCGAAGGCGCGCGAATACATGAAGCCGTAATCCTGCCTCTCGCGCGGCTCGCGGCCGCCGGCGGCGAGCGCCAGCTCGGTCATCGTGTCGACCGCGTCGCGGCTCTCGCGCGACAGCGCGATCAGCACCTCGCTCGCCGCATGCGCGTCGGCCACGGGCCGCGGCGTGAACCGCGCGAATTTCTCGTGGGTGAGCAGCATGACGTGAATCGCCTCGGAGAGGACCATGCAGGCCGCGGTCTCGTCGGTGAAGCGCGGATCGTTGGTGAAGCCGATCGCCTCGTAGAAAGCGCGGGCCGAGGGCAGATCGGCGACGGGAAGGTTCACGAAGATCATCTGCATGTCGTCTCTCCTCGAAGAGGGCCGCGAATCGGTCTTGAGCTTTCTGCGATAGTGAGTTATAAAAAGCAACTGTGGAGTTAGAAAAACTAACTGCCAAGTCCGGCAGCCCGTCGCGCCGACGCTACAACGACGCCTGCGGCACCGCGCACGCCCTCGACCTGATCGGCGAGCGCTGGGCCCTGCTCGTCATCCGCGAGTTGCTGCTTGGACCCAAGCGATTCGCCGATCTTCGCGCCGACCTGCCCGGAATCAGCGCCAACGTGCTTACCCAGCGGCTCACCGGGCTGGAGGCGCTGGGCATCCTCGTCCGCCGCGAGCTGCCGCCGCCCGTCTCAAGCCATGTCTACGAGCTCACCCGATGGGGCTATGAGGCCGAGCCGATCGTCCAGGCGCTCGGGCGCTGGGCGACGCGATCGCCGACGCACGACCCAGGCCTGCCGCTGTCAGCGACCTCGCTGATGCTCTCCTTCCGCACGATGCACGATCCGGCGCGACTGGCCGGGCTCGAGGCCGAGGTCGGCTTCGTGATCGGCAAGGAGCGCTTCCGCATGCGGATCGGCGGCGGCGATCTCACCGTCGGTCGCGGCGAGGCGGAGGGCGCCGATCTCGTCCTGGCCGGCCCGGCCACCGCAATCGCCGCCGCGGTCTATGGCGGCGTGCCGGCATCGGCGCTCGAGGCCGAGGGCGCGCTCGCCATCGAGGGGGACCGCGACCTCCTCGCGCGCTTCGTGACGCTCTTTCCCCTGCCCGAAAAGTTCGCGCAGCCCGCCTAGCGGCCCGGCCGACGTGGCGCGGCCGCGGTCTTGAACCTCGCTCGGGGCGGCCTAGGGTGCTCTCCACAAACAGGGAGACTTGCCGGATGCGCCTTGCCTTGCTCGCCGCCGTCGCTTCGATCGCGCTCGCCCAGCCTGCCTTCGCCACGCCGGCGGAGGATTTCCACCGGCTGATGGACGAACATTATCAATGGCTTTTGCGAAGCCATCCGATCGAGGCGACCGCGCTCGGCGTGCGCGACCATGACGATCGGATCGACGACTATTCGCCGGAGGCGCGCGACCGCGAGGCGCTCGAGGCCCAGGCGTTGCTCGATCGCCTGCGGGCGATCCCGGTCAATGCGCTCTCGAGCGAGGACCGGGTCAACGCCGCCATCATGCGCCGCAATCTCGGCGAGCGGGTCGAGGAAAACCGCTTCGGCCAGCGCGACATGTTGTTCACGACCTATTATGGCTGGCACCAGCGCTTCGCCGGCATGGCGGAGAACCTGCCCTTCCGCACCCGCCACGATTACGAATCCTACCTCACCCGCATCGCCCAGTATCCGCAGCTCAACGACCAGGCGCTGGCGCGGACCGCGGCCGCGGTTCGGGGCGGCTATGTCCTGCCCTGTTCGGTGCTGGACGGCTACGACCGGACGATCGCGGGCGTGATCCAGAGCGATCCCACCCAGTCGCGCTTCTACGAACCCTTCACCCGGCCGAAGCCGGCGAGCATCAGCGACGCCGACTGGTCGGCGCTGCGGGCGCGGGCGCGCGACATCATCACGACGGCGATCAACCCCGCCTACCAGAAGCATCTCGACTTCTACCAGCGCTCCTACCTGCCCCATTGCGCGCGCAGCGACAGCGTCTCGGCGCAGCCGGACGGAGCGGAATGGTATGCGCTGCAGGTTCGCGAGAACACGACGACCAGCCTGACGCCGCGGCAAATCCACGAGATCGGCCTGCGCGAGGTCGCCCGCATCCGCGCCGAGATGGACCGGGTCGCGCGCGAGGCCGGCTATCCCAGCCGCGAGGCCTTCATCGAGCATCTCCGGACCGATCCGCGCTATTACCCGACCAGCGCGGAGCAGCTGATGGCGGCCTCGGCGCTGTTCAACAAGCAGGTCGACGCCTGGCTGCCGCGCCTGTTCGGCCGGCTGCCGCGCCTCACCTTCACGATCCGGCCGATCCCGGAGGAGACGGCGGAGGGCACCACCACCGCCTATTACGGCTCGGGCTCGCCCGAGGCGGGGATCGCGGGCACCTATTATGTCAACACCTCGCACCTCGATCAGCGGCCGCTGTGGGAGATACCGGCGCTCTCGCTGCATGAATCGGTGCCGGGCCACCACCTCCAGATCGCGCTCCAGCAGGAAATGGACATCGCGCCGTTCCGGCGGAACTTCACCAGCTTCACCGCCTTCACCGAGGGCTGGGCGCTCTATGCCGAAAGCCTGGGCGAGGAAATGGGCCTCTACGACACGCCCGAGCGCAGGATGGGCGAGCTTTCCTACCAGATGTGGCGCGCCTGCCGGCTCGTCGTCGATACCGGCATCCACGCCTTCGGCTGGGACAAGGCGCGGGCGATCCAATATATGCGCGACAACACCGCGCTCACCGATCGCAATATCGAATCGGAGGTCAATCGCTACATCAGCTGGCCCGGCCAGGCGCTCGGCTACATGATCGGCCGCCTGAAGATCGTCGAGCTGCGCCGCCGCGCCGAGCAGGCGCTCGGCAACCGCTTCGACGAGCGACGGTTCCACGACGCGGTGCTGGAGAACGGATCGGTGCCGCTCGACGTGCTCGAGGCGCATATCGACGAATGGATCGCATCGCAGCAGGCGCGCCCGGCGAGTGCCGCCACCCCGTCCTAGAGCGTCATCACCCCCTCGATCACGGTGACGCACCGGCCGCCGAGGATCACCCGGTCGCCCGCGAGGCGGCCGGTGAGTCGGCCGCCGCGGCGGCTTGCCTGGAAGTAGGTGAGGCTCGCGCGCCCGGTCCGCCCGGCCCAATAGGGCACGAGGACGGCATGGGCGGAGCCGGTCACCGGATCCTCGTCGATGCCGGCGCCGGGCGCGAAGGCCCGGCTCACCACGTCGGTCTCGCGTCCGGGCGCGGTGACGATGGTGAGCAGATCGCCCTCCGCCGCCAGCGCCCTGAAATCGGGCGCCACCGCGCGGACCTCCGCCTCGCTCGCGACGACCACCAGCCCGTAGCGGCGCGGATGCCAGTGCGTCTCGAGCGCGGCGCAGCCGAGCGCGGCGACGACTGCGGGGAGCGGTCTCGGCGCGGGCGTCCAGGCCGGCAGCGACATCGCATAATGATCGCCGTCCCTCGCCACTTCGAGCATGCCCGCCGCGCGGGTGCGGAAGCGCACGCGATCCCCATCGCCGATCAGGACATGGCCGCTGGCGAGCGTCGCATGGCCGCACATCTCCACCTCGGTCGCGGGCGTGAACCAGCGCAGCTCGTAATCGGCCTCGCCGTCCGTCGCCGGCACGGTGAAGGCAGTCTCGGAGAGATTGTTCTCCTGCGCGATGGCCTGCAGCGTCGCATCGTCGAGCCAGGTGTCGAGCGGCATCACCGCGGCGGGATTGCCGGTGAACGGGCGGTCGGCGAAGGCATCGACCTGGACGAGGCGAAGGCGCGTCATGACGGAAGGCTCCCTGCCGCGACAGCGCGGCGCCTGGCCGGCCCCCTCATTCGGGGATCGGCTCCCTGGTCTCGTCGGTCTCGTGCAGCGGATCGCCGGGATTGTCCACCTGGCCTTCGGGATCGAGGTGGATCAGCACCTCGCAGCCGGGAAACTCGGCGGCGAGATCCCGTTCGATCGCCTCGACCAGCTCGTGCGCGTCGCGGACGTTGATCGCCGGATCGACCCAGATGTGAAACTGCGCGAAATCGTGGGCGCCGCTGGAGCGGGTGCGCAGGTCGTGCAGGCCCCTCACCTCGGGCCGGCTCGAGGCGATGGCGAGGAAGCGCTGCCGCTTCTCGTCCGGCCACTCCTTGTCCATCAGCTGGTCGATGGCGTGAAGCGAGGCGCGCCAGGCGCCCCACAGCAGCCAGGCGGCGATGCCGATGCCGAACAGCGGATCGGCGCCGACCAGCCCGGCATATTGATCGAGCGCCAGCGCGACGATCACCGAAAGGTTGAGCAGCAGGTCGCTCTGATAGTGGACATTGTCGGCGCGGATCGCGATCGAGCCGGTGCGTCGGATGATCGCGCGCTGATAGGCAAGCAGCGCCACCGTCGCCGCCATCGCGACGATCGAGACGACGATCCCGTCCCCGGCATTGGCGGTCGCCGCGCCGACGATCAGCCGCTCGACCGCGCGCCAGCCGATGCCGAGCGCGGAGACCGAGATGATCCCGACCTGGACGAGCGCGGCGAGCGCCTCCGCCTTGCCGTGGCCGAAGCGATGCTCGCGGTCCGCCGGCTGCGCCGCGACGCGCACGCCGAGCAGCGTGACGAGCGAGGCGACGACATCGAGCGCGGTATCGGCGAGCGAGCCGAGCATCGCCACCGAGCCGGTGGTGAGCGCCGCCCAGGCCTTGAGGCCGAGCAGGAACAACGCGGTGGCGACGCTGGCCAGCGCCGCGCGGGTAGTGAGCGCCGCGCGATCGGCCGCGCTCACGGGAAGAGCAGGCTCTCGCGCCAACCCTCGCCCTCGCGCACGAACAGGCGGCGCTCGTGCAGGCGGTGCGGCCGATCACGCCAGAACTCGATCCGCTCCGCCTTCACCCGATAGCCCTTCCAGTGCGGCGGCCGCGGCACCTCGCGGCCCTCGTGATCGAGCGCCGCCGCCTCGTAGCGCGCCTCGAACAATGCGCGGCTTTCGAGGGGACGCGACTGGTCCGAGGCCCAGGCGCCGAGCTGCGAGGCGCGCGCGCGCGTCGCGAAATAGGCGTCGGCCTCCTCGTCCGATACCGGCTCCACCGGACCTTCGATCCGCACCTGCCGGCGCAGCGACTTCCAGTGGAACAGCAGGGCCGCGCGCGGATTTTCGCCGAGCTCTCCGCCCTTGCGGCTGCGGCTGTTGGTGTAGAAGACGAAGCCGCGCGCGTCGTGTCCCTTCAGCAGCGCCATGCGAACCGAGGGCGCGCCCGAAGCGTCGGCGGTCGCCAGCGCCATCGCCTCGGGATCATTGGGCTCGCCCGCCCGCGCCTCGGCCAGCCAGGCGTCGAACAGGGCATGCGGATCCTCGTCCATCAATCCACGCAGCTCCTGAAGCGGCCGTCGAGATAGACGAGCGGGTGCACGTCCTCGCGCACCGCAACGCGCTCGACGACGCCGATGAAGATGGAATGGGTGCCGAAGCTGTGGCTGTCGATCCGGCGGCAAAGGATCGCCGCCTGTGCGTCGCGCAGCCGTGGCGGGCCGCTGCCATCCTCTTCCCAGTCGCCCGACGCGAAGCGCAGCGCGAAGCGCTCGCGATCCGCGAACAGGCGCGCGATCTCGGCCTGCGAACCGTGCAGCACATTCACGCAGAAATGGCTCATGTCGGCCATCGGCTCGTGCAGCGAGGCGGCCTGGTTGATGCAAACGAGCAGGCTCGGCGGGCTCATCGAGACCGAGGAAACCGCGGTCGCGGTGATCCCCATCGGCCGCCCCTCGACGCAGATCGAGATGACGTTCACCGTCGCGGCGACGCGGCGCATCGCCTGGCGAAACGAGTCGGCGAGGAGCTGGTCGACGGCAGGCGTCATCGCCGCCTCCCGTAGCCCGCCAGCACCTCCGCCGCCCAGCGCGCCGCGGTGAGCGCGGAAAGATCGGTGGGATCGAGGCTCGGGTCGAACTCGGTGAGATCGACGATCCGCGCCCTCGGCTCCCCGGCGAGACGGCGCGCGGCGCGGAAGAAATCGTGGACGGGAAGCCCGCCCGGCCGTGCCCCGGGCGCGCCCGGAAGCTGGCCGCGGTCGATGACGTCGATGTCGAAATCGATGTAGAGCAGCTCGACATGGCTCAAGCGCTCCAGCGACTCGTCGATCGCCGCCTCGATCCCTTCGGCGAGGACGAAGTCGATGTCGAAGACGCCGATGCCCGCCGCGATCGCGTCCTCGTGCATCCGCCGCGTATTGGCGAAGGGCGCGAGCCCGATCTGGCAGATGTTCGCCCCGGGAAGCCCGTCCTCGAGCAGGCAGCGGACCGGGTTGCCGTTCATCGGCCCGCGATCGGTGTCGCGCATGTCGAAATGGGCGTCGAGCGTGACGAGGCCGACCGTGTCCAGCGGCGCCCCGAGCGCGTGGACGCCGGGACGCGTCACCGCGTTGTTGCCGCCGATCAGGAGCGTGAGCTCGTGGCGCGCCGCGCAGGCCGCGACCGCGTCGCGGATCGGCGCGAAGCCCTCGGCCGGCATCATCGTCCGCACCGCCACGTCGCCGGCATCGTGAACGCCGGCATCGATCTCCAGCGCCGCGACGACATCGTAGGTCGACACCCGCTTCATCGCGGCGCGCAGCCGCTCCGGCGCGAGGTCGCAGCGGCCCGGTGTCACCGATCCGGCCTCCATCGGCGCGCCGATCAGGGCAACCGGCGCGCTTTCGTCACGGACCATGAGATCGGCGATGGACCTCCAGCTCATCCTCTGCCCCTATAACGGCCGGGAGGAGAAAGCGAGACATGTGGGACCTGCTGCTGGTCGATTGCCATATCGCGACGATGGACCCGTCGATCGCGGCCCCGTTCGGCGCGATCGAGAATGGCGCGATCGGCATCCAGGACGGGCGGATCGTGCGCATCGGCAAGCGCACCGAGCTGGCCGGATACCAGGCGAAGAAGGTCGAGGCGCTGGGCGGCGCCTGGGTAACCCCCGGCCTGATCGACTGCCACACCCATCTCGTTTTCGGGGGCAACCGTGCGGCGGAGTTCGAGCAGCGGCTCCAGGGCGCGAGCTATGAGGAGATCGCGGCGGCGGGCGGCGGCATCGTCGCCACCGTCGCGGCGACGCGCGCGGCGAGCCGCGACCAGCTCGTCGAGGCGGCGCGGCCGCGCCTGCGCGCGCTGATCCGCGGCGGCTGCACGACGGTCGAGATCAAGTCGGGCTACGGGCTCGACGTCGCCACCGAGGTCAGGATGCTCGAAGCCGCCAAGCGGCTCGGCGAGACCGAGAAGGTGCGGATCGAGCGCACCCTGCTCGCGCTCCATGCGCTGCCGCCGCAATACAAGGGCGAGCGCGCGGCCTTCGTCCGCATGGTCATCGAGGAGCTGCTGCCGGTGGTCGCCGAGCGCCGGCTGGCGAGCGCGGTGGACGCCTTTTGCGAGGGCATCGGCTTCACCCGCGAGGAGGTGCGCGCGCTGTTCGAGGCGGCCCGGCGGCACGGCTTCTGGCTGAAGCTCCACGCCGAGCAGCTGAGCAATCTCGGCGGTGCCGCGCTCGCCGCCGACTATCGCGCGCTGTCGGCCGACCATCTCGAACATGCGACGGAAGATGATGTGGCGGCGATGGCGCGCGCGCACATGACCGCGGTGCTGCTTCCCGGCGCCTTCTATGCGCTCAAGGAGACGAAGGCGCCGCCGGTCGACCTGCTGCGCCGCTACGGCGTGCCGATGGCCGTCGCCACGGATTGCAATCCCGGCACCTCGCCGGTGCTCTCGCCGACACTGATGATGTCGATGGCCTGCACCCTGTTCGGCCTGACGCCCGAGGAGGCGCTCGCCGGGATGACGCGCTGCGCGGCCCGGGCGCTGGCCCGCGACGGCGAGATCGGCACGATCGCGGTCGGCAAGATCGCCGACCTTTGCGTCTGGCCGGTCGAGCGCCCGGCCGAGCTCGCCTACTGGATCGGCCTCCCCGGCCCGACGAAGCGGCTGCTCGCCGGCCGGGAGACCTAGGACAGACCGACAGGCGCGCCGGCCCGCGGCGCCCGCTCAGCGCGCGAAAGGCCCTTCGACAAGCCCGGCGCGAGCCGCTAGTGGAAGGGCCATGCACCATCGACGCGACAACAGCCGGCATATCCAGGCGCCGACCGGCACGGCGCTTTCCGCGAAGAGCTGGACCACCGAAGCGCCGCTGCGCATGCTGATGAACAACCTCGATCCGCGCGTCGCCGAGGCGCCGGAGGAGCTGGTCGTCTATGGCGGCATCGGCCGCGCGGCGCGCGACTGGGAGTGTTTCGACGCGATCGTCGAGACGCTGAAGCGGCTCGAGGAGGACCAGACCCTGCTCGTCCAGTCGGGCAAGCCGGTCGGCGTCTTCCCGACCCACCGGGACGCGCCGCGAGTGCTCATCGCCAATTCGAACCTCGTGCCGCGCTGGGCGACATGGGATCACTTCAACGAGCTCGATCGCAAGGGGCTGATGATGTACGGCCAGATGACGGCCGGATCCTGGATCTACATCGGCAGCCAGGGCATCGTTCAGGGCACCTACGAGACTTTCGCCGAAATGGGCCGCCAGCATCATGGCGGCGATCTCGGCGGGAAATGGATACTCACTGCGGGGCTCGGCGGCATGGGCGGCGCGCAGCCGCTCGCCGCGGTGATGGCCGGCGCGCACTGCATCGCGATCGAGTGCCAGGAGAGCCGGATCGCGAAGCGGCTCGAGACCCGCTATCTCGACCATCGCGCGACTTCGATCGACGAGGCGCTGGCGATCGTCCGCGCCGCCGACAGGCCAACCTCGGTCGGCCTGCTCGGCAATGCCGCCGAAATCCTGCCCGAGATGGTCGCGCGCGGCATTCGCCCCGACGCGCTCACCGACCAGACCTCGGCGCACGATCCCGCCAACGGCTACCTGCCGGTCGGCTGGAGCGTCGAGCAGTGGATCGAGATGCGCGAGCGCGATCCCAAGGCGGTGGAGAAAGCCGCGCGCGCCGCCATCGCCAGGCATGTCGAGGCGATGCTCGCCTATCACGCGATGGGCGTGCCGACCTTCGACTATGGCAACAATATCCGCCAGGTCGCCAGCGAAGAGGGCGTCGCCAACGCCTTCGATTTCCCCGGCTTCGTGCCCGCCTATGTCCGCCCGCTCTTCTGCCGCGGCGTCGGCCCGTTCCGCTGGGCGGCGCTGTCCGGCGATCCCGGGGACATCCACCGCACCGACGAGAAGGTGAAGGAGCTGATCCCCGACGATCCCCACCTGCACCGCTGGCTCGACATGGCGCGCGAGCGCATCGCCTTCCAGGGCCTGCCGGCGCGCATCTGCTGGGTCGGGCTGGGGCAGCGCCACCGGCTCGGCCTCGCCTTCAACGAGATGGTCGCGCGCGGCGAGCTGAAGGCGCCGGTCGTGATCGGCCGCGATCATCTCGACAGCGGCTCGGTGGCCAGCCCCAACCGCGAGACCGAGGCGATGCGCGACGGCTCCGACGCGGTGTCGGACTGGCCGCTGCTCAACGCGCTGCTCAACACTGCGTCCGGCGCGACCTGGGTCTCGCTCCATCATGGCGGCGGGGTCGGCATGGGCTTTTCGCAGCATGCCGGCATGGTGATCGTCGCCGATGGCACCGACGAGGCCGCCACTCGGCTCGCCCGGGTGCTATGGAACGATCCCGGTACCGGCGTGATGCGCCACGCCGACGCCGGCTACGATATCGCCATCGCCTGCGCGAAGGAGCATGGGCTCGACCTGCCGATGGCGGGAAGATGAATGCCGGTGGCGGGCTGCTCCCCTGCAGCTTCACGCTGACAGCAAGGACTTGAACCGATGATCACCCTGAAGCCCGGCGCCGTCACCCTCGCGGAGCTTCGCGCAATATGGGACGGCGCGGCGGTGGAGCTCGCGCCCGGGGCCTGGCAGGCGATCGACGCCTCGGCCGCCGCGGTCGGCGCGATCGTCGCCGGCGGCGAGACCGTTTACGGCATCAACACCGGCTTCGGCTTGCTCGCCAACACGCGCATCCCCACCGATCGGCTCGCCGAATTGCAGCGCAATCTCATTCTCTCGCACAGTGCCGGCCTCGGCGACCCGCTGCCGGCGCGCATCGTGCGGCTGATGATGATCCTGAAGGCGATCGGCCTCGCCCGCGGCTGCTCGGGCGTGCGGCGGGAAATCGTCGAGCGGCTGCTCGACCTCGTCGCGCGCGAGGCGCTTCCGGTGGTGCCGCGCCAGGGCTCGGTCGGCGCCTCGGGCGATCTCGCCCCGCTCGCCCATATGAGCGCGGCGCTGATCGGCGAGGGCGCGATGATGGTGGAGGGGGCGCGGCAGCCGGCGCGCGAGGTGCTCGGCCGACTCGGGCTCGAGCCGCTGGCACTGGGGCCCAAGGAAGGGCTCGCGCTGATCAACGGCACCCAGGCCTCGACCGCGATCGCGCTCGACCTGCTCTTCACCGCCGAGCGCGTCTTCGCCGCCGCGCTCGTCGCGGGTGCGCTGTCGACCGACGCGCTCAAGGGCACCGACGCGCCCTTCGACCCGCGCATCCACGCGGCGCGCGGCCAGCCGGGGCAGATCGTGGTCGCGCAGGTGCTGCGCGCGCTGATGGCGGGAAGCGACATCCGGCATTCGCACATCGATTGCGACCGGGTGCAGGATCCATACAGCTTCCGCTGCCAGCCGCAGGTGATGGGCGCCGCGCTCGATCTCATCCGCACCGCCGCGCGCACGCTGGAGATCGAGGCCAATGCGGCGAGCGACAATCCGCTGGTCTTCGGCGGGGACGCGCTTTCGGGCGGCAATTTCCACGCCGAGCCGGTGGCCTTCGCCGCCGATCTGCTCGCGCTCGCGATGTGCGAGACGGGCTCGCTCTCGGAGCGGCGGCTGGCGGTGCTGATCGATCCCAAGATGAGCGGCCTGCCGCCTTTCCTGATCGAGGATTCGGGGGTCAATTCCGGTTTCATGATCGCGCAGGTGACGGCCGCGGCCCTGGTCTCCGAGAACAAGAGCCTCGCCTTTCCGGCGAGCGTCGACACCATCCCGACCTCGGCCGGGCAGGAGGACCATGTGTCGATGGCGACGCACGGCGCGCTGAAGGCGCGGCGGATCGCGCGCAACGCGGCGGGCGTGATCGGCATCGAGCTGCTGGCGGCGGCGCAGGGGATCGACTTCCACGCGCCGCTCGCGACATCGCCGGACTTGCGGCCGGCGATCGCGCTCATTCGCGCGTCGGTGCCGCACCATGCGGCCGACCGCTATCTCGCGGACGATCTCGCCTGGGCGAAGGCAGCGGTGCTGGACGGCGCCGTTTCGGGCACCGTCCAGACCGGATTGTTCGCTCAGTAGGTCGTCGGCAGCGCGCCCGCGGCGGTGATCGCGGTCATGCCGATCATCGACAGGACGATGCCGGCGAGGACCGCGGTGAGCACCACCATCAGCACGATGTAGATGAGGACGATGACGAGCGTGTAGACGATCGTCTTGTCCTCGGGGGCCTTCATGACCGGGCCGAGGCCCAGATAGATCTGAAAGATCACCCACAGATAGGCGAGGTAGACGAGCGGCGACAGCGGCGGGAAGATCTGGAGAATGCCGACGACCCAGACCGGCGTCGTCGCGTAGACGGCGACCTTCGTGCCCTGCACATTGTCCTTGACGCCGCCGAAGCTGGGCGCGAGCGCGCTGATGATCAGGCCCATCACAAAGACCACGACCATCGAGATGACATAGCCGACCACCGCCGTCGCGAGGACGAAGCTCAACGTGAATCGCATGAAGGACGGCATGAACACGAGCATGCCGACGATGCCCGCGACCAGCGGAATGAGTGCGAGGATCAGCGCATAGCCGGTGAACAGGTGGCCGACCGTGGTCGACTCCGCGGCGATCCGCGCCCATTCGGGCTTCGGCGCGACGAGAATATTCTTTGCCCGGTCGATCAGCGACGCGCTCGCCGGGGTGGTCGGTCCGTCAGTCATTGCATGCCCCTCCCTTCAGGAACCGGTCGCGAGTGAAGCACGATATGGCGCAAATCACAAGCGAGTCCGCCGGGGCGCGCGCCTTCCGCGTCGCAGGATTCCCGATTGGCGGACGACGCGCTTTGGATTATGCCTCGACTTGGCTCCGGCGCGGCCGGAGCGGCACATATAGGCTCCAGGGGGGAGGAGCGCGGTGGGGTCGCAGCTGGCGCGAGCAATGCCGTCCGGCCATGGCGTGGCTGATCCTCGCCATCGTCGTCGCTTTCGCCGTCGACCGCTTCGCGCCGATCGGCCGCGAGGCCAGCGGCTCGGCCTTCAGCTCCTTCACCAGCGAAGTCTCGCTCGTCCTCAATCGTGCTCCCGCGGCGGCGGCGTCACCGTCGCCCGAGGCCGTACCGGCGAGCGATCATCCCGTCGACCAGCTCCTTTCTTCCGCGCGGGCGCTGCGCCTGGCGTTCGCCGGCGGCCGGGAAGGCCGCCCTTCAACGGCGCGCGTCGGCGGCGCCGCGCCGCTCCCAGATGCAGAGGGGTGACAGCATGAAGATCACACGCAAGCTCTCGCGGCGGTCGTTCCTCGGCCGGGTGGCCGGTGGCGCGATCGCGGGCGGCGCCGCGCTGACCGTCCTCGGCGAGAGCGCCGAAGCGCTCCAGGTCAGCGACCGCGATTACGGGCCCAACGCCGATCCCGCCGGGCGCGGCTATACCGGCCGCACTGATGCAGACAGTGGCCCGAACGCCGACCGCGCCCTTCACGGACGTGGCGGCCGGGGCCGCAGTGGGCTCACCGACAACGACACCGGTCGCTACGCCGATCCGATCGGCAACGGTCGCGGCAGGCGGAGGACGGGCATCACTGACAGTGACACGGGCCGCAACGCCGATGCCGTCGGTAACGGGCGCGGCACGCGTCGCTCCGGGATCACCGACAGCGACACGGGTCGCTACGCCGATCCGATCGGCAACGGTCGCGGCAGGCGGGGGACGGGCATCACCGACAGCGACACCGGCCGCACCGCCGATCCCGTGGGTAACGGACGGGGTGGACGCCGGTCCGGGCTGACCGACGGCGACAGCGGCGGTTGGGCGGACCGCGCCGGCAACGGCCGCGGCCGGCGGCGCGGCTGCTCCGGCGTGACCGATGGCGACAGCGGCAGTTGGGCCGATCCGGCGCGTTGCGGACGCGGACGTCGCCGCTAGGCTGAACCGGCAGTCGAGCCGCCGCCTGTCCCTTGGCCACTCCCTTGAGGGAGTGGGTTAGGGTGAGGGTGTCGGGCGCCCGCGCTTATCCCTCGACCGCCGCCCCCTCACGTCGACCCCCTCCCGCCGCGGAGAGGGGATTCCGCGCTGTGACCCGCTCCCGCCGGTGCGAGGGGATCCTTGCCGTGACCCTCTCAGGAGCGGGGGAGTTCACGCCAATGTCGATACAGCCTGGAGCCTCTCCATAGCCGACGCAGACGCAGACGCAGCGCGGCGAGGCCGGAGCGAGGGCGAGGGCGCGGGGGATTCGCCATCCCAGGCCGGCAGTCCGGCCGCGTCGCGACCCGAGAGGGCGGAATGCGAAAAGCCCCGCGCGCGGGCGGGGCTTTCGAGGAAGGTCGGAAACGGGCGATCGGCCGGATGTTGTCGGCAGGCGCCGGGGCTGGTTGGTTGCGGGGGCAGGATTTGAACCTGCGACCTTCAGGTTATGAGCCTGACGAGCTACCGGGCTGCTCCACCCCGCGCCAATCCAACGCAAGTTCGCGAATGCGACGCGAAAATTCGCGTGACAATGTGAATGGGTTCCGCAAGTCCGCCCTTTCCGCCGCGCCGGCTG
Source organism: Sphingomonadales bacterium (assembly GCA_040255785.1). Lineage (GTDB taxonomy): Bacteria > Pseudomonadota > Alphaproteobacteria > Sphingomonadales > Sphingomonadaceae > Allosphingosinicella. The sequence goes on from JBDZVR010000032.1 coordinate 29,843, forward strand.
CAAAGCCTGGCGACGACCTACTCTTCCATCGCTTGAGCGATAGTACCATCGGCGCTGTCTGGTTTCACGGCCGAGTTCGGGATGGGATCGGGTGGGTCACAGACGCCATGGTCACCAAGCTATGAAGCCGGCGCGCCGCGAAGCGGCGAACTTGCCTAGAAATCGTGCGATCTTGATCCGCCGAGCCACGCGTCCGCGACAATCACAGGACTGTCGTTGACGGTGTGAACTCTCAAGCGCGAATAGAGCGATTAGGACCGGTTAGCTTCATGCGTTACCGCACTTCCACATCCGGCCTATCAACGTGGTGGTCTTCCACGGCTCTGAGATTGCTTATCTTGAGGGAGGCTTCCCGCTTAGATGCTTTCAGCGGTTATCCCGTCCATGCATAGCTACCCTGCTGCGCGGCTGGCGCCACGACAGGTCCACCAGAGGCATGTTCACCCCGGTCCTCTCGTACTAGGGGCAACTCCTCTCAACAATCGACGCCCACGGCAGATAGGGACCAAACTGTCTCGCGACGTTCTGAACCCAGCTCACGTACCACTTTAATTGGCGAACAGCCAAACCCTTGGGACCTGCTCCAGCCCCAGGATGTGATGAGCCGACATCGAGGTGCCAAACAACCCCGTCGATATGAGCTCTTGGGGGTTATCAGCCTGTTATCCCCGGCGTACCTTTTATCCGTTGAGCGATGGCCCTTCCACGCGGGACCACCGGATCACTATGACCGACTTTCGTCTCTGCTCGACTTGTCAGTCTCGCAGTCAGGCGGGCTTATGCCATTGCACTCTAACAGACGGTTTCCAACCGTCCTGAGCCCACCATCGCGCGCCTCCGTTACTCTTTAGGAGGCGACCGCCCCAGTCAAACTACCC
>JBDZVR010000052.1:0-5737 GCA_040255785.1 Sphingomonadales bacterium
GAGCTCGACCAGATCCGCCGCGGCGTCATCCCCGCCAAGGCCGGGTGAACGGCGCGGGAGAACTGAACATGGCGCGCGTCCTCCTCCTATTCCTGTTGATCGCGCTGGCCGCGCCGGCGGCGGCGCTTCCGCAGCTGCTCGCGCCGGGCGACGAACCGATCGTCGTGACCCGCCACGAGATACGCACCGCCACCGGCACGCTCGCCTACGAGGCGCGCGCCGGGCGGCTGCCGATCCGCCATGACGAGACGGGCGAGGTGCGCGGGCGGGTCTATTTCACCGCCTATCGCGTGGCGCCGCGGCCGGGCGAGACCCGGCCGATCACCTTCCTGTGGAACGGCGGCCCCTCGGTCAATTCGCTGCTCCTTCACGTCGAGATGTTCGGCCCGCGCCGGATCGAGGGCGACCGGTTCGTCGACAATCCCGAAACGCTGCTGACGGTGAGCGACCTCGTCTTCTACGACCCGGTCGGCACCGGCTTCAGCCGGCCCGAGCGGCCGGAAACCGCGCAGGAATTCTACGGCGTGCTCGGCGATTTCGCCGCGACGGCCGAGTTCATCCGCGCCTATCGCGCGCGCTTCGGCGCCGAGGACCAGCCGCTGTTCATCGGTGGCGAGAGCTACGGCACCTGGCGGGCGGGCGGCGTCGCCGAGCTTCTCGTCCAGCGCCAGGTGCCGCTCGCCGGCGTGCTGCTGATCTCCGGCGGCATTCCCGGCTCGCGGATGCCGGACTCCTTTTCCGATGCGATGTATGTCCCGGCGCGCACCGCCGCCGCCTTCCATCACCGCAAGCTCGCGCCCGGGCTGATGCGCGACCGCGCGGCGACGCTGCGCGAGGCCGCGCGATGGGCGCGCGACACCTATCAGCCGGCGCTCGCGCGGCGCGATTCGCTCACCGCCGCCGAGCGCGACGCGATCGTGCGTGATCTCGCCCGCTACACCGGGGTGCGGCCCGATCAGATCGATCGCGACACGCTGGTGATGACCAACCGCGCCTATCTGCGCGGGCTTTTCGATGGCGACGAGAGCCGCGTGCTCGACACGTTCGACATGCGCAGGTTCGCCGGCGAGGCCGAAGATCCCGGCCGCCGCGGCGCCATCGCCCGCTACCTGCGCCACGAGCTCGGCTATGCGACCGACCTGGCCTATGCCGGGCTGGAGGAAGGCTATATGCCGACCCCGGGGCCTGAGCGGCGCGGCCCGGCCGCGCGCTGGGAATATAACCATGTCGAGATCACGCCCGAGATGATGGCGCGGGCGATGGCGGGCGGCGGCCCGCCCGGCTCGCAGCCCTGGCTGCAGCGGGCGATGCGCGCCGACCCGCGTTTCCGTGTCTTCGTCGCCGCCGGACGCTTCGATTCGCTCAACATGTGCGAGGGCAATCTCGACATGGCCGCCGCGCTCGGGCAGCCGCTCGCGCGACGCTTCACCAACCGCTGCTATGAAGGGGGCCATATGATGTACCGCGATCCATCCGAGCGGCGGCGGCTGGCCGATGACGCGCGGCGCTTCATCGTCGCGGCAGCGGCGGGCGAAGGCGAGGCGGGGCAATGAGGCGGTTCGGCGCCCTCGCCCTCGCCCTCGCCCTCGCCCTCGCGCTCGGCGCCGCGCCCGCCCAATCGCCCGCCCAGGCGTCCGCGCAAGCCTCCACCCGGGCGCCCGCCCAGGCGCCGGACAATGCGCCGTCCGGGCCGCCGGTGGTCGCGCCCGACGTCGTGACGCGCGTTCCCGAGCATCCGGTGACGTTTGCCGAGCTGCCGCCGCCGCGCCGCTTCGTCACCCATCACGAGACGACCATCCGCGGCCAGCGCATCCGCTACACCGCCACCGCCGGCGAGACCTATATCACCAACCTCTCCGGCCAGCCGATCGCCAGCTTCTTCTCCTTCGCCTATGTGAAGGACGGCCCGCGCGATCCCTCGCGCCCGGTGCTGTTCGTGTTCAACGGCGGGCCGGGCTCGGCCTCGATCTGGCTGCACCTCGGCGTGATCGGCCCGCGCCGCGTCGCGCTCGATCGTGACGTCAACCCGTCCAGCGTCCCGCCGTTCCGGCTCGAAGACAATCCCGACAGCCCGCTCGACGTCGCCGATCTCGTCTTCATCGATCCGGTCGGCACCGGCTTCAGCCATGCCATCGGCAATGCCGTCGACGCCGATTTCTTCGGCGTGGACGAGGACGCCGATTCGGTAGCGCGTTTCATCGAGGCCTGGCTGACCGAGAATGGCCGCTGGAACTCGCCCAAATATCTGATGGGCGAAAGCTATGGCAGCGTGCGGGCCGCGATCCTGCCGCGCGCGCTGATGGGCGCGCCGCTCTATACCGGGGTGATGCGCGGCATCACCGTCAACGGCGTGATCCTGCTCGGCGTCACGCTCGACGGCCCGGGCGGCGGCGACGAGGCACGCCGGGTCGGCCAGTCGCTGCCCGCCTTCGCCGCCACCGCCTGGTATCACGACCGGATCGACCGTGCCGGGCGCAGCGTGGAGCAACTGCACGCCGAAGTCGCCGCCTTTGCCGCGGGTGACTATGCCGAGGCTGTCCGGCAGGTGAAGGCCGGCACGCTGGGCGCGGCGGAAAAGGCCGCGATCGCGGCTCGGCTTGCCGCCTATACCGGCATCCCGGCGCAAGCCTGGATCGCGCGCGATCTCCAGCTCTCGACGCGCGACTTCCTGCGCATGCTGCTCGCCGACCAGGGGCTGGAGGCCGGCAGCTACGACAGCCGCTACACGCTGCCACTCGCGGGGAGCGGCAACGATCCCGTCGCCGACGATCCGGCGATGGGGCGCTACGTGCCCGGCTTCGTCGCCGCGTTCCACGATCTGCTGCGCGACGAGCTGCAGGTGGCCATGCCGATCCCCTATGATTCGATCCGCTGGGCGTCGCTCAACTTCACCTGGCGCTGGCACCGTCTCGGCCCGCCGGTGGCGCGCGACTTCGCCGGCGAGCTGGCGGTCGCGATGCGCCGCAACCCGGACCTCAGGGTGCTCGCCGCCTCGGGCTATTATGACCTGGTGACGACCGCCGCCGCCGCCGAGCGCCAGTTGCGCGGGGCGGGGCTTCCCGCCGAGAGGCTCGCCATCCGCAACTACGAATCGGGGCACATGCTCTATCTCGGCGGCACCGCCGCGCGCTTCGCGGACGACGTGCGCGCGCTGATCCTCAACGGGCGCGGCAGCGAGGGAAGCGAGGGCCTTGCACGGCCGCGCCCCCCCCGCTAATGCGCCCCCTCGTGGGCGTGTAGCTCAGTGGTAGAGCACTGTGTTGACATCGCAGGGGTCGCAAGTTCAATCCTTGCCACGCCCACCATCCAAAGCCCCGGAGAGCCACGGCTTTCCGGGGCTTTTGCGTTGCTGACGTGCAGGGTTCCCCTGGTTCATTTGAACCATCGGGCGGTCAACCGCGCTAAAATTCGAGCGCGGCTGCCGCGTGCCCCGGCTCGCACAGCCCCAGCGGATGGTGAAGTTGACGGGATCATTCCCCACATAGGCATAGAGGTTCATGCCGCCGGTATAGCCGATGGGATCGGTCTGCATGAACCGGCCGAGGGTCGGCGAGTAGATGCGTGCTCTGTAATACCACATGCAGCGACCGCAGCATCACTTATTGATTGACCAGCGAACTCCGCTCTCGACCTAATTCGCTGCTCCAATCGATTGTTGACCATTGCGTATCCCGCAGAGGGAGCCAGCTCTTTAATCTTTCTCTGCTCCCCGACTACTCCGGTGAACCTTGACAATCCCGTCCAACTCTCGATCCGCCGCAAGAAACGTCTTGCACCGTCCCCAAACTCCAACTCCTGCAAACGCCAACCCAACTATGCTCGGCACGTAAAAAAGTGGACTCCTGTTAGCAAACATCGCGATAGCAAGAGACAACATGGAAAGTCCAACAGTAGCTAAAACTACATCAATCTTTCTCGCATATTTTTTATACATTTGTCTGGCGAGCTGTTTATCGGCATCGGAATGAGACAACTTTCCTTTCAGAATAATAATCGATTGCTGGTCACTCTTGAATGTTGTCAAGAGAGCCATTCCTGATCCTATGGTAATCGCCAAGAGTTCTTCCAACATCAGTGGCAAACCACAGCCTCTGCAAGCGCGCCGGCTGCTCGCTCAGTCGCAATTTGGCCAGCCTGCTCAATGCCTGCATTGTTCAAATACGAGGGGCGGAATCGCCCAGCGCTGTTGCGCAGAACGCCCGTAGGCCCGCGTGCGGCTTTTGGCCCGCTCTGAAGCTCCCTGCCTCCAGGAATCAGCCGGGCACCGAGCCCCGCGCCTTGGGCCTCAAGCGCCCTCCAATTTCCATTGGCGAAGCCATCGTAAGCATTCACCCCCGCAAGCAGAACGGCGGCGGACTGGCGGCTATGACACGAGACTAGCAATATGCTCGAAGCGACAACTCTGAATCTTTCTGACTGACGGACGCATTCCGTGCCAGTAGAGCCGAAGCCTCTCTGATAATGTTTTGGTCGTGACAAATGGTCACGGAAGTTCTGTTTTGAACCTCCCTGAGTAGGGGGCCGTATTCCCATACCTTATTCAAGGGATCCTCTGATGTTCGAAGATCGTCGATCCAAGCCAGCAAAGCTTCTTCACCACGCTCACCTATCACAGGCAACAGTTCGTACGTTGGCGGTGGCGGCATATCAAATGAAAGCTTGTATAGATGATAGACCTGCTTAGTCCCCATTCCAGAAGCCTGCAGCCTCTGAGCCTCTGCAGGCTGCCTGAAGAAGCTTAAATCTTCGCGCTCTTTGCACCCAACCAACGTTAGCAGCGCCAGAGCAGTCGTTAGACAGGTTCTTGTGGACACCGACCACCCTCGTCTGCCATGCGTTCCCCTAAAGTGTGCGCCTGATCTTCCAATGCATTCCCCTTCCAACCGTTGCCTCCATTCATCAAACTATCCGCGATCCCATGAAGGTACATACCCTCGAACAAGGAACCGTACTTAGCGTATTGCGCCGTGTGTGCGATTTCAGCCCAAAAGGTAGGGTTCGAATTATTGGTTGGCGACGTGAATCTGGTCGAGGTTACGTACACATCGTTGTATCTTGTAATGGCGGGGTTGCCGTTTAGCCTTGCGGCTTCAACCACCGGACCTCGCCAGCCCATTCCGTTGTGGAACGTCACGTCTCCTAAGTGGCTTGTCGGCAGGCCAGCTTCGGTAAGTATCCTTGTAGCGACATCTATCTCGCAACGCGTAAGGCGGCGTTCCTTTTGCGGCCGCTGCCCCGTGACAACGATTGCTTCCCCGACACCACCACTACCACCACCGCCGAGCGATCGCGGCCGTCCGACATTTGGCTGGTTCAGGGCCCGGCAGACCATGGACGACGCGGTTACCGCGACACCGCCGTCGCCAAAGGGCTCAACCGACCCCGGCACGCTGACGGGCACTTGCTCCGGATCGCACAGCCCCAGCGGATCGGTTCCGTTGACGGGATCATTCCCGACATAAGCATAAAGGTTCATCCCGCCCGCATACCCAATGGGGTTACGGTGACACGTTACTTAACCCCCCTTTAGGAGGCGAGGGTTACGGTGCGACTCGCGACAGACGCGCCATGCCCAAAACCATGCGCGTAATCAGGGGTTAAGTAACGTGTCACCGTAACCCGTAATTCCACTGCAATTAAATCACCGTAACATAACATATAATGGCAGGTCAAGAATGATCTCGCCTTTCTGAAAGGCTCCAAACGCGCCGAATCATATAGAAGAGATATGCTAGAG
>JBDZVR010000033.1:0-29455 GCA_040255785.1 Sphingomonadales bacterium
CCTACGAAGGCACGCATGACGTTCACGCGCTCATCCTTGGGCGCGCAATCACCGGCCTCGCCGCCTTCTAGAGCGCCGTCACGTTGAGCGGGATCGCCGAGGGGATTCCCGCGCCATTAATCGTGTGATTCACAGGATGCCGTCACGAAGGAGGCGGCGATGGGCTGGCGATCCGGGCAGAGCTACCCGCAGGATTTGCGCGACCGAGTGCTTGGTGCGGCGGACGGCCGGGTGGCGGTTCGCGCGGCAAGGCTCGCATCCCCAAGGAGATGCAATCGGAGTTCGGTGGAAAGGATCACCCCTGCAGGACTCTGAAAGCCACCGGCCGGCGCTCGGCGAAGGCCGAAGCGGAAGCATGGGAAGCCGCGCTGCGGCTGGAGTGGACGGAGCGAGGGAATCGTCCGACCTTGCTGGAGCATAAATTGCGTGAGATGACATGTGCATCTTGACCGATTTCGGCTCCACAACCGCTCCGCACCTGCTAAAGGAATCGAAGCGAGGCGTCCGCCTCGACGGTCGACAGCGTAGCGCCAGTGCTCGGCATGTAGCCGCCAATAAGGGATGCAGGAGGACCTCGAATTCCATGAGCGACAGAAGCGCTTACGATCCGAGCAGTCCCGACTTCAGGCTCGAGAACTCGCCATTCTATCTGATGGCGCACGCCGACTTCAAATATCACGAAGACATGGACAAGGTCCTGCACAAGAACGGTGTGACCAGACCTGTCTACCGCATCATGACGGTCCTGCGAGAGAAACAACCTGCGAGCATCGGTGCCCTGGCAGAATTGGCGCTGACCAAGCGCTCGACGGTGAGCCGCATCATCGATCGCATGATCGAGCAGGGTCTCGTCACGACGGAACCCAATCCCGAAGACAATCGCATCACCGAGGTCACGCTGACACCTGCGGGCCAGCAGAAGCTACGGAAGCTGACTCCTGTTGTCGGGCGGCAATTCGCCCGGGCCATGGAAGGAGTGAGCGACCGGGACATTGCCCACCTTCTTCGCACACTCCACAAGATCGGCCATAATCTGAGCAAGCTGCCGATCGAATAAGTTGCGCCTCAGGGCGCCGCTCGCTCCACGACCACTTCCCCGTCGGCAACGACATAGCGGACCTGCCGGAGGTTCGAGAGATCCTCGAGCGGGTTGCCGGCCACGACGAGAATGTCGGCGATCTTGCCGGGCTCGATCGTGCCCAATTTGTCGCCCATCCGCATGATCTCGGCGCCCACTCGGGTCGCCGACGCCAACACGTCCGCATTGGAAAGCCCGGCCTCGCGCAGATATTCCAGCTCGCGGAAATAGGCATCCGGATAGCGTTTCTCGTTCTCGAACGGGATGTCCGTGCCTACGCCGATTGGCACGCCGGCCCGATGTGCCTCGCGCACTCGCGCCAGATGCCTTTGCTGGTCGATCGGAAAGCGCCGGCTATGGGTATGGAAGAATCCGCCCGAGGGAATGCCGGCCGGCGGATAGCCCGTCGTGAGCAGATTGTGAAAGGCGCCGATCGTCGGGACGAACGCGGTGCCGTGCTCGCGCATGAGCCGCACGGTCTGGTCGCTCATGTCGAGCGGATGCTCGAGCGTGTCGACGCCGGCGCGGATTGCCATGTCGGTATAGCGCCCGAAGCTATCGATCGCGACGGGCACGCCGAGCGAGTGGGCCTCCTCGATCGCCGCCCTGATCTCCTCCTCGTCGGCGGGCGCGCTGATCTTGATCCAGTCGGCGAGCGCTCGAATCTGCTCGCGTACCGCTCCGCGCCATTCCCAGGGTCCGTTTGCCACCCGTCGGCCCGCCGAGCCGCCTGCGCGCTGGCGGCCGGTCGCCGTCGACGTGACCTCGTCGCCATGCCCGCCCGGGCTCGCGATCAGGCGTCCGCTCCAGATGACCCGGGGGCCGCGAATGATCCCCCGATCGACCCCTTCCTTGATGCGCAGCGCCACGTCTTCCATCGTACCGACGTCACGCACGGCGGTGATGCCGGCCTCGATCAGCTGGCCCGCCAAGGCGGTGCCGCGTATCGCCGCCGCCGCGGGACTGTCGAGATAGGCGCCCATGTCATCGCCGCGCTGCTGGGTGAAATGTATGTGAAGGTCGATGAGTCCCGGCAAGACATAGAGACCGTTCGCGTCGATCACCCGCGCCGCATTGGTGGGGATGGCGGTGGTTTCCGCCGGCCCGGCGGCGAGGATGCGATCCCCTTGCGTCACCACGACCGAATTGATGACCGGCGGCCCGCCGCGCCCGTCGATGAGGGTCCCGCCGGTCAGAACGACGATCGGCTCGTGACTACGGTCGATCGGCGGAATTGGAAGGCGACGCACGTCATCGGTCGTGTCGTAGGTGCCGCGCTGGGCCGAAGCGGGCATGGGCAGTGACGCGGCCGCGAGCAACAGAAGCAGCGTCCGCACGCCTTTGGAAACCAACCCTTGGGACCGACGACGCATCTACCGACCTCCCATTTCGTGAAATTACATATGATTTAGAGCGTGATTTTCTTGACGACGCAACCCGTTTTTGCTCTCTGGGTGCTTGCGGGCCCGCCGGCCGCCGGTCGCGAACGGGAGCCGCCGAGGAACTGATGAATCGGATATCGGTCCAGCAGACACTTCAGAAGGCGATGAACCTGGGCAGGGCCGGGCAGGATCACACCGCCGCGAAGCTGCTCGGCGATGTTCTCGATGTCGCGCCCGGCCACCCCGATGCGCTTCAGCTCATGGGCATGCTGGCGCGCGGACGCGGCGCCCATGGCGAGGCGGTCCGGCTGTTCGAGGCCTCCCTGCGCGCCAATCCGCGTCAGCCCCATGTCCTCAACAATCTCGCCAATGCCCTGCTCGACATCGGTCGCGCCAGGGAGGCGAAGGCGCGCTATCGCGAAGCGCTCCAGCTCGACCCGGCCTATCACGAAGCCAGGGTCAATCTGGGGCTGGCCCTGATCGCTGGCGGCGAACCAGGCGAAGCGATCTTCGTGCTCAAGGCCGCGGTTCGCGAAGCGCCGCGGGATGGCAAGGCCTGGACTGCCTTGGGACGCGCGCTCCGCGCCCAGCACAGGCTCGAGGATGCGGTCGCTGCCTTCCGGACCGCTCTCGAGCTGAGGCCGGAGCACGTGCCCACCAAGCACAACCTCGCGGTCGCGCTGCGCCTGGCCGGGCGGCCAGACCAAGCTTTGGTCCTGCTGAAGCAATGCGCCGCGGCCCAGCCCCGCTCGCCCGAGATTCATTACGTACTCGGCCATTGCCTTCAGGACCTCGGTCAATTTCGCGACGCCATCGAGGCCTACAGGAAGGTCATCGGGCTACGCCCAGCCGATCGCGATGCGCACGGGTCGCTCAACCGCCTCCTTTGGCAAACGGGGGAGGAGGCCCAATATCTTGCGAGCTATGCAGAGGCGCTGCGTCGGGGATGCGACGATGCAGGGCTCCTCGCCGATCACGCCCATCAGCTCAACCTGATCCGGCGTGAGGCCGAGACAGCCTCGCTCCTGGCAGGCGCCTTGTCGCGAGGAACGGACGGTCCCGAGTTGCGGCACCGGCTTGGTCAGGCGCTCTGGCTGCAGGGCCGTCCCGAAGAGGCGGTGGACCAGTTCGTTTCAGGTCTTCGCCAGGATCCGGCGAACATGGCGCTGAAGCGGGAATATGCCCGCGCCCTCATCTTCCTCGAGCGCTATGCCGAGGCCCTGGACGTGCTCGGCGAGAGCGATGGGCACGACCAGCAGGCCCTCGCCTATCGCGGGCTCTGCTGGCGCCTCCAGGGCGATCCGCGTGCTGAACGCCTCAACGACTATGATCGATTCGTGGCCACCTCGATCCTGACTCCGCCTGCCGGGCAGGGTGACGTCGCCGGTTTCAACGCCCGTCTGGGGCATCGGCTCGCGGAGCTTCACAAGCTTACGCGTCATCCGCTCGAGCAGACGCTGCGCGGCGGCACCCAGACGGTCGGCGACCTGTTCGATCGCCGGATCCCGGAGATCCAGGTCGTGCGCGCCATGATCCAGGCCGAGGTCGCCCGCTACATCGCCGCGCTGCCGGAAGATGCGGGCCATCCCTTCCTCCGGCGCCGGGCGGCGGCCTTCCGCTTCTCGGGTTCCTGGTCGGTCCGCCTTCGCTCAGGTGGGCACCACCTGAACCATGTCCATCCTGAAGGCTGGATCAGCTCCTGCTATTATGTCTCGGTCCCGCCAGCCGTTGAAACCGCGCCAGAGCCACAGGGCTGGCTCAAGTTTGGAGAAAGCGCGGTCGGGCTCGGTGCTCGAGAGCGGGTCGCACGGATGGTGCAGCCGAAGACCGGCATGCTCGTCCTGTTCCCCTCCTATTTCTACCACGGGACGACGCCCTTCGAGGACGAAGCAGAGCGGCTCACCATCGCCTTCGATGTCGTGCCGCACCATGACCCTGAACCTGACCAATGAGGGAGTGACGAGCGAGATGGCCACCCAGCTTCTGCAGCAATTCGCCCAGTCGGTGACTTCGGGCGCGATCCGGACGATAGACCTTACCCAGACGCTCTCGCCTGACACGCCCACGCTCGTCCTTCCGGACGAGTTCGGCCAGTGTGCCGGTTTCAGCCAGCAGGAAATCTCCCGCTACGACGAGCGCGGCGTCGCCTGGTATTGGAACAATTTCACGGTCGGCGAGCATACCGGAACGCATTTCGATGCGCCGATCCACTGGGTCACAGGCAAGGACCTGCCCAACAATGCGCTCGACACGATCGATCCCTCCGATTTCATCGCTCCGGCGGTGGTGATCGACATCTCGGCCAAGTGCGCCGCCGATTCCGACTATCTTCTCACCGTCGCCGACATCGAGGCGTGGGAGGCGGAGCATGGCCGCATTCCGCCGCGCAACTGGATCCTGCTGCGGACCGACTGGTCCAAGCTGCCGATCGACGCCTACACCAATCGTCGCGAGGACGGCGCCCACACGCCCGGGCCATCGTCCGAAGCGGTTCGCTTCCTGGTCGACGAGCGAGATGCCCATGGTCTGGGCGTCGAGACGATCGGGACCGACGCAGGCCAGGCGCATCGCCTCGACCCGCCCTACCCAGCCCATACCCTGTTCCACGCGGCCGGCCGCTACGGACTGCAATGCCTGCAGAATCTCGATCAGCTGCCGCCGACCGGCAGTATCGTGGTCGCAGCGCCGCTGAAGATCGCCGGCGGTTCGGGCAGTCCGCTGCGCGTTCTCGCCTTGGTCGCGGGCTGACGCGGTGGCCGAGCGATCCTTCAAGGCCGAAGTCGAACGACTGCGCATCGGCGCGGGGGAAACCTTCCAGGGCGAGGGCATACTCGCGGTCACCAAGGCCCTGCTCCAGGCCGGTGTTGCCTATGTGGGCGGCTACCAAGGCTCACCGATCAGTCACCTGATTGACGTGTTCGCCGACGCGAGCGAGCTGATGGCCGAGCTCGGCATCCACTTCGAGTCCAACGCCAGCGAGGCGGCGGCCGCGGCGATGCTGGCGGCCTCGGTCAATTATCCCCTGCGCGGCGCCGTCGCGTGGAAATCGGTCGTCGGCACGAATGTCGCTTCCGATGCCTTGTCCAACATCGCCTCGGGCGGCGTGACCGGCGGCACGCTCGTCATCCTGGGCGAGGATTATGGCGAGGGCTCCTCGATCATGCAGGAGCGCACGCACGCCTTCGCGATGAAGTCGCAGATGTGGCTGCTCGATCCCCGGCCCAATCTCGCCCACATCGTCGACATGGTCGAGCGTGGCTTCGAGCTTTCCGAGGCCTCGAATACGCCGGTCATGCTCGAGTTGCGCGTGCGGACCTGCCACATGACCGGCAGCTTCGTTGCCCGAGACAACCGCCGCCCGTCAATGACCGTCGCAGAGGCCGCGGAATCGCCAAGGCGCGACGTGGAACGGATCGTCCTGCCTCCGGCAAACTTCCTGCACGAGGTGGAGAAGATCGAGAAGCGGTGGCCCGCGGCGATCGACTTCGTACGCGCAGCGCGGCTCAACGAGCATTTCGGGCCCGCCGACGATCAGATCGGCATCATCGTCCAGGGCGGCCTGTTCAACACGCTTAACCGCGCGCTGGAGTTGCTCGGCCTGTCCGATGCTTTCGCCAATGCGCGCCTTCCCGTCTATGTCCTCAATGTCACCTACCCGCTCGTGCCGGAGGAGGTGGAAGCTTTCTGCGCGGGCAAGCGCGCCGTCCTTGTCATAGAGGAAGGGCAGCCGGAATTCATCGAGCATGAGCTCAACACTCTCGTCTCGCGAGCCGCCCTCGACACCAAGATCGTCGGCAAGGCGGTGCTGCCGCGCGCCGGCGAATATACCGGCGCCGTGATCCGCGACGGACTTGCAGCCTTCCTGCGCACCTGGTCACCCGAACGCGCGCCGCCCGAAACCACCGCTCCTTCGCCCACCCTGCCCGCGAACGCCGTGCCCCAGCGGCCCGCCGGCTTTTGCACCGGGTGCCCGGAACGGCCGATCTTCAGCGCGATGAAACTGGTGCAAAAGGAGCTCGGCACCTTTCACGTTTCCGCCGACATCGGGTGCCATCTGTTCTCGATCCTGCCGCCCTTCCATATCGGAAACACGACGATGGGCTATGGGCTGGGCACGGCCGGAGCGTCTGCGTTCAAGCCGCGCGGCAAACGCGCCGTGGCGATCATGGGCGACGGCGGATTCTGGCACAATGGCCTGACATCCGGCATCGGTAATGCCGTCTTCAACCAGGATGATAATCTCACCATCATCATCGACAACGGCTATTCGGCGGCCACCGGCGGCCAGGACATACCGTCCTCCAAGGCCGACAATGCCATCCGCCAGACAAACAACTCGATCGAGAAGGCGGTGCGGGGCGTCGGCGTGCGCTGGGCGAAGACGATCCGCCGCACCTATGACGTGGCAGCAATGCGCGATGCCATACGCGAGGCGGTGACCTCGACCGAAAGGGGACCGAAGGTCATCGTTGCCCAGTCCGAATGCCAGCTCAACCGCCAGCGGCGGATCAAGCCCCAGCTTGCCAAAGCGATCAAGGCCGGCCGGCGCGTGGTGCGCGAGCGCTTCGGGGTCGATCCGGACACCTGCACCGGGGATCATGCCTGCATCCGACTGTCGGGCTGTCCGTCGCTGACGATCCGGCCCAATCCCGATCCGTTGCGCGAGCATCCTGTCGCCCATGTCGAGAATAGCTGCGTCGGCTGCGGGGTCTGCGGCGAGGTGAGCCACGCCGCCGTGCTCTGCCCGTCCTTCTACAAGGCTACCATCATCGTCAATCCTACCTGGAAGGAGCGGATGGGTGAACGCCTCCGCGGCTGGGCGATCGGTCGCCTGCAGCGTTGGGCCGACAGCCGCCGTCGGGCCCGGGCCTTCTGACATGGAACGCGAGCGTATCACCATCGCCATTCTCGGCCTGGGCGGCCAGGGCGGCGGCGTCCTTGCCAACTGGATCGTCCAGCTCGGCGAGAAGGCCGGCCTCGTCTCCCAGGGCACCTCGGTACCGGGAACCGCGCAGCGAACGGGGTCTACGGTATATTATGTCGAGATGATGCCGAAGGCCGGCGCGGTCGATCCGGTCCTGGCCCTCATGCCGGTCCCGGGCGACGTCAACATCGTCATCGCCGCGGAGTTGATGGAGGCCGGGCGAGCCATTCTCCGGGGGTTCGTTACCCGTGACCGGACGACCCTGATCGCGTCGACCCATCGCATCTATGCGATCGCCGAAAAGTCGGCGCCGGGCGACGGGCGCGTGAGCGAGGGACGGATCCTGGAAGCCGCGCGCGAGCGGGCGCAACGCTTCATCGGCTTCGACATGGACGCCATTTCCGAGCGGACCGGAAGCGTCATCAGCTCGGTGCTGTTCGGGGCGCTCGCGGCCAGCGGCACCCTCCCTTTCGCCCGCGAGGCCTTCGAGGCCGCTATCCGAGCCGACGGCAGGGCGGTCGAGGCAAATCTCGCCGGTTTCGACGCCGGATTCGCGGCGGCCCAGGGACGGGCGGCGGAGGAGGAGGAGGAGCAACGGACAGTGCGCGCGGTCGCCCCGCTCCGCGCGGGGACGCCCGTTGGGAGCACGCTCCTCACGCGTATCCGCACCGATCTTCCCGACGCCGCCCACGTTTACGCGGCAGAAGGCGCCCGTCGCCTGCTGGACTATCAGGATGAGGCTTATGCCCGTCTCTATCTCGACCGGCTCGCGGCCATCCCTTCCCGGGACGGCGGATTGTTGCGCGAGACGGCCCGGCACCTTGCCTTGTGGATGGCCTACGAGGATACGATCCGCGTCGCCGATCTGAAGGTGCGCGCCAGCCGTCTCGCGCGAGTCCGGGCGGAGGTGAAGGCCGCGCCGGGGCAGATCGTCCGCGTCACCGAATATATGCATCCGCGGCTCGAAGAGATTTGCGACACCCTGCCGGCCGGCCTCGGCCGCCGGATACTCGATAGCCCGCGCCTCTCAGCCTGGATTCGCCGATTGTTCGCCAAGGGGCGCCACGTCAGGACGACCAGCCTGTGCTGGTTCCTCCTCCTGTCGCTGCTGGCCGGCTTGCGCCGTTGGCGGCGCGGGACGCTGCGCTACGCACACGAACAGGCAAGAATAGAGTCCTGGCTGGCTCTGATCCGCGATGCAGCGGCCCGCGACCCGGAGCTGGCGACGGAACTCGCCAAATGCCAGCAGCTCATCAAGGGCTACGGCGACACCTTCGCCCGCGGCCTCGCCAAATATGATCGCGTCATCTCGCAATATCACGGCCGCAAGCTCGACGCCGCGCAGCTGCGACGCCTGCGCGAGGCTGCTCTCGCGAGCGAGGAAGGCGACGAAGCTGCTCTCGCGAGCGAGGAAGGCGACGAACCGGCGGAGGCGATCGCGCGCGTCGGGGCTTCGGCCTGAGGTCGCCCTCAACCCGTCGCTCGGCGGACGCGCCCTGCCCTGGCCTGCAGCAAGCTGTTCAAGGCCGCCGGATCACCGCCCGTGCGAGAATGGGCCGGACCCTGCCCCGGCATGCCGATCAAGGCCGCAGACCCGTCACTGCCCGCGCGCCAGCTGCGCCTCGATCCAGCGGTCGACGATCGCGTCGAGCATGCTGAGTGGCACCTGGCCCTGGGCCAGGATCAGGTCATGGAAGGCGCGTATGTCGAACCGGTCGCCGAGCCGCTGCTCGGCTCTCCGTCTTAACTCGACGATCCGCAGCTCGCCCACCTTGTAGGCGACGGCGCCCCCCGGGGCGCCAATATAGCGCACCAGCTCCGTGTCGATATTGATGTCGGCCAGCGCCGTGTTCTCGGTGAAGCAGGCCCGCGCCTGCTCGTAGGTCCAACCCATCACGTGGATCCCCGTGTCCACGACCAGGCGACAGGCCCGCCACATTTCAGTCGAGAGGCTGCCGAACACCTCGTAGGGATCGCGGTAGACGCCCATTTCGTGGCCCAGGCGCTCGGCATAGAGCGCCCAGCCCTCGCGATAGGCGAGCATGTCGCGTTGCCGACGGAAGAACGGCAGCTGGGTTTGCTCGCTGGTGAGCGCAAAGTGCGTATGATGGCCGGGGGCCGCTTCGTGCAACGCCAGGGCCGGCAGCTCGTAGAGCGGTCTCTGATCGAGATGCGACGTGTTGACGATGAAGCGGCCAGGAAAGCCCCGCGCAAAGTCGCCGCCGCCATAGCGGGCAGTCGTATAGCCCTCCTCCAGATCGCGCGGCACCGGCTCGACCGTGAACGGCTGGCGGGGAAGAAGGCCGAAATAGCGTGGCAGAACGCCGTCAATGCGCTTCGCGACCGCGCTTGCCCGCTCGAGCAGTTGTTCACGGCTGGTGGCGTAGAAGCGGGGATCGGTGCGAAGGAAGGCCAGCCATTCTGCGAAGGTGCCTTGAAACCCCGCCGCGGCGATGACGCGCTCCATCTCCGCGCGGATTCGCCTCACCTCGGCCAGGCCCAGCGCGTGAATTTCCTCCGCGCTGAGGTTCGTTGTCGTGTAGTAGCGCAGCAGGAAATCGAAGTAGGCGCGCCCCTGCGGGATCGAGTCGATGCCGATCCGCGGCCGCGCCGCAGCCCGATAGGGTCCGTCGATGAACGCCAGCATCTCGCGCTGGGCCGGACGGATCCGCTCGGCCACCAGGGCAATCGCTTCGGCGAGCAGGGCTGGACTGGCCGGAAGGGCCTTGAGTGGGTCAAGCAGCGGATCCTGCTCGGGGGGCGGGGCAATCTGGTTACGCAGGATCGCCACCGCAACGTCGACGACCGGCTCCGGCTGGGTCCACCCCGTCGCCATGCCGCGTTCGAGATTGGCGCGCTGCTCGTCGAAATAGTCCGGAACCGAGGCGAGACGATCGAGCCAGGCGCGTGCGTCGGCCTCGCTGCCCAGAACGGTCGAGCGGGCCGCGTGATAGGGCGTGTTGTAGAAACCCTCGTGCGCGACGAAGGCGAAGCGGCGCTCGTCGAAATCGATCCCCTCGATGCGCCAGTCGATCAGTTCGCGCAGATAGTCTCGATTGAGTTCGTCCTCGGCTTCGAGCGAGGCCGAGTCGACTGCCTGGAGCTGGCTGCGCAGCGAGACGAGCCCAGCACGGCGTTCCGCCATCGCTTCCGGAGTCTCACGCGGCCAGCCTTCCCGCGCCCGGGACGGATCGGATCGTCCGGCTTCCATCGGATATTCCGTCGTGAAGCGCTCGTAGGCTGCGATGACCTCCGGGAGCGTGGAGGACACCGCAGAAGCGCTGGCAAGCAGGGCAGCCGCCGAAAGGCCGACCCGAAGCACGATGGCCGAGACCCGCTTTGTCATTTCCTTTCCTTCAGTCCGAGAAATAGGCGAGCGTCATCATCGCCTTGGGCAAAAGCGCCGCCGCTCGATAAAAGCGGATCGGCCTGGGTCGTCTCGGCCTTATCGGGAGCGCCTCGAGATCGTTCGCGCCGAGCGCAAGGCCAAGCGCGACTCCCACGGCCGTATTGATCGAGATGCCCCGCCCATTGCACGCTTGGACGGCGATAGCGCCCTCGCCGAGATCATAGATTTCGGGAAGGAAGGAGCCGTTGATCCAGCAGACGCCCTCCCACAGCGACTCAATCCTGACCGACTCAAGCCCCTTGAAGTGACGCGCGAGCCGCCGGCGCGCCTCGTTGAGCGACGCCTGCTGGCCGCGGATCAGATGGGAGTTGGGAAAGGCCGAAATCAGGCGTCCCTCGCCGTCAAAGCGCGCCGTGAAGATATAGGCCGACTTGTCGGTGAAGGCGCCGCCCTGGGGCAGTACCGAGGCGCGCAACTCGGGGGGCAGCGGCTCGGTCGCGAACTCGACCACCTTGAGAGGCAGCGCCGCATTGCGCATCGCGGGATGCAGCCGGGCATTGCCGCCATTAGCAGCCAAGACAACTCGTCGCGCCCGCACGGCTCCGCGAGGCGTGCGCGCCTGCCAGAAGTCATCCACGCGGTCGAGTGCCTCAACCGGGCTCGCAACGTGGAGGCGAGCCCCCGCCTTGGCTGCGGCGCGCGCGAGGCCGCGCACATAGGCTAGTGGATTGAGCGAGCCGCCCTGACCGAAGCGAAGGGCGCCGCAATAGGCGCTCGTGCCAAGCAGCTCGCGCGTTTCCGCCTCGCCGAGGAACGACACATCGAAGCCGCGCTCGGCCCATTCCATCGCCGCTTCGGCGTGCGTGGCGGCGAGCCGCCGGTTATGGACGGGGGTGAAAAAGCCGTCTTGGCGCGCATCGCATTCGATCGCGTGACGGGCGATGAGGTCGAAACAGTGCCGCGCCGAATCCCCCACGAGCCGGTTCATGCGCTCCCCGGCCGATCGGCCCAGATTTCGGGCAATGCCGGCCGGTGTATGGCGCACATAGTTGGGAGCGACCAGCCCGCCGCTCTGCCCGGTCGCCCCGTTGCCGAGCTCGTCCGCCTCGAGCAGCAACACGTCCACGCCCGCTTCTGCGAGGTGCAGGGCGGTGGTCACGCCGGCGATGCCGCCGCCGATCACCACTGTATCGGCCTGCGCTTCGCCGTCGAGCGCAGGCAGGGCCGGCGCGGCCGGCGCCGTGGCCTGCCACAATGCCGGCTGTTCGTCGGAAAGGACGGAGCCCATCACATCCTCCCCCCCCGGCAGGCCATCATTCGGGACGAGAAGGGCGTGCCGGAAGGAAACGAAGCCCTTCCAAGAGCGGGAAACCACTGCAATGTCATCGAAAAACTATCCCTGGCGCCCGCACGGGCGCGAATTGATCTAGGCTGGTGCAGTCGCCGTCCGTCGCCGCATAGTCGCGACGAAGACGAGCACGACGACGAGCGCCACTGGTGTGTTCAGAATCATTGGCAGCGACATCTCGTTGTTGCCGACAATCGAGACGGCAATGAAGATGGCGGTGCCTTCCTGGCGCATCAGATGCTCGATGCTGATCGCAATATTCTCTCGCCGGCTGAGGCCCGCGAAGCGGACCAGCGTCGTCACGACCGCGATCATTGCCAGGTTGAGGCCGACCGTGATCCACAAGAGCGCACCGAGATTCTCGCTAAGCACCGGGGCCTGATCGACCAGGATGAAGCCGAAGGAGGTGAAGAGCACGATCGTCGCGACACGCTTGATGTGGCCCTTGATCCAAAGTGCGAATTCGGGCCGCACGGCGCGGATCAGGAAGCCCGTCCCCGCCGGGAGAACAGTGATCGAGAAAATGTCCCAGAAGAAGGATGCGAGCGGCACCTCGATATTCGCCTCGACACCCATGAAGTGAAGGATCGCGAAGTGGGCATAGAAAGGGATCACGAGGACATAGAGCATGCTGAGCAAGAGGGTCATCGACATCGACAGGGCGAGGTCGCCCTTGGCCATGTCGGTGAAGAGGTTGGACAGCATGCCGCTGGGGGTTGTCGCCAGCAGGATGAACCCGACCGCCAGGGCCGGCGTCGGCGCCAGGGTCAGCGCGATAACGAGCCCGATCAGCGGCGGCACGATCATCATGGAACAGATGCCAACGATCAGGGCCTTCTTGTTGCGGAAGACCCTTCGGAAGTCTTCCGCAACAAGCGACAGGCCCATCGCCAGCATGATACAGACCAGGGATCCCGGCAGCAGCCAGTTCCCCATCAGGCTCAAAAGGTCGGAAAATTGCATCGGGAGACCCTTCGGCTTTCAGGCGGATTCGATGGTGATCTGACACGCGCCGCTGCGGCGGATGGAGCGGCAATCGGCCTGCGCCTTGGCAAGATCCTCGTCGACGATCCGGGCGCACACATTCGCCTTGATCCAGCCGAATGGCATGAGCAGCCGTCCGCCGGACCCGTAGAACAGGCCGATATCGTAGAAGGGACCCGGCGGAAGCCCGAACGTGCTGCCCGCCGGCAGATAGGCAAGGACGATGTCGCCCGCGGATGGATAGGATGTGGCATTTTCTTCCGGGATCGGCGGGAACTGCATGTCGGAGGGGAGCAGCCCCGAAGGCATCGGCACGGAAATTTCCGGCCCGGTCCAGATGGCGTGCATTGCCTCGAAGGTCGCCCGGCGCACCGCCAGTTCCCGCAGGAAAGCGCAGGATTGCGGTGCCTCTTGCTCGAGCAGCATGCATCGGGCGGACAAGCCCGATTCCGGCTCGGTCAGTCTGATGTGATTCATTGCCCTGCCCCCGCGGCCATGGAGAGATATTCTTCCTTCTGCAGCGCGATCGGGACGTTGCCGTTCTGCCAGAGATAGTCGTGGAAGTGCCGGAGATCGAAGAGATCGCCGAGCCGCGTGCGCGCCTCGGCCAGGAAATCCAAAGTCTGTATCTTGCCGACCTGGTAACTGATCGCCTGGCCCGGCGAGGCGGCAAAGAAGGTGGCCTCTTCCTCGGCCGTGGCGCGGTCCATCGGCACGGCCCGTTCCAGATAATCTGCGGCCTGGGCGATGGTGAATTCGCCCAAAGCGAGCTTCACGTCCACCTCGACCCTAAGCGCCCGTAGCCGTGCGAAGCTGTAGATGATCTCGCGCGTCCGCGGGGAATCGTCGAACAAGCCCGCCTGGAGCATCATCTCCTCGGCATAGAAGCCCGTCCCTTCATTGGCGGCGCTGTCATAATAGCGCCGACGCAGCGGATTGGGGTGGCGCCAGCTAAGCGTAAGCTGCAGGAAATGCCCCGGCACGCCTTCATGGACGATGATCGGGCGGGGATCGCGCGCAATCGATAGATTGAAGAAGCCGAGTGAGGGGGACGGCTCCGGCAGATAGACGGTGGCATTCTGTCCCACGCGATCGATGCTCGTGAGATCGAACGTCCGTCCGAGCCAGCCGATCGGCTCAAGATAGTCCGGGAAGGCCATCGCATTGTAGTGCCCTGCCCATTCCGGTACGGTGAGGAGCCCATTCGCTTCCAGGAATTCCCGCACTCGCAATTCGTCCGCGTCCAGTCGCGCGATCAGCGAGTGAATATCAGGTTCGATCCGAAGCTCGGCCGCGCGCCGGTTGCGATTGTGCTCGACAGCCTCGAATTGGACCGTGCGCGCCCATTCCTGGCGGCCCATGATCAGCAGCTGCTCGGGCGTGTAGGGGAGGAGCGCGACCTCCCTCAGGAAGAATTCATAGCCATTCCGGCCGACTGCGGTCTCGGAAGGGAGCCCGGCGCGGGCCTGCTGCAGAAAGCGGCGATAGGCCTCGAACGCCGCGACGGCTCGCTCGAGTGCAGCTTGTGTCCGGCGCACCTGCGCCGCCGTCATGAACGGCTCCAGGCCCGTGGCCATCCCTCGAAGGCTCGGGGCGACCCGGTCCAGCCCGGCGAGCGCGACATCAACGAAAGGGCCGCGCATGTCGTCGAGGTTGCGCTGCCCCGCGGCCAGGGTCGCCGGGATGCGCTCGAGCAGCCGGATCACGCCTTCGGCGCGCTCCCGCTCGACCGGTGGCGGCGGCAGCAGGAGTTCGAAGATGGGGATCAGGGCCTGGTCGACATAGAATTGTGGCTGGCGCCGCCACGCGGCGACGATGTCGAGCTCCCAGCGCACGCGCGCCAGCGCCGAACCGAGCAGCCGATAATCAACCCGCTCGCTTACGTTCCGGGGTGCGTCGGCGAGCGACCGCCATTGATTCTCGAAGGTGGCAAGGTCGGCCTGGCGCTGCTGCATGGCCTCGGGGGACCAGTCCGGTACCCAGCCCCGGGGCCGGGCGATCCGCGGAATGTCGTCGCCGGTGGCCGGTTGGGTGCGGGCCCGCCAGGCCCAATATTGGTCGCCCAGGTCCTGCACCGGCTGCGCGGAGACGGCGCAGCCGGCCACGAGCAGCGCGGCTGGCATCATGAGCCGCAGGAGCCCGCGCAGCATCACTCACCCGGCCTCAGATGGCGATTGAAGAATTCGACCATCTTCTTGAAGGCGAAACGGGTCTGCGCGAGATTGTCGCTCGCCCAGGCATGGTTCGCCCCGGGCAGGGTCACCAGCTCGAACATCTGGTTATTGGCGATCATCCGCTCGGTGAGCGCTACCGTATCCGAATAGAGGACGACCGGATCGCGCGTGCCGTGGATGATCATCAACGGATCGCGGACACCCTGGACCTGATAGAGCGGCGATTGCGCCTCGTAGCGTCCGGGCATGTCAGGACCGTCAGGCGGGCCCATGATCCACATTTGCGATGGATAAGCGTGCCAGACGTTGGTCGCCGGCGCGCCCGCGATGCCTGCAGCATAGACTCCGGGCTTCTTCGCCAGCGACATGATCGTCATCAAGCCGCCATAGCTGGAGCCCCATATGCCCACTCGATCCGGATCCACATAGCCCTGGGCGACCAGGTAGCGTACGCCGCTCTCGAGATCGTTGATGTCGGTCTCGCCATAGCTGTGAAGCTGGCCGTGCGTATGCGCGCGTCCCTGGCCCCAGCTGCCACGTATGTTGACGTTGAGCACGATATAGCCCTGGGCGACGAAATACTGGTCGATGCCCCAGGTCGGATGGGCGCGTCGCCCGCCCCATTGGTTGCGCACGGCGTCGGAATAAACGGAGCCGACGATCAGCGGGTAGCGCTTGTTCGGGTCATAATTGGCGGGCAGGCTGAGCCGGCCGATGAGCGGCGTCCCGTCGACATGGCTGGGAAACTCGACATAGCCGATATTGGCCCAGGTCTGACGATAGAATTCAGGCTGCGGCGATCGCGTCACCTGGGTGGCTTCGCCGGGACGCGCCCGATCGATGACGAACAATTCGGGCGGCGTCGTATCGTTGGTGAAGAAGCTCGCGATGTACCGGAAGTCGGGGGAGTAGGTCGGCACGTGTGTCCCCGGCGTATCGGGGCTCACCCGCTGGATTTCGCCGCCGGCAAGGGCGACACGATAGAGCTGTCGCTCGGGAATGTATGATTTGTTGGCGACGAAATAGATCTGCGCGTTGACGTCGTCGACCTCGAAGGATTCGATCTCCCATTCGCCCCGGGTGACCTGGCGCGGAGCGCTGCCTGCATTCTCTTGATGGTAGAGATGGAGCCAGCCGTCCCGGTCGGTGAGGATGATGAGCCCCCGGTCCCCCGGCGCCCATCCGACCTGCCAGTCAGGCCGGATATGGCGGGGGTCGCGTTCCTGGTAGTAGGTTTCTCGGGTACCGGTCTCGACATCGAATACGTAGATGCTGTGCACCTTCACCTCGAGGTCGGAGCTGTTGATGAACAGCCGCCGGCCGTCGCGGGAAAGGCCGAAGCCCCAGATATGATGCTTCGGATCGGGGCGCTCGAAGAACCGGGTCGCGCGCGAGGACAGATCCACGATACCGACGCGTGCCCGGGTCGTCTCGTCGCCGGGAAAGGCACGGACGACGCGATTGTTTTGAAGCGCGCCATCGGCGTAATAATAGATGTCGCGCTCGGGCATGGCCCGGTCGTCCGACTGAACGAACGCGATGGCCCGGCTGTCCCTCGCCCATTCATAATTCGAGACGTAGACCTTCGGGTCGTCAGAACCGACCAGCAGGCGCGCGGCGGCGTCGTCACGGGCGAGAACGTCGCGCGTCCAGAGCAATCCGCCCAAGGTCATGCGGTTGCGGCTGTCGACCGGCTGTCCCGAGATGAAGGCCAGCGTGCGCCCGTCGGGTGAGAGGCTCAACCGGCGGACGGCATTCCTTTCAGTCTCGACCGCCGTTACCGTGCCATCGGCATCGCGCAGATGGAGCCTGCCGTCGAGGATGAACGCGATCCGATCCCCGTCGAGGAACACCGCCTCGGAGATCCCGCGATGCTCGCTCTCGGGCGCGGCGTCGCGCCCGAGAAAGGTAAGGCGGGTCCGCTCCCCCGTCTGCGGCGAGTAGGACCAGACGTCCCGAAAGCTGTAGCCTTCTTCATTCCAGAGGAACAGGAGCCGCTGTCCGTCGGCGGACCAGCTATAGCCTTCCGGCGTCGTGCCGACGAGGCTTCGAAACTGGTAGAGCTCGTCGATCGACAGATTCGTGCCGGGCACCGCCGCCGTTCCCCGCGCCGGCGCATGACTCTGGGTCTGCGCCGGGGCGGGGGCGGCTACGATGAACAGCGCCGGAACAAGGAAGGCACGGGCCAGAATTCGGCGGATGTCCATCAATCCCATCAGAAGTTCGCCGTGAATCCGATGGTGAATCGACGGCCGATGGCGTCATAGGTCTGCCGCTCGTAGAGCTGGAACGGCGGGTCGCGGTCGAAGAGGTTGTCGACGGTGCCGTAGAGCCGGAAGCGATCGCTTACCCGCACGCTCGCGCTGAGGTCGAAATAGTGCATGTTCGGCGTCTTCGGCACCGCCAGAAGCGGCGGCGGCGAGCCGGTCGCGATAGCCGCGGCGATACGACCGTCCTTCGCCGAGCCAACGAAGCGGTGACGTAGCGAGATCTGGTATTCGTCGAGCTCCCAGGTCAGGCGCTGGCTGAAACGCCAATGCGGATTGGCGCTGCCGCAGCTTCCGCCGCCGATATAACCGGCGCAATCGATCGGATTGAGCACCGGGCTGCTCGTCGTCTCGTTCTCGAAAAGATAGGCGCCGGCGAGGAAGTAGGACAGCTCTCCGTACCGCCCGATTCCGTGCCTGTAATCCAGCCGAAAGTCGATGCCCGAAGCCGTGAGCTCGGCGATGTTCTGGTTGAGCAGCGGCACGTCCTGAAGCTGGCCATCGGGCGTGCGGGTCTGCAGCGGAACGCAGAACGGATTGGAGAGCGAGAGGTTTGCCCGGCAGGCGTTGATGGTCGGCTGCAGACCGCCACCGAACAGCGCGATCGCGTCAGTGATCTTGATGTTGTAATAGTCGACGGTGATCTGCAGGTTCGGAATGAAGTCCGGGCGGACGACCGCGCCCACTGACCAGGTATCAGAGGTTTCCTCGAACAGGTCAGGATTGCCGCCAGTGATGGCGCGAATCTGCACATTCTCCTGCTGGAAGACGTCGATCAGCGCCGCCGGGACGCCCAGCTCCAGACAGAAGCTGCGCTCCGCGGCTGTCCGGTTCGGCGTTGCGTTGCAGAAGTCCGTCGCGAGCGGGGCGGTGTTCGTGGCGCCCGAATAGAGTTCGGTGATGTTTGGCGCCCGCACCGCCCGCTGATAAAGGCCGCGGAACTTGAGGCCGCGGAATGGCGAATATTCGCCACCCATCTTGTACGACACGACCGAGCCGGCCGTCGAATAATGGGATACGCGGATGCCGCCCTCGAAGGCGAGCAACTCGAAGCCGGGCCGGTTAGCCAGAATCGGGACATAGAGCTCGCCGAACGCCTCGGCGACGTCGTAGCTGCCACCGGTCGGCTGCAGGCCGGCGGAGCGGGAGATCGCCTCGCCCAGCACGTAGAGCTGATCGGGCTGAAAGCGAGCGGACTCCTTGCGGTATTCGACGCCAACGGCGATGCCGACGTCGCCGGCCGGCAGCGAGAAGAGCGAGCCGCTGATCGTGCCACCGATCTGCGTCTGGCGGACGCGCGTGTGGTTCACCAGGTCGACGTTGTAATAGTCAACCATCTCCTTGGTGAGTGCGCCGAGGCCGAATGGATTGATGACCACGCATTTCGGATCGCCATTGGCGCAGGAGTAGGGATCACTCGGATCGGTCAGGAACATTGCGGCGAAATTATCGATGAGGACGCCGCCGCCCTGTTCGTCGGTGAGGTCGTTTTCGCCGTGGTTCAGGTACACTTCCCAGTTCAGCCGATCGGTGAGGCCACCGCGCAGGCCGGCGACGGCTCGCCAGAAGTCTCGGGTCTGGTCGCTGGTGCGCGAGCCCGATTCGAGCACGCGGCGATTGATATTGAGCGGGACGAGATTGTCACCGTCCGGATCGAGATTGACGCTCAGGAAGTCCCGCAACGTGTCCGGGAGATAGGGATTGCGCAGGTCGAGCTGGAAGCCGGGAATGAACCCCGAGCTGCTCATCGGGAGCGCGCCGAGCGTGGAGTTCACCCGGGTGCGGGCATAGGTGCCTTCCCAGAAGAAGTCGATGTCGTCGGTCACGTTGTAGTGACCGAGCACAGCCGCCTGAATGCGCTGCATCGGCAGCTGGAGATTGCTGGTCGGACGGTCGTTATAGCCGTCGCTGGTCGTGTAGGCGCGCCAGCCCTCTTCCGCGAAGAAGATGCCCTGCGGCCCGATGACGTTGCCGAACGGATCGGTCAGCCCGACCAGCGAGGGCGAGAAGATCGTGCCCTGCGGGGTTACTGCATTCCCGCCGGGGACCAGCACGCCGCGCCCATCCTGCACTGCGTCCACCAGGAACAATGAGGCATGGTCGCGGGCGGCCGCGAAGGTCTGCGCCCGATCGAAATAGTTGGCATAGAAAACGATATTGCCGCGGCCGTCGGCGAAATTGCCGCCGACGGTGAGATCGATATTGTAGCGCGCGCTGTCGCCACGGCTCGAAATGCCGGCCGAGCCGCCGACCTCCAGGCCCTCGAAATCATCCTTCATGATGAAGTTGACCACCCCGGCCATGGCGTCCGAACCGTAGACAGCCGACGCGCCACCGGTGACGATGTCGACACGGCTGATCAACGCAGGCGGGATCATGTTTATGTCGACAACGCCGTCCTCACCGGACCCGACGATGCGGCGGCCGTTCATCAGGACGAGAGTTCGGACCGTGCCGAGATTGCGCAGGTTGACCGTCGCCGTGCCGTTGCCCGGATTGTTCGACTGCGATCCGAAGCCCGCGACGAATTGCGGCATGGAATTCAGCAGCTGCTCGGTTTCGTTCGTGGCGCTAAGCTGAATCTCCTCCTCGCCGATCACGTTCACCGGGCTGTTCGATTCGACGTCAGGTCGAGGAATGCGAGACCCTGTGACGACAATAGATTCGTCGCCCGCATTGTCCGCAAGCACCGTCTCCTCCGCCGTTGCGGGGCCGACCGAATCGCCCGCGGTCTGGGCGAACCCGGCATCGGCGGCCAGAATCGCAAGAAGGATGGCGGAACTGCCCTTGAAACCCGTCCTCGTCGCCATTCCCCGCCTCATTTTCATCGTCGGTCCCTCCAAGCTTCGCAGCATGTGCATTTTTGAGTGAGAATATGCATGATTTTGAGCATAATTGGGCGCCGCAATCAAGTGCCTTGCGCGTGGGCGTGAAAAGTTCATCAATCTCTGCGCATTGCGCCCAGCGCCGGCCACCCGCTACCCGGACCTCATGCCCCGGGTCAAATCCGAATTCACTCTGATAAAGCCACAAGCAACTCCCGCGATTCGTGGCGGAGCGGGGCTCCGGCCGGCCGTCTCGCCGGCGGTGCGGCGCAATTGCGGATTGACCCGGCCACCGAAACGAAACTATGTCCATATTCATGTGAATTAGAGTGCGCAGAGGATCGAGCGGGCGCGAGCGATTGCGCCAAACAAAGAATGGAAGGAGCGAATCGATGCGAAGGGGAACGAGGCTAGTCCTGGCGTGGCTGATGGCGAGCGCCGCAGCGCTCGCACCAACCGCCGCCTCTGCCGATTCGCCGCTGCAGACCGTCCAGGCCGCTTCTGAGCGACCGGGGCCGCCGAACGGCGCCGGCAGCTATGACGAATTCGTCGCGTTCTTCACGGAGTTCCACGCGTGGCGGACGGCGCGGCCGGCCGACGGCCTTGTCGATTACAGCCCTGCCGCCATGGATCGACGCCGCGCCGAGCTCAGGGCGTTCCAGGCACGCCTTCCGGATTTCGCGGTCGCCAGCTGGGACCGGCACAAGCAGGTCGACTATCTCGCCGTCCGGGCGCAAATGGATCTTGAGGATTTCACGCTCAACGTCACCAAGCCCTGGGCACGCGATCCGGGCATGTATGTCGACGAGATCCAGCGTCTCGCCTACACCGAGCTTCCGCTCGATGGCGAGGCCCTCGCCACATTCCGGGCACAGCTGCTCAGCATCCCCGCCAAGCTCGCGCAGGCGCGGATCAATCTCGATTCGGTTGCTGGCGATTATGCCGATCTGGCGCTGCACAATCTCTCAAACGGCGACGGCGTGGGCCACGGCATGCCCTATCGGGCCGTGGAGCCGGCCGGCCTGATCGGCTGGTTCGCCGACCTTCGGGGCCGCGCCGAGCAGCAGCAGCCGGATCTCGTCGCCGACATCCAAGCCGCCGAGCAGGCGATCATCGAATTTCGCGACTGGCTTGCCGCCAACCGCCCGAGCATGACCGCCCAGGCCGGCGTCGGCCGCGCCGCCTATGACTGGTTCCTCACCAATGTCCGGCTCATGCCCTACGATTCGGACGATATCGTCACCCTCGCCCAGCGCGAGCTGGAGCGGCATTGGGCCTTCTACACGACCGAGCGCCACCGCAACCGCGAGCTTCCCGAACTCGAACTGGCGCGCTCGGCCGAGGAATATGAGGCCCAGCTGGCGGGCACCGACGCCATGATACGCCGGTGGCTCGCGGAGGAGGAGATCCTCACGATCCCGGACTACATGCCCGGAACCTATCAGGAGATGGGCTACAACGCGCCCTGGATCGTCCGGGACGGCGGGCCGATGTTCTGGGAGCAGGTCCAGTTCCGCGACGCCTCGCCGGACCATCTCCATGCCACCTTCCCGGGCCATCGCTTCGACGGCCATGCGGCTCGCCGGGTACAGCATCCGATCCGCGCCCACATCTCGGACAGCGGGCGCACGGAGGGCTGGGGCTTCTACCTCGAGGAGACATCGCTCCAGCTCGGCCTGTTCGACGAGCGGCCCCGCACGCGCGAGCTCATCTATATCTTCGGGCTCTTCCGCGCCGCCCGCACGATTGGCGACGTGCGCATGCAGCGCAACGAAATGAGCGTCGAGCAGGTGATGGAGTTCTGGAAGGAATGGACCCCTTATCTCGACGACAATGTCGCCCGCGTCGATGCTGGTATCTACATTCGCCGCCCGCCGGGCTACGGGATGACCTACACGATCGGCATGATGCAGCTCCAGCGACTGCTGGTCGATCGCAAGCGGCAGCTCGGCGACAGCTTCTCGCTGCGCGAGTTCCATGACTATCTGCTGAACACCGGCCGTCTGCCTGTGTCGCTCCTGCGCTATGACCTCACGGGGTATGACGACGAGGTGTCGCGCTTCTGGGCGCACACCCCTCTGTCCGAGCTTCAGCGCGACTGAGGAGGCCGATGATGAAATGGCCTGCCCGACGGCTCTCCCAGGCCTCGAAGAAGAGCTTCGGCATGTACGAGAAGGCCGCGCGGCTCGAGAGGGAGGGACTTGATCTCATCCATCTCGAATTCGGTCGCCCGCATGCCGACACGCCAGGACACATCAAGGAAGCGGTCAAGCAGGCACTGGACGCCGGCATAGTGCATTATGGCGACTTTCGGGGGACGCTCGGCCTCCGGGAGGCGCTGGCGACAAAGCTGCGCGACTTCAACGGCCTCGACTACGGGGTTGACGAGATCCTCGTCACGAACGGCCTCACCCACGGCTCGTTCGCCGCCGTCATGGCCGCGATCGACCCGGGCGACGAGGTGATCCTGCTCGAGCCTTATTATCCCCAGCATGTCGGCAAGGTGGAGATGGCCGGCGGCCGGGTCGTCACCGCGCAACTGGACGCTTCACGCAACTTCGCCATAGACAAGGAAGCGATCGCCGCGCGCATCACGCCGCGCACGCGAATGATCGCCCTGGTCAATCCGGCCAACCCGACCGGCCGGGTCTATACCCGCAAGGAACTGCAGGACCTCGCCGACCTCGCCGTCGCCCATGACCTGCTCGTTCTCTCCGACGAGGTCTACGAATATATCACCTACGACCAGGCCGAGCATATCAGCATCGCCAGCCTGCCGGGGATGCGCGAGCGGACCATCACCTGCTTTGCCTTCACGAAGGCCTATTCGATGGACGGCTGGCGCATCGGCTACCTGGCCGCCGACGCGAAGCTGATCCCGGCGATCCTTCGTATCATCATGACTGACGTCACCCATGTGAACGTCTTCGTTCAGGAGGGCGCGCGGGCCGCGGTGACCGGTCCCCAGGAACCGATGCGCGAGATGGTCGAGGCCGACCGCCGCAAGCGCGACCTCGTCGTGCAGGCGCTCAACCAGATGCCGGGCGTGACCTGCGCCCTGCCGGAGGGCACGATCTACGCTTTCCCCGACATCCGCGGGACGGGCCACGGCTCGGAGGAACTTGCCTCTGCCATTCTCGAGGAGGCGCACGTCGTCACCGAATCCGGAGCGTTCTACGGCCCGGCCGGCGAGGGACATTTGCGCATCTGCTTCGGCTCCGAATCCGAGGCCCGGGTGGCTGAAGCGATGAAGCGGCTGAGCCGCTTCTTCAATCGGCTGTGAGACGCAAATCGGAGGGAAGATCATAGTCAGGAACCTCGTGGCTGCGACGGCGGCCTCCCTGCTCGCAATCGCTGCCGGCATGCCCGCCGCGGCTCAAGCATTGGCCGACAACCGCGCCGCCGCCGCTTCGGAATCGTTGCCGGCAGGCTATCAGGAACTGGTTTCCATCTACCGCGAGTTCCGCGCCTTCGTGCCGCCGCCGATGCGCGAAGGCGTTCCCGATTACTCGCCCGCCGCAATGAGCGCGCAATATGCCGGTCTCCAGCGTTTCATGGAGCGGCTGCGGGCGATCGACGACAGCGCGTGGCCGGTTCCGCTGCGCGTCGACTACATGCTCGTGCTGGCGGAGATGCGCGGGATGGAATTCCAGCACCGCGTAGTTCAGCCGTGGAAGCGCGACCCCGCTTTCTACAGCACGACCAATCTTGGCTTCGGCCCCAAGATGCACGGCGCCTTCAGCATCCCGGCCTTGCCTGCCTCAGCCGAGCAGGTTCGGGCACTCAGGGCCAGTCTCGAGGCGGTCCCCGAGGCGCTTCGCCAGGCTCGCGCGAACCTTACCGATCCCCGAGGCGACCTCGCCCGATTGGCGATCGTGCAGAAGAGGATCGAGGTGAACGTGTTCGCCCGGCTCGCCGAGGACGCCCGCGCCCACCATCGCGAACTTGTTGCGCCCGCCCTGGCCGCTCGCGACGCCGCGGCGGATTTTCTCGCCTGGCTCGAGAGTATCGAGGCCGGTTTGCCGGCCCATGGCGGCGTCGGCCGTGAGAATTACGACTGGTATCTGCGCCACGTGCTCCTCCTGCCCTACACGGCCGAGGAGATCGAGACGATTGGCGAGCGCGAATATCAGCGCATGATCGCTTTCCTGCGCATCGCGGAACATCGTAATCGGGGCCTGCCCGAATTGCCCATGGTCCGCACCCGCGCCGAATTCGACGCGAAGCGGGCGCGCGAGGACAACGACCTTCTGAGCTTCCTCCGGAACGGCTGGGTGAGCATCCCCCCTTATGTCCAGCACGATCCGGAGGAAGGCCCCTATATTCTTCCCGCCGAACGCGACCCGAGCCGGCCCGGCTTGTTCGACGATCCGGAGAATGTCCACTTCTTCTTCCAGACCGAGTTCCGCGACGGCCTGCCGCTGCGAGCCCACAACCTGCCGGGCCATGCCTTCGATCATCTCCAGGCCAGCCGGGACACGCGT
Organism: Sphingomonadales bacterium; assembly: GCA_040255785.1. Classification (GTDB taxonomy): domain Bacteria; phylum Pseudomonadota; class Alphaproteobacteria; order Sphingomonadales; family Sphingomonadaceae; genus Allosphingosinicella. The sequence continues at coordinate 24,816 of JBDZVR010000033.1, forward strand.
CCGATCCGCGGCCAGAAGCGTCTCTTCTTCGTTGACGGCCCGCGCGTTGAAGGATGGGCCTTCTATCTCGAGGAGATGATCCTCCAGGCCGGGCTGCTCGACGACAGGCCTCGCACCCGCGAGATCGACTATATACTCGGCGCCAAGCGGGCCGCGCGCCTCCTCCCGGAGCTGCGAATGCACGCCAATGAGTGGACCTGGGCGGAGGCAAACCGGTCGCTTATCAGGCGGACGCCGCGCTGGATGCATGAGGGCGACGCCATCGCGCAGTTCGACATCGAGCTTTATCTGCGCCAGCCCGGCTACGGCATCGGCTATTATATCGGCAAGGTGGAGCTTGAGCGGTTGCTCGCAGAGCGGTCCTTGCAACTCGGGTCGGATTTCGATTTACAACGCTTCCACGACGAGTTCCGTGCCGCCGGGTCCATACCCATCTCGCTGATTCGCTGGGAGATGACCGGCCGCGATGACGAGATCGCCGAGTTGAGGGGCGATTTCTAGAAGCCCACGTCCTCCAGGCTGAGCAGCGTCGCATTGCCGCCGGCGCTGGTCGTGTCGGTGCTCGTCACCCGCTCGGCGCAGAAGCGCGGCAGGTAATGCGGCCCGCCGGCCTTGGGCCCGGTTCCCGAAAGGCCCTCGCCGCCGAAGGGCTGGCTGCCGACGATCGCGCCGATCATCGAGCGGTTGACGTAGAGATTGCCGGCACGGGCGTGCGCCTCCAGCGCCTCGGCCGCGCGGGCGATGCGGCTGTGCAGGCCCATGGTGAGGCCGAAGCCGGACGCGTTCACCCGCCGCACCGTCTCGACGAGCTGGCCCGCCGGCCAGGTCGTGACGTGGAGCAGCGGCCCGAACCATTCGCGCGTCACCTCCTCGATCCGCTCGACCCCGATCAGGGTCGGCGGGACGAAGAACCCCTCCCCTTCGGGCGCGGGAATCGTGTGCAGCCAGCGCGCGCGCATCGTCTCGCGATAGCCCATCAGCTTGTCATGGGCGGCGCGGTCGATCACCGGCCCGACGTCGGTCGCCGGGCTGGCGGGATCGCCGACGACGAGCGCGTCCATCGCGCCCTTGAGCATTTCGAGCGTCCGCTCCGCGATCTCCTCCTGCAGCACGAGCACGCGCAGCGCCGAGCAGCGCTGGCCCGCGGAACGGAACGAGGAGGTGATGACGTCCTGCACCACCTGCTCGGGCAGCGCGGTGGAATCGACGATCATCGCGTTGATCCCGCCGGTCTCGGCGATCAGCGGGATGATCGGCCGATCGTCCGCCGCAACGAGGGTGCGCGCGATGCGCCTGGCGGTAGCGGTGGAGCCAGTGAAGGCGACGCCGGCGATCCGCCGGTCCTCGACCAGCGCCTGGCCCATTTCCGGTCCGCCGGCGGCGAGCACGAGCGCATCCTCCGGGATGCCGACGCCATGGGCGAGCCCGACCGCATAGGCGGCGACCTCGGGCGTCTGCGGGGCGGGCTTCGCGACGACGCTGTTGCCCGCGACCAGCGCGGCCGCGACCTGCCCGAGGAAGATGGCGAGCGGGAAGTTCCACGGCGCGATGCACACGAACACGCCGCGCCCTTCCATGCGCAGCACGTTGCGCTCGCCGGTCGGCCCGGGCAGCTCCTGCGGCACGAGCCGCGCGCGTGCCTGGTTGGCGTAATAGCGGCAGAAGTCCGCCGCCTCGCGCACCTCGGCGAGCGCGTCGGGAATCGTCTTCCTCGCCTCCTGCACGCAGATCCGCATCAGCATGTCGCGCTCGCGCTCGAGCGCGTCGGCGAGCCGGTCGAGGCAGGCCGCGCGCGCCTCGACATCGCGCGCCGACCAGGCGGGAAAGCCGGCGAGCGCCCTCGATACCGCGGCGCTCGCCGCCGCCGCCTCGCTGGTCGCGAGCGCGCTCGCGGGGCGGTCGAAGGTCAGCGCCTGCGCGACGACGCCCGCGATCCGCCGCAGCTCGGCCCTGTCGTTGAGATCGAGGCCCTCGCTGTTGGCGCGGACCGCGCCGAACAGGTCCCTGGGCAGCGGGATCGATGGATGCGGGGCGCCGCCGACCGCCGCGATCCGGGCGACCGGATCGGCGAGGAGCTGCTCGTCGGTGAGCGACTCGTCGGCGAGCTGGTGGACGAAGCTCGAATTGGCGCCATTCTCGAGCAAGCGCCGGACCAGGTAGGCGAGCAGGTCGCGATGGCCGCCGACCGGCGCATAGATGCGGCAGTGATAGCCCTCGTCGCGGACCAGCTTCTCATAGAGCCCGTCGCCCATGCCGTGCAGCCGCTGGAACTCGAAGTCGCGGCGCTCGCCCGCCCATTCGAGCACGGTCGCGACGGTGAGCGCGTTGTGCGTGGCGAAGGCCGGATGGATATGCTTCGCCGCGAGCATGTCCCGGGCGCAGGCGAGGTAGGAGACGTCGGTCGCGGCCTTGCGGGTGAACAGCGGATAGTCGCTGAGGCCCTGCTCCTGGGTGCGCTTGATCTCGGTGTCCCAATAGGCGCCCTTGACGAGCCGCGCCGCGATCCGCCGGCCCGTCCTCGCGCCGATCGCGTCGGCCCAGGCGACGGTCGGCCGCGCCCGCTTGCCATAGGCCTGGATCGCCATGCCGAGGCCGTCCCAGCCCTTCAGCGACGGCAGGCCGGCAACCGCCTCGATGATGTCGAGGCTCATTTCGAGCCGCTCGGTCTCCTCGGCGTCGATCGTCATCGCGATGTCGTGCCGCGCGGCGAGCTCGGCGAGCGCGGCGACCTTGTCGATGAGGTCCGGCACGCAGCGATCATATTGCGCAACCTCGTAGCGCGGGTGGAGGGCCGACAGCTTGACCGAGATCGAATGGCCCTCGGCCGCGACCGCGCCGACCGCGCGGATCGCGCGCTCATAGGCCTGGAAATAGCGCTCCGCGTCGGGGAAGGTGCGCGCCGCCTCGCCGAGCATGTCGAAGCTCGCGGTGAAGCCGCGATGCTCGGGCCTGCGCATCCGCCCGGTTGCCTCGTCGATGGTGCGGCCCATCACGAAAATCTCGCCCATCATCCGCATCGCCGCGCCGACCCCCTGGCGAACGAACGGCTCGCCGGTGCGCGCGATGAGCCGGCGGAGCACGCTCGCCTGCTCGCTCTCGCTGGTGAGCGCGCGGCCGATGACCAGCCCCCAGGTCGCCGAGTTGACGAGGGCGGAGTTGGACCTGCCCTTGTGGGCGCGCCAGTCGCCCTCGCCCAGCTTGTCGGCGATCAGGCTGTCGGCGGTTTCCGGGTCGGGCACGCGCAGGAACGCCTCGGCGAGCGAGAGCAGGGCGATGCCTTCGGACGTGTTCAGCCGATATTCCTGCAGGAACTGGTTGACCCAGCCCCTCGACTGCGCCGCGCGCAGATCGGCGAGCAGCATGCGCGAGCGCGCCACGACGCGGCGGCGCGACTCTGGATCGAGCGCGGCGGCCTCAAGCAGCGGCCGCAGCACGTCCGGCTCACTGGCGCGGTGCAGGCGCCGCAAATCCCGTCGCGCGGTTGCCGTGGCGTCCGCCATCGTCGTCTCCCAGAGGCTTGTTCGGTGCCGTCGCGCGGCCCTATTCCGGGCGCGGATAGGCGCAAATCGGAGGACGCTCAATGCCGGTCGCGAGCATCGAGGAAATCAAAGCGAGCATCGGCGAGGAAATCGGCGCGTCGGACTGGATCCTGGTCGACCAGGCGCGGATCGACGGCTTCGCCGACGTCACCGGGGACCGCCAGTTCATCCATGTCGATCCCGCGGCCGCCGCGGCGACGCCCTTCGGCGGCACCATCGCTCACGGCTTCCTCACGCTGTCGCTGCTCAGCCGCATGGCGGCGGATGTGATGCTCGTGCCGCCGACGACGCGGATGGCGGTGAATTACGGCTTCGAGAGGATCCGCTTCCTCGCCCCCGTCCGCTCGGGCAGGCGCGTTCGCGGCCGCTTCCGCCTGCTCGCGCTCGACGAAAGGCGCCCCGGCGAATGGCAGTGCACCCACGAAGCGACGGTCGAGATCGAGGGCGAGGGGCGTCCCGCCCTCGTCGCGCGGTGGATCGGGCTGCTGTTCGTTTGAGACCTTGATGACGCCCCCGCCCCTCGCGGGGAGGGGAACTGCGGGCGCCTCGACCCGGCCAGCGCGCATCGGCCCGCCCGCTTACCGGCGGCCCGAGCCGATGTCGTAGTCGATCCTGATCCGCACCCAGGCGCCGACCAGCGACCGGCCGCCGCGCCGGGGCGGGCGGACGCGGAATTCCCAGGCGGCGGCGAGGACCGAGCGGGCGATGTTCGAGCCTTCGGGATATTCGGCGATCGGCACGCAATCCTCGACGCGGAAGTCCGGCGCCGTGCGACAGGCGATGAGCCCCCAGCCGGGCCCGCGCGCGGTGGACAGATAGGCCGCGAGCATTTCGTCGCCCGGCTCCTGATACCATCGCGCCGCGAAGAGCGGCTCGCCGTTCGGCGCGGTCCCGACCTGCTCCGAATCCCCGGCCGCGGCGCGCCGGGTGTCGGCCGGCCCGTAGACCGGCGGGGACGGCGCGGCATGATCGGGCCGCCGCCGCTCCCCCGGCGCGAGATCGAAGGTCATCGGCACGATCGGGAGCGCGGCTTGCGCGGGCGCGGTCGCCGCCTCGCGCGGCGGCGTGGCCGGCGCCGGCTCCCGCCGCGGCTGGCGCGGC
>JBDZVR010000034.1:0-29249 GCA_040255785.1 Sphingomonadales bacterium
GAGCGCCCGGTAACGCGCCTCGGCCGCCGCCGCCTCGCGCCGCGCCGCCGCGAAGTCCGCCGGCGCGACCGAGGCCATCGCCCCCGCGCCGGCGACGAGAAGAGCGGCGAGCCCGGTGAGGATCAGGCGCATCGCCCTATCCTTCGCGATGATAGGGGTGGTTCGCAAGGATCGAGGTCGCGCGATAGAGCTGTTCGGCAAGCATCGCGCGCGCCAGCAGATGGGGCCATGTCGCCCGGCCGAAGGCGAGCAGCAGGTCGGCGCCGGAGCGCGCGGCATCGTCGAAGCCGTCGGCCGCGCCGATCAGGAACCGCGCCTCGCGCCGGCCTTCGTCGCGCCATCGCTGGAGCCGGCCCGCCAGGTCGACGGATCCGAGCGGTTCGCCCCGTTCGTCGAGCAGGATCGTGACGGCCGGCTCGACCGGCGGCGGCGCCCGCCCGCCCGCATCGGGCAGTTCGCTGACCCGGACCGGCCAGGCGATGCGCTTCAGGTAACGGGCGACCAGCTCCGCCTCCGGGCCCCGGCCGATGCGGCCGCGCGCGACGATGTGGAGCTTCAACTAGTGCGCGGCGGCCGCCGCCGGCCGCTCGTCACCGCTGTCGAAAGCCCACATCCGCTCGAGATTGTAGAAGGTGCGGACCTCCGGGCGGAACAGGTGGACGATGACGTCGTCCGCGTCGATCAGCACCCAGTCGGCCGCCGGCAGCCCCTCGACGCGCACGTTGCGGCCGAGTTCGCGCTTGATGCGCTCGGTGAGCTTCTGGGCCATCGCGGCGACCTGGCGGGTCGAGCGACCGCTGGCGATCACCATATGGTCGGCGATGTTGGACTTCCCGATGAGCGGGATCGAAACGACGTCGATCGCCTTGTCGTCGTCGAGGGAACGAAGGACGAGCCCGTGCAGGGCTTCGACCTTTTGGGCTCCGTCAGGATCGGGAGCGGGTGCGTTTGCGGGCAAACTGCCTCCTTTGTCGCAAGAGCCGCCGCGTCACGCCATCGCGCGCGGCCCGGGGATGTCGGCTGTCGATGACCTTTTCATGCCAATCGGGATCGGCGGCGCGAAGGGCGGTGGCGGAGGTCGGATCGGGCGGCACGTCAAGCAGCACGAGCGACGGCAATCTCCATTCCGTCCAGTCCTTCGCGCCGGCCGCGGGACGGACGAAGCGCCGCAGCCAGGCCATGGCGGGCGCCGCCACGGCGCGCGCATCATAACCCGGACGGCGAACCACGGCAATCGGGACCAGCGCGGCGATCCTCCGCCAGTCGCGCCAGCGGTGGAACTGGCCGAGATTGTCGGCGCCCATCAGCCAGATGAAGCGCCGATGCGGGAAGCGGCGGATCAGCGCCGCGATCGTGTCGACCGTGTAGCGCGTGCCGAGCTGGTCCTCGATCGCGGTGACCCGGATCGGGCTCCGCCGCGCCATCCAGCGGGCGGAGGCGAAGCGCGCCTCGAGCGGCGCCATGCCGGCGCGGGGCTTCAGCGGGTTGCCGGGCGAGACCAGCCACCAGACCTCGTCGAGATCGAGCAGGCGCAGCGCCGCCAGGCTGATGCGGCGGTGGCCGACATGCGCCGGATTGAACGAGCCGCCGAGAAGGCCGGTCAGGATCATCGCCGCCGGTTAGCACGGCGCGCCCGCCGGCGCGAACCACCCTCGACGCGACGCCCCGCTTTCGCCAATAAGGGCGGCGATGAGCGGGATCGAAGGCATTGGCGAGGCGGTCAGCGGCGCGATGCTCGCGCGCGCCGTCGAGCCGAAGGCGGGCGAAGCCCATGACGCGGCCGAGGGCGCCTGCCTCAATTGCGGCGCCCGGCTCGACGGGCCCTATTGCAGCCAGTGCGGCCAGGCCGCGCGCATCCATCGCACGCTCGCCGCCTTCTGGCACGACCTCGCTCATGGCGTGCTTCATTTCGAGGGCAAGATCTGGCGGACGCTGCCGCTGCTCGCCTGGCGGCCGGGCGAGCTGACACGACGCTACGTCGCAGGCGAGCGCGCGCGCTTCGTCTCGCCGATCGCGATCTTCCTGTTCTCCGTGTTCATGATGTTCGCCGTCTTCTCCTTCCTTGGCGGACCGTTCGAGACCGGCAACACCAGTTTCGTCGAGCTGACGCCGGCCCAGGTGCGCGCGCAGGCCGAGCACGATTTCCAGGCCGCGCGGACGGAGAGTCGCCGCGAACTCGCGGAATGGCAGCAGCGACGGCTGGAACGGATCCGCGAGGGCAAGGACACGACCACCGCCGACCGCCACATCCGCGAGATTCAGGCGGACATGCAGCTTCAGGAGCGCATCTTCCGCCGCACGATGAGCCTCACCGGCGCAGACGGCGCGACCGGGGGCGGGAACGCTGTCGCGGGCGAGCCGGCCGCGGCCGCCGAGGAGGAGCAGGTCAGCGACATCGAGCTGATCAACGCGGCGTGGCGGCACGCGAAGGAGAACCCGCGGCTTCTCGCCTACAAGCTCCAGACCAATGCCTACAAATTCTCCTGGGCGCTGATCCCGATCTCGGTGCCGTTCATGTGGCTCTTGTTCCTGCACCGCCGACGCTACTGGCGCTTCAAGGCCTACGATCACACCGTCTTCGTCACCTATTCGCTGGCGTTCATGAGCCTGGGCCTGGTGACGCTCAGCCTGCTGCGGATGATCGGGCTCGGCCAGGCCGCGATCTGGCTCGCGGTGATTTTCCTCCCGCCGGTCCACATCTACCGCCAGCTGCGCGGCGCCTATGGGCTGTCGCGCTTCAGCGCCTTGTGGCGGACCGGCGCGGTGCTGGTCTTCGCGCTGATCGCGCTGATCCTGTTTTTCCTGCTGATCGTCGCGCTCGGCGGCCTGCACTAGGCGCGTGCCCGAAAGCCTCCCCGCCGCAAGCGGGGAGCGACGGCAGGCCGGCTGGAGGGTGTGGCCGCGTGCGGCGGGGCGTCAGGCGCCCTGCGCGGCCGGCCCGCCGATGCCGCCGCGCGGCGCGCGCCGCGTCTTCGGGATCGACGCGCCGGTGGCGGGCTGAACGGGGCGACGCGCGGACGGATCCTCGCGACCGATATCCTCGCCGCGGATCGCGCGCTTCGCCTCCTCGCCGTTCAGCGTCTCATATTCGAGCAGCGCGCCGGCGAGCCGGTGCAGCTCGTCGAGATTCTCCGTCAGCACCTTGCGCGCGGTCGCCTCCGCCTCCTCGATCAGCCGGCGAACCTCGGCATCGATCAGCCGCGCCGTTTCCTCCGAGACGCTCTGGGAGCGGGCGACGCTGTGGCCGAGAAAGACTTCCTCCTGGTTGTCGCGATAGCGCAGCCAGCCAAGCTTCTCGCTCATGCCATATTCCATCACCATCGCGCGGGCCATCTCGGTCGCCTGCTGGATGTCGTTGGCGGCGCCGGTGTTGAGCGCCTCCGCGCCGTAGATGAGCTGCTCGGCGATGCGGCCGCCGAAGCAGAGCGCAAGCCGCGCCTTCATCTGCTTCATGCTCATCGAATAGCGGTCGCGCTCGGGCAGGTTCCAGGTGACGCCGAGCGCGCGGCCGCGCGGAATGATCGTCACCTTGTGCAGCGGATCGCAGCCATCGACGTGCAGCGAGACGAGCGCGTGCCCGGCCTCGTGATAGGCGGTCGCCTTCTTCTCGTCCTCGGTCATCACCATGGACTTGCGCTCGGCACCCATCATGACCTTGTCCTTCGCGAGCTCGAACTCCTTCATCGCGACGAGCCGCTTGCCCATCCGCGCGGCGAGCAGCGCAGCCTCGTTGACGAGATTGGCGAGATCGGCGCCGGAAAAGCCGGGCGTGCCGCGCGCGATCACCCGCGCGTCGACATCGGGCGCGAGCGGCACCTTCTTCATGTGGACCTGGAGGATCTTCTCCCGGCCGTCGATGTCGGGCCGCGGCACGACGACCTGGCGGTCGAAGCGGCCGGGGCGCAGCAGCGCCGGATCGAGCACGTCGGGCCGGTTGGTCGCGGCGATGATGATGATGCCCTCGTTCGCCTCGAAGCCATCCATCTCGACGAGGAGCTGGTTCAGCGTCTGCTCGCGCTCGTCATTGCCATTGCCGAGCCCGGCGCCGCGATGGCGGCCGACCGCGTCGATCTCGTCGATGAAGACGATGCACGGCGCGTTCTTCTTGGCCTGCTCGAACATGTCGCGCACGCGGCTCGCGCCGACGCCGACGAACATCTCGACGAAGTCGGAGCCGGAGATGGTGAAGAAGGGCACGTTCGCCTCGCCGGCGATGGCGCGGGCGAGCAGCGTCTTGCCGGTGCCGGGCGGGCCGACGAGCAGCGCGCCCTTCGGAATCTTGCCGCCGAGTCGCGCGAACTTGGTCGGATCCTTCAGGAACTCGACGATTTCCTGCAGCTCCTCGCGCGCCTCGTCGATGCCGGCGACATCGTCGAAGGTGACGCGGCCGTGCTTTTCGGTGAGCAGCCGCGCCTTGGAGCGGCCGAAACCCATCGCGCCGGAGCCGGCATTCTTCTGCATCTGGCGCATCACGAAGAAGGCGATGCCGAGAATGAGCACGAAGGGCAGCGCCTGCACGAGCACATACATCCACAGGCTGGTCTGCTGCTCCGGCTGCACCTCGAAGGAAACGCCGCGCTCGCGCAGCCGCTGGATCAGCTGCGGATCCTGGGCGGGCGCGTTGGTGCGGAAGGTGCTGTTGTCGGTGAGCCGGCCGGAAATCGCGCTCTTGCCGATCACGACCTGGCGGACCGAGCCGTCCTCGACCTTGTTCAGGAATTCGGAATAGGGAATCGAATCGCGCGTCGGCGCCGCGGTGCCGCCGATCAACTGCACGAACAGCACCAGCGCCATGATGATGCCGGCCCAGATGAGCAGGCTCTTCATCCAGTTGCCGCCGGGTTCCTTGCCGCCCTGCGGATTGCGATTCTCGTCCATTTGCGCGTCCCTTCCGCGCCCAAGATAGGGTGTTGGACGCCGGGCGACAATGTAGCGCGCGAGCGGTGAGCGGCGGATTAACGTTGACGATGGCGCCCCCCGGCCCCGTGCGAGCGGTTCGACGGCGCCGCGCCGTCCCCGGCGCGAGGCCGGCGCGATGCGACAAGGGCCGCCCGCCTGGCGGACGGCCCTTCGCCTTTGCTCGCCTTTGCGGCGTTTCGCCTCAGCGTTGCTCGCGCTGCCGGTCCTGGCCCTGCCCGCCCTGCTGCTGCTGCTGGCGATCGCGCTGTTCGCGCTGCTCCTGCTGCTGCTGCTGGCGCTGCTGGTCCTGCTGGCCGCCTTGCTGCTGGCGACGGTCCTGATCGTTGTTCATCGGGGCGATCCTCTCACTCGACATGCCGGAATCGGCAGACGGCGGGAAAACGAGCAAGCGCCGTCCATGTTCCACAAGTAACTGGAATCCTTTTCGTTTCGGCGCCGGTGCGGACCGGCGCGCCGGCCACGCGGCATTAGCGGCTTGGCAACCAGCGCCTGCTATCATCCGCCCATGCGCCATGAAGGAGAACAGGCATGGCGACCTTCTTCAAGACCGCGTTCGTGCTGTTCATCCTCGCCTTCGTCGTCGACGCGACGATGTGGCACGGCCGCTATCGAGAGCGCTACGGCCATCGCCTCCACGCCGCCGCGACCAGCATCGCCGACGGCAGCTGGGCGGCGCGGCGCGACTAGCCTGTCTCGACATGCGGCGGGATTTCCCGCTCGCTCAAGGGAGTGGGCCTCGGTCCCCGCCACCTCGCGCGCCCGGGCGCGGCTTCGCGTCGCGAGCGCTCCACGGCCCCCCGCGTCCCTTCGAGGGGAAGCGGCGAATCGAGGGTGATCCGGCCGGAGCTTATCCACGATATCCCCGCTATCCACAGGGTGCGCGGGCTTGATTTCGCTTGGTGCGACTCGGCGAGGCGAGTCATGAAGGAGGTCCGGCGACGGAAATGGACCTTCCGGAAACGGAAAGCCCATTTCGGCGGCGGCCAAAGCAGAGATGAAGAGGAACCGCAAGGGGAATTTTCATCGAAGCGATGGAAAGGGCAAGCGGACGGAAACGCGCGCGACCTTCGGGCCGAGCCGACCTTCCGACGCAAGGCCCGGCAGGTTCGACATCTTCGGATGGCGACCTGCAACGGAAATCGAGCGAACCGGAAGGGGAGCGCGATCTCCGCTGGGGACTCGCCCCGGCAGCGATGCCGGAGACGGGATACCCGAGAGGAAGGCGGTCGATACCGCAAGGTGGTCGACGCGTTCCGCTCCGCCCGACGAGCGGCATCGGTCTTCGGACCGGATGCTCGAGGGAAAGTGGGGCCGGCAGCGATGCCGGCCCCATTACTTTTCGGGGATTGCCTTGCGGCGCCGGCTCCGGTCCCGCCCTCGCGCCGGCACCGGCTTTGCGGCCGCCCGCGCAGGCAATGCGCCGCCGCGCACCTTCCCTTCCCCGCCCCACCCTTCGGCCCGCCCGCATCGGGGCGACCAGGCCCGCCCCGGCCGCCGAACGGATTCGCCGCTTCGGCGGATTCGTGATACAAGGGATTCGGGTCGGCTATTCCGGCCCCTTGCGCTCCCGTCGGGAAGGGAGAGCCGAGATGGACGTCAACTATTACCTGCACCGCGAGCAGATCGAGCGGATGCGCGCGGCAAGCGCCGCCAGCGCCGAGGCGGGCGAGGCCCATCGCCGTCTCGCCGATCTCTATCGCGCCCTGCTCAACGCCTATCGCTGCAGCCACGCGCCGACCGCCCGGCCCGAGCTGCGCGCTTCCTGAAGCCCGGAACGAGCGCGTAACGACGCCAACCTTTCGGTAAGCCTTGTGTGGCATAGCGGGTCGCTTCGGAAAGGGACACCAGCCATGGCGCGGCTTTCGGACAACATGGTCACGCGCTACGAGGCGCGCACGATCGACCAGCGGCAGGAGCCGCGACAGGAAGGGCTGATCGACTGCGCGACGCTGTTCTTTCGCGGCGGCGTCCATGTCGTCGAGGTCGTCAACATCTCCAGCCGCGGCGCGATGGTGGCCAGCGACCTTGAGCCCCGGCTCGGCGAGAGCGTCATCATCCGCTTCAGCGGCTGCAGCCCAATCCACGCCTTCGTGCGCTGGATCCGCGAGGGGCGCCTCGGCCTCAATTTCGGCGGCGAGCTGACGATCGGCTGACCGGCCGTGGGCGGGCCTGGCGCGGTTGAAACGCGCGCGGCAGGGTCTACCTTGCAACCGTCCGCGAAGGAGGCCCGCCGTGATCGATCTCTACACCGCGCCCACGCCGAACGGCTACAAGGTCTCGATCACGCTCGAGGAGCTCGGCCTTGCCTACAAGGTCCGCGCGATCGACCTCGCCAGCGGCGCGCAGAAGGAGCCCTGGTTCACCCGGATCAACCCCAATGGCCGCATTCCCGCGATCGTCGACCGAGGCAATGGCGACTTTCCGGTGTTCGAGAGCGGCGCGATCATGCTCTACCTCGCCGAGCAAGCGGGCAAGCTGATTCCCGCCGACCGCGACGGCCGCAGCCGCGTCATCCAGTGGCTGATGTTCCAGATGGGCGGGCTCGGCCCGATGATGGGCCAGGCCAATGTCTTCACCCGCTATTTCCCGGAGCACCTGCCCTCGGCGATCGATCGCTACCGGCGCGAGAGCCGCCGGCTGCTCGAAGTGCTGAACACGCGCCTTGCCGACCATGAATATCTGGCCGGGGACTATTCGATCGCCGACATCGCCAGCTTTTGCTGGGCGCGCACCCACGAATGGCCGGGCGTCAGCATCGACGGGCTCGACCACCTCGCGCGCTGGCTTGGCGCCATCGCCGCCCGCCCCGCCGTTCAGCGCGGGCTCGCGGTGCCACCGCGGCCGGAGGACGAGGCGGCCCGGCTCGAGGCGGCGCGCAGCATGCTGGTCTGAACGCACAGGTCGAACCCGACGAAGCGGGCGAAACGGGCGCCGATCGCCATCGCCCATCGCGGCCGCCCCGGCCGGCAACGGGTTGATCGCGTCGCCCGCCCGGTCCATGCCGCGCGGGATCGTGTTCCGCGAAAGGGCCTGCCAATGCCTGTCGTCGTCCTGCTGCTCGGCGCCGCCGCCGCCATCGCGATCGCCCAGGAAGCGCCACCGCCCGGGGACGCGCCACCGCCCGGCGACGAAGCGACGCAGGAGCAGCAGCGCGGGCTCGGCGAGCTCAACGCGGTGCTGAACGCACTGCAGGACGGCGCGGACGCGCCGGCGGGCGATGCGGCCCCGCCGGACCGCCCGCCTGCCGGCGACGAGCCGGGCCTGGCGCCTTCGCCGGAGGCCGACCCCGCATCGGCGGGCGACGACGCCGCGGGCACAGGGGCCGACGAAGCGGCGCCGGACGATGCGGCGGGGGTGGACGACGTGGCCGCCACGGCGGGTGCGACGGCGCAGCTCGGCGCCGAGCCGGGTGCGCCGGCGGCGGCGGAAAATGGCGCGCCCGACGAACCGGCGATGACCGGTGGAGCAGCCGGCCAGCCACGTGCGGCGCGTCCGCCGGAGCTCCCGACCTACCTGCGTCACCCGGGCGCCGAGCTCGAGCCCGCGCAGCAGGCGCAGCTCACCCGCGCCGTGGCGCGCGGGCGCCAGATGATCGCGATCGCGCGCGCCGGCCTGCTCGCGACGCAGGACATGCTCGCCCATGTCGACGATCCCGATGGCGCCGGAATCGCCGGCTGGGTCGCCGAGCCGCAGGGCAATGCGATGCTCGTCACCTTCTATTCGGGCGACAGCGCCGAAAGCCGCCGCGCGGTCTATCGCGTCAGCATCCTCGGCAGCCGGGCGGTGTCGCGATCGACCTTCCTCGAGCCCGGCGACCGGCCGCCATTGACGCAGGCGCAGGAGCGACTCGCCGCCGCGCGCGCGGCGACCAATTCGCTCGACCATCGCCCCTGCGCGGGCGACGCCTTCAACGTGCTCGTCATCCCCACCGAAAGCCCCGACGGCCCGATCGACGTCTACCAGATGACGCCGCCGGTCGCGCCCGGCCGCTTCCCGCTCGGCGGCCATTTCCGCTCGACCGTCAATCCCGACGGCGCCGTGGCGGAGGTCCAGTCGTTCCTGCCCTGCGCCGACATCGCGCCGCCCGAAGACCGTCCCGGCACGCCGCCGGCGGCGATCCCCGTGACCGGCGGCGACGACGTGCTGCCCGACGAAATCCACGTCTTCCTCGCGTTGTGGACCGGCCATCCGCTGCTCGTCGAAGCGGGCGGACGAAGCTGGCGCGTGACCGGCGAGTCGATCACCGAGGCGCAATAGCACCGGCCCCGCGGATCGCCGCGGCCTTCACGCTTTATTTGTCAATTTCTCCGACACTCGCGGACGTGTCGGAGGCTTTGACAATCGTGGCGGCGGGCGGAGGCGCGACGGCGTGATCCGGCTGTTCAAGCACTACATCCCCTATGCGGTGCTGCTGCTGGGGGCGATCGACCTCGCGGTGCTGCTGGCGAGCTGCGAGCTCGGCTGGTCGCTCAGGCTGTGGCAGGCCGGCCTGCCGCACGGCGCTGTCGCGGACCGGCTCGCGAACATGATCGTCTTCGCCGCGGCGCTGCAGGCCGCGATGTGCGCGGTCGGCGTCTATGGGGCGCAGGCGCTCCATTCGGTGCGCTTCGCCACCGCGCGGCTGATCGTCGCCTTCGCGCTCGGCGTCCTGTTCCTGTCGCTGCTCTTCTTCGTCGTCCCGCCGATCGCGGCCTGGCGATCGAGCCTCCTCTACGCGACCGCGATCGCCTTCGTCCTGCTCGTCGCCACGCGCGCGATCCTGCGCGAGCTGCTCGGCGGCGAGCGGTTCAAGCGTCGCCTGCTCGTGCTCGGCGCGGGGCGGCGCGCGGGGCGGATCGCCGAGCTCGCGGCGCGCCCCGGCGCCAACTTCCGCATCGTCGGCTTCGTCGGGATGAACGATGGCCCCGCCGTGATCGAGGGCGCGGTCAACCGCGCGCTGATCGACAGCCTGGCCGGCCATGTCGCCGCGCTCGGCGCCGTCGAGGTCGTGCTCGCGATCGAGGAGCGGCGCAACGCGCTGCCGCTCGCCGACCTGCTCAAGGTCAAGACGCTGGGCGTCGAGGTCCACGACTTCCCGACCTTCATCGAGCGCGAGACCGGCCGCGTCGACCTCGACAGCCTCAACCCCTCGTGGCTGATCTTCTCGGATGGCTTCTCGGCCGGCCGTCGCCTGTCGAGCGCGGCCAAGCGGCTGTTCGACGTCGTCGTCAGCGCCGCGATCCTCGCGCTGACCTGGCCGCTGATCCTGGCCACGGCGATCGCGGTGAAGCTCGAGAGCCGCGGCCCCGCCTTCTACCGGCAGCGCCGGGTCGGCCTCTATGGCGAGACGTTCGAGGTCGTCAAGCTGCGCTCGATGCGGGTCGACGCGGAAGTGGACGGCAAGGCGGTATGGGCGCGCAAGGATGACCCGCGCGTCACCCGCGTCGGCGCGCTCATCCGCAAGCTTCGCATCGACGAGCTGCCGCAGGCCTGGAGCGTGCTCAAGGGCGAGATGAGCTTCGTCGGCCCGCGCCCGGAGCGGCCGCAGTTCGTCGCCGATCTCGAGGCGCGGCTGCCTTATTATGCGGAGCGCCACGTCGTGAAGCCGGGCATTACCGGCTGGGCGCAGATCAACTATCCCTATGGCGCCTCGATCGAGGATGCGCGCGAGAAGCTCGAATACGACCTTTACTACGCGAAGAACTACTCCCCCTTCCTCGATATCCTGATCCTGTTGCAGACGGCGCGGGTCATCCTCTGGCCGGAGGGGGCGCGCTGATGACGGCGATCGTCGGCCTGTGGAGCCACATGCTCGCGGCCGCGCTCTATGGGGCGCTGGCGCTGGTGCAGCTGCGGCGCTGGCAGGACAATCCGATCGGCCGGCCGCTGATCACCGCCTTCCTCGTCGTTTCGGTCTGGTCGATCTTCGCCGGGCTGCGCTTTCCCCATGACGGCCTCACCGAGCTCGCCGAAAGCGCGCGCAACCTCGCCTTCCTCGCCTTCATGTACGGCATTCTCCGCGACGCCGAGGAGACGCGCTCGCAGCGCGCGGTCAAGCTCGTCTATGCCGCCGTCGCCGCCGCGATCGGCTTCCAGATCATCGTCGGCGGCGTCATCCCGCGGGTCGGCGGCCTTTCCGGCGCGATCGCCGCGCTGATCGCGACACGCCAGCTCCTCGGCCTCACCATCGCCGCCGGCGCGCTCGTCCTCGTCCACAATCTCTACGGCCAGGCCTCGCCCGCCTCGCGCGGCGCGCTCAGCTATCCGATGCTCGCCCTCGCCGGCATGTGGGCATTCGACCTGCATCTCTACACGGTCGGCTATTTCATGCCGGGCGCGGCCGACAACCTGCTCGCCTGGCGCGGGCTCGTCCTCGTCCTGCTCGCGCCGCTGTTCGCGCTCGGGCTCAGGGACAATCCGCGCTGGCGCATCCAGCTTTCCCGCGCGGCAACGTTCCAGTCCGTCTCGCTGGTCGCGATCCTGCTCTACCTCGTGGTGATGATGTCGGCGGCGCGCGCGCTGGAGATCGTCGGCGGCGATTGGGCGCGCGGCGCGCAGATCGCGCTGGTCGCGGCGATGACGCTGGCGGCGCTGGTGCTGCTCTCCTCGGCCGGCGCGCGCCGGTGGCTGCGCGACTTCCTCGCCCGCCACGTCTTCGAGCATCGCTACGACTATCGCACCGAATGGCTGCGCTTCACCGACACGATGGGCGGCGGCGGCGGCGACGACGCGACGCTGGAGGAACGCGTCATCAAGGGCCTGGCCGACATCGCCGCCGCGCCGGGCGGGGTGATGCTGCTGACCGAAGGGCGGCGCCTTTCGCTCGGGCCGAGCTGGAACAGCGCGCTCGATCTGGCGCCGACGCCGGATGCCGACGGCGCCGACCTCATCCGCCACGTCGAGGCGCAGGCCGACGTCATCGACTTTGCCGCGCCGCGCCGGCGCGAGGGCGATCCGCCGATCCCCGCCTGGCTCGATGCCGATCCGCGCGCCTGGGCCGGCGTGCCGCTGATGCATTCGGGCCGGCTGGTCGGGCTCGTCATTCTCGAGCATCCGCCGCAGCGCCGCGCGCTCGACTGGGAGGATTACGACCTGTTCCGCGCCGTCGGCATCCAGGCGGCGAGCTACATCGCCGAGGCACGCTCGCAGCAGGCGCTCGCCGACGCGCGCCGCTTCGACGAGTTCAACCGCCGCTTCGCCTTCATCATGCACGACATCAAGAACCTGGTGAGCCAGCTCAGCCTCGTCGCGCGCAACGCCGAGCGGCACGCCGACAATCCCGCGTTCCGCGCCGACATGATCGCGACGCTCCAGGCTTCGGTGCGCAAGATGAACGACCTGCTCGCCCGTCTCTCGCCGGGCGCGGCGCGCGAGAACGAGCCGCTCGCCAGCGTCAGGGTGCGCGCGCTGATCGAATGCGTCGCCGAGGCGAAGCGGCGGGTGCATCCGATCCGGGTCAGCGGCGATCCGCGCCTTGCCGCGCGCGCCGCGCCGGTCGGGCTGGAGCAGGCGCTCGCCCACCTCGTCCAGAACGCGATCGACGCGAGCGGGGCCGGCATCGCGGTCGAGATCCGCGCCTTCGAAAGCGGTGGCGATGTCGCCATCGAGGTGATCGACCATGGCCGCGGCATGTCGCCCGAGTTCGTCGCCCATCGGCTCTTCCAGCCCTTCGTCTCGACCAAGGAGACCGGCTTCGGCATCGGCGCCTACGAGGCGCGCGAGCTGATCCGGGCGATGGGCGGCCGGCTCGAGGTCGAGAGCGTGGAGGGCGTCGGCACCCGCTTCACCCTGATCCTCAACAGCGCGGAGCCCCTGCCCGCGCCGCAATTCGAACGGATGCGCGCATGAACATGCCGGTCAAGCCGCGACTGCTGATCGTCGAGGACGACGAGGGCCTGCAGCGCCAGCTCCGCTGGGCCTATGACGATTACGAGGTGCTGGTCGCCTCCGACCGCGCCGGTGCGCTGGAGATCGTCCGCGCCGCCGAGCCGCCGGTGGTGACGCTCGACCTCGGCCTGCCGCCCGACCCGGACGGCGTCAGCGAAGGCTTCGCCGCGCTGGAGACGATCCTGTCGCTGCGGCCCGACACCAAGGTGATCGTCGCAACCGGCCACGGCGCGCGCGAGAGCGCGCTGAGGGCGATCGCCTCCGGCGCCTATGATTATTACCAGAAGCCGGTCGACATCGACCAGCTCGGCCTGATCGTGCGCCGCGCCTTCCAGCTCCACGGGATCGAGCGCGAGAATCGCCGGCTCGAAAGCCAGGTCGGCGAGAGCCGCACGGTGCTCGGCACGATGGTCACCGGCGCGCCCGAGATGCTCAAGGTCGCGCGCACCATCGAACGGGTCGCCAATACCGGCGTATCGGTGATGCTGCTCGGCGCGAGCGGCACCGGCAAGGAGCTGCTCGCCCGCGGCCTCCACGCCGCGAGCGACCGGCGCGATGGCGGCTTCGTCGCGATCAACTGCGCCGCGATCCCCGAGAATCTGCTCGAGGCCGAGCTGTTCGGCTACGAGAAGGGCGCGTTCACCGGCGCGATCAAGACGACCGAGGGCAAGATCGAGCTCGCCCATGGCGGCACCCTGTTCCTCGACGAGGTCGGCGATATTCCGCTGCCGCTCCAGGTCAAGCTGCTGCGCTTCCTCCAGGAGCGGGTGATCGAGCGGATCGGCTCCCGCAAGACGATCGCGGTCGACACGCGCATCGTCTGCGCGACCCACCAGGATCTCGAGGCGATGATCGCCGCCGGCACCTTCCGCGAGGACCTCTATTACCGGCTCGCCGAGATCGTCGTGCGCATTCCCTCGCTCGCCGAGCGGCATGGCGACGCGGCCCTGCTCGCCAAGCATTTCCTCGGCCGCTTCGCGCGCGAGATGAACCCGGCGGTGAAAGGCTTCGCGCCCGGCGCGCTCGCCGCAATCGAGGCGTGGACCTGGCCGGGCAATATCCGCGAGCTGGAGAACCGGGTGAAGCGCGCGGTCATCATGGCCGACGGCAGGCTGGTGACGGCCGAGGATCTCGATCTTCTCGCCGAGGCGGCGGAAAGCGCGCCAGTCAACCTCAAGGCGGCGCGCGAGGAGGCCGACCGGCGCGCGATCCGCAAGGCGCTCGCCCAGACCGACGGCATCATCTCGGCCGCCGCCAGGCTGCTCGGGATCAGCCGGCCGACCCTCTACGATCTCCTGAAGCAATACGGGATTCAGCCTTGAGGCGAATCACGCCGCTCCTCGCCCTGGCCCTGCTCGCCGCCTGTTCCGGGCGGACGGGCACGCCATACGAGCGCGCGCTCGCGGCGTTTCGCGCCGGCGACATGTCCACCGCGCGCGTTGAGGTGATGAACGCGCTCGAGGGCGGCGACGGCCGTGCGGCACGGATCGTGCTCGCGCGCATCAACCTCGCCACCGGCGACGGCGTCGGCGCCGAGGCCGAGCTGGCCCGCGCCCGCGCCGGCGGCGCCGCGCCGGCGGACACCGCCCACCTGATGGCGGAAGCGAAGCTGTTGCAGGGCGATCCGCGCGCCGCGCTCGCCGAAGCGGCCGGCGCCGGCGAGGCCCACGCGGCCGATGCCGCGCGGATCATGGGTCGCGCCTATCTGGCGCTGGGCGACATTGCCAACGCCACCGCCCAGTTCAACCGCGCCCTCGCGCTCGCGCCCGGGGACAGCGCGCTCTGGACCGATCTCGCCCGCTTTCGCCGCGCGAACGGCGATCTCGGCGGCGCGGTCGAGGCGGCGGCGCGCGCGGTCTCGCTCAACCCGCGCAACGCCGATGCGCTCGTCCTGACCGGGGAGCTGGCCCGCGTCCAATATGGCCTTGCCGCCGCCATTGCCTGGTTCACCCGCGCGCTCGAGATCGATCGCAACAACCTGCCCGCCCTGGTCGAGCGCGCCGCGACCTATGGCGAGCTCGGGCGGATGCGCGACATGCTCGCCGACGCGCGCCAGGCGCATCGGCTCACCGGCGGCAATGCCTCCGCTTATTATCTGCAGGCGGTGCTCGCCGCGCGCGCGCGCGATTGGTCGCTGGCGCGTTCGCTGCTCGACCGCACCGGCGGCGCCTTCGCCGCGACACCGGCGGGCCGGCTCCTCGCCGGCGCGATCGACATCGGCCAGGGCAATGACGGCCAGGCGATCCTGAAGCTCGCGCCGCTGATCGACCACCAGCCCGGCAACCGCGCCGCGCGCCGGCTGCTCGCGCTCGCCCAGTGGCGCGCCGGCGACGCCGCCGCCGCGGCCGCGACGCTGCGCCCGATCGCCGATCTGGCCGACGCCGACAGCTATACGCTCACGCTGATCGCGAGCGCGCTCGACCGCACCGGCGATCGCGCCGCCGCCGCGCACTATCGCGAGCGCGCCGCGCGGCCGCGGACGCGCGAGGCGAGCGCCTTCGACCCGCTGGGCGAGGAGGCGTTCGCCGCCGTGCGCGCCGCCGCCGCGCGTGACCCCGACGACGGGCCGACCGGCGTGCGCTACGTCGCCGCGCTGCTCGCGCGCGGGCATGGCGAGGCGGCGCTGGAGCGCGCGCGCCGGCTTGCCGACGCCAATCCCGGTGCGCCGGAGGCATTGATGCTGCTCGGTGACGTGCTGGCCGAGCGTGGCGACTTCGCCGGCGCCGCGGAGCAATATCGCCGCGCCGCCAACCTCGCCTTCACCGAGCCGGTGGCGCTGCGTCTCATCGCCGCCTTGCGGCGCGCCGGCCGCGTCGACGCCGCCGATCAGGTGCTCGGCCTCTTCCTTCGCGAGCATCCGCGCAGCATCCCGGCGCTGCGCCTGTATGCGGGCCGGCTGATGGAGGCGCGCGACTGGCCGGCCGCGATCGAGGTCTACGAGACGCTGCGCGCGCGCATCGGCAACAACGATGCGACGATCCTCAACAATCTCGCGCTCGCTTATGCCGGGCGGGGCGAGTTCGCCCGCGCCATCCCGCTCGCGCGCCGCGCCTGGTCGCTCGATCCCGCCAATCCCGTCACCACCGACACGCTCGGCTGGCTCCTGTTCAAGAGCGGTCGCCACCGCGCCGAAGGGCTGCTCCTGCTCCAGCGCGCGGCGCTGCGCCCGCGCTAGCATCCCGGGCCCGTCCGGGGGTAAGCCCTCCGGCCGGGTCGGCGCTCCGGCGGGAGGAGCTGGTCGGGGCGACTGGATTCGAACCAGCGACCTCCACACCCCCAGTGTGATGCGCTACCAGGCTGCGCTACGCCCCGACCAAGGCTGCGGCATTTAGGCGGGGCGCGGCGCCAAGGCAAGCCGATCGGGCAACGCGCGCGAGGGACGGGCGAGCCGGGCACAGTCGCCCGCCACGCGGCCCTTGCCCGCGCCGCGCCGCCGCCCGCACCCTGCCGCCACCCGCGGACGATCGGGCAACAGCGTGGCGGATGGGCAACAGCGGTGCCGACCCGCCCGCCTTGGCAAGGCGGCGCGCCCATGTTAGGCGCCTGCGGCTTTGACGGGGGCGGCCTTTTGCGCGTCCGTCGCATTTCCAGGTAGGATCCATGTTCGAATCTCCAGCCTTTGCCGCGACAACGGGCAGCGCCGCAGCCGGGGGCGCCACGGCATTCCTGGTCCAGATCTTCCCGTTCGTCCTCGTCCTCGTCATCTTCTACCTGCTGATGATCCGGCCGCAGCAGCGCCAGATGAAGGCGCACCGCGAGATGATCGCCGCGGTCAAGCCGCGCGATCGCGCCGTCACCAGCGGCGGCCTGATCGGCAAGGTCACCAAGGTGGACGAGAAGGAGGTGGAGCTGGAGATCGCTCAGGGCGTGCGCGTCAAGGTGCTGAAGTCGATGCTGAGCGATGTCGTGCCGCACGGCACGAACCCGGCGAACGACTGAGATGTCGCTGCTCGATTTCCCACGCTGGAAGATCGCGAGCATCTGGGGCGTGCTCGCCATCGGCATCATGCTGTCGATCCCGAGCCTGCTGCCGCGCGACATCGCGCACCGGATGCCCGCCTGGGTGCAGAGGAACCACGTCAATCTCGGCCTCGACCTCGCCGGCGGCAGCCACCTGCTGCTCGAGGCGCAGACCGGCGATGTCGCGCGCCAGCGTGTCGAGATGATGGAGGACAATGTCCGCCGGGCGATGCGCACCGCCTCGCCCCGGATCGACATCGGCGACGTTTCCACCAGCAACGGCCAGCTTTCCTTCGTCGTGCGCGATCCCGCCCGGGCCGCCGAGGCGGCGAACATCGCGCGCGACCAGGCCCGCCCGTCCGCGTTCGGCGGCAGCCGCGAATGGGACGTGAACGTCGATGGCGCCACGATCGTGATGCGGCCGACCCAGGCGGGGCTGGACGCGGCGATCAGTTCGGCGATGGATAGCGCCCGCGACGTCATCGACCGGCGCATCAACGCGCTCGGCACGCTCGAGCCGACGATCGTGCGCCAGGGCGCCAACCGGATCCTCGTCCAGGTGCCCGGCCTGCAGGATCCCGAGCAGCTCAAGCAGCTCATCGGGCGGACCGCCAGGCTCGAGTTCAAGCTCGTCGATCTCAGCGCGACGCCCGAGCAGATCCAGGCCGGACGCGCCCCGATCGGCAGCCAGATCCTGCCGATGGCCGATGGCGGCCGGATCGCGGTCCAGCGCCGGGCGATGATCACCGGCGACCAGATCGCGGACGCGCGCCAGGCCTTCGATCCGCAGGACGGCCGGCCGACCGTGTCGATCACGTTCGACAGCGTCGGCGCGCGCCGCTTCGCCCGCGTGACCCAGGAGAATGTCAACAAGCCGTTCGCGATCATTCTCGACAATGTCGTGCTCTCGGCGCCGAACATCGAGGAGCCGATCCTCGGCGGCCAGGCGCAGATCCGCGGCAGCTTCACCGTCGAGAGCGCCAACCAGCTCGCCATTTCGCTGCGTTCGGGCCGGCTGCCGGTCGAGCTTCACGTGATCGAGGAGCGCACCGTCGGTCCCGATCTCGGCGCCGATTCGATCCGGGCCGGCATCGTCGCGTGCATCGTCGCGACGATCGCGGTGCTGGTCTTCATGTTCCTGTGCTATGGCCGCTTCGGCCTCTATGCCGATCTGGCGGTGATCATAAACCTGTTCGTCATCGTCGGGGTGATGGCGCTGCTCAACGCGACGCTGACGCTGCCCGGCATCGCTGGCTTCGTGCTCACCGTCGGCACCGCCGTCGACGCCAACGTGCTGATCGACGAGCGCATCCGCGAGGAACGAAGACGCGGCCGCAGCGTCATCATGGCGGTCGAAATGGGCTACAAGGAAGCGAGCCGGACGATCTTCGAGGCGAACGTGATCCACGCCATCGCCGGCATCATCATGTTCGTGCTCGGCACCGGGCCGATCAAGGGCTTCGCGATCGTGCTGCTGATCGGCATCGCGACCTCGGTGTTCACCGCCGTCACCTTCACCCGCATGCTCGTCGCCGGCTGGATTCGGAGGAACCGGCCGACCGAGATCCACATTTGACGCGGGGATGATGAAATGAAGATGCGTCTGCTCAAGATCGTCCCCGAGGACACCAATATCGGCTTCGTCCGGCTGCGCCACACGGCGTTCGCGGTGACCGCCGTGCTGACCCTGCTCGCGCTGGCCGCGGTCGGCTGGAGAGGGATCAATCTCGGCGTCGATTTCGTCGGCGGCCTGATGATCGAGGCGAGCTTTCCCACGCCGCCGCCGCTCGACGAGCTGCGCGAGAATGTCGACCGGATCGGCGCCGGAGAGGGCGCGCTGCAATCCTATGGCGACCCGCGCATCGTCGCGATCCGCCTGCCCCCGCCCGAGGGTGGGCCGGGCGCCGCGAGCGCGATCGTCGACCGGGTCAATGCCGCGCTGCGCGCCGATTATCCGGGCGTGCGGATCAACCGCTACGACACCGTCTCCGGCAAGGTTTCCGGCGAGCTGATCCAGAAGGGCGTGCTGGCGGTCTTCATCGCCATTCTCGGCATCGCGCTGTTCTCGTGGGTTCGCTACGAATGGCAGTTCGGCGTCTCGACCTTCGTCGCCATCCTCCACGACGTGCTGATGACGATGGGCTTCTTCGCCATCACCCAATTCGAGTTCGATCTCTCGACGGTGGCCGCGGTGCTCACCATCGTCGGCTATTCGATCAACGACAAGATCGTCGTCGACGACCGCATCCGCGAGAACATGCGCAAATACCGCAAGATGGAGATGGGTCCGCTGATCGACCTTTCGGTCAACGAGGTGCTGCCGCGAACCGTGATGACCTCGGTGACGGTGCTGCTCGCGCTCGGCGCGCTGCTGATCTTCGGCGGCCACGTGCTGCGCGGCTTCACCGCCGCGATGATGCTGGGCATCATCGTCGGCACCTATTCGTCGATCTACGTCTCGGCCTCGATGCTGATCACGCTCGGGCTCAACCCGCATCCGCCGAGCGCGCAACTCGGCCCGAGCGCGCGCGACCGCCGCCCGGGCCGCAACGAGAACGATGACGGGGCTCGGGTTTGAGCGCGCGCCGCGACCGCGCGGGCCGATCGTCGATCGGCTCTCGGCGCGTGGATTCACGATCGACGGGACGCGCTACCCGGCGGTGCTGCTGACGCCCGAGGCGGCCTATCCGTGGACGCCGCCGCCGCTCGATTCACTCGGCGCCGGCGACCTCGCCCCGCTGCTCGAACTCGCGCCGCCGATCGAGTTCCTGCTGCTCGGCACCGGCGCCGCCATGGCTATGGCGCCGCGCGCCCTGTCGCAAGCGCTCGCCGGGCGCGACATCGTCGTCGAGGCGATGGACAGCCGCGCCGCCGCGCGCACCTGGGCGATCCTGCGCGGCGAGGACCGCTGGATCGGCGCGGCGCTGATGCCGCTCCAGGCCTAGCCGCGAAGCAGGCCCGACAGGTGCGCTTCCAGCGCTGCGGCATTGGCCGCCCAGCTGAACCGCGCCGCGGCGGCGGCGACCTCGGCCGGCGCCGGATAATCGCGCAGCACGTCCATGATCCCTTCGGCGACCGCCTCCGGCGTTCGCGACACGAGCCGGCCCGCTGCGGGGCGGTCGATCGCCTCGCGCGCGCCGCCGACGTCGCAGGTGACGACCGGCGTGCCGCAGGCGAGCGCCTCGACCCAGGCGTTGGCGAGCCCCTCCGAGCGGGTCGGCAGCACCATGACGTGGGCGGCGGCCAGCAAGGCGGGGAGCTCGGCGTGCGGTCGGCTGCCGAGAAAGCGGACGCGCGCCTCCACTCCGAGCCTGCGCGCCAGCGCCGCGAGGGCGGGCCGCGCCGGCCCCTCGCCGACCAGCGCCAGCTCCGCCGCCGGGAACGGCAAGCGCGCCAGCGCCTCGATCGCGATATCCTGCCCCTTGCGTTCGATCAGCGCGCCGAGCGAGACCAGCTTCGGCGCAGCCCCCGGCGGCGCGCGATCGCCGGGACGGAAGCGATCGAGATCGACGCCGGTATAGTGGACGCGGATCTTCTCGCCCGGCAGGCCGAGCGCGACCATGTCCCGCTTCAGCGCCTCGCTCACCGCGAGCAGGCCGGAGGCGCACCGGCCCGCCTCGACGACCTGCCCGGCGATGCCGGGCGTCCTCCCCCACAGGTGGATGTCGCTGCCGCGCGCCTTCACCGAGAAGGGCAGGCCGAGCGCGTCGGCGAGACGCATCGCCGCCGGGCCGTCCGGCCAGAAATATTCGGCATCGATGACATCGAAGGGAAAGCGCGCGCGGATTGCGCGCAGGACGGGCAGCAGCGCCGTCGCCAGGTCGCGCGCCGCGCGCGCCCGGCCGATGGCCGGCCAGACCCGAAAGCGGGGGCGATGGACCCTGAGCCCGTGCCACGCCTCTTCGTGTGGCAGCGCCGCGAGCGGCGCGTAGCGCGGGTGGCGCGAGAGCGGCCAGACCGGCAGCCCGACAGGGGCGACGAGCTCGACTTCGACGCCGGCGCGCGCGGCGAGGGCCAGCGCCTGGCGCGCGACGAAGCCGCCGAGCACCGGCCGATGCGCGTTCGGGAACAGGGTCGAAAGAGTGAGCACGCGAAGCATCGCGCGCGCCCTATCACGCCTGCCCTAGCGCCGCGTTAAGGCCTGCCCGGCGCGGCGATCGCGGGCATCCCGGATTCCGAACCCTTCCTAAACGTCGAGATTGGCGACGTTCAGCGCGTTTTCCTGGATGAAGTCGCGGCGCGGCTCGACGACGTCGCCCATCAGCCGGGTGAAGATCTCGTCGGCGAGGTCGGCCTGGGCGACTTCGACGCGCAGCATCGAGCGGTTCGCCGGATCGAGCGTCGTCTCCCAGAGCTGTTCGGCGTTCATCTCGCCGAGGCCCTTGTAGCGCTGGATCGAAAGCCCCTTGCGCCCGGCGGCGAGGATCGCGTCGAGCAGCTCGGTCGGCCGGGTCACCAGCGCGCCGCGCGGATCGGGCGCCTGCGCCCTCGCCGCCCCGTCCTCGCTCGCCTCGACCTCCTCCGTCGCCCCGGTCGGCATCGAGGAGGACTTGAGCGGCACGAGCCGCGACGCGCCGGCATAGGTCGGCGCCTCGGGCGCGACCAGCCCGTGCAGCTTGCGCGCCTCCGCCGAGACGAGGAACTTGTGGTCGATGACGTGGTGGTCGGTGACGCCGCGCCAGCGCCTGCGCAGCACATAATCGCCGTCGGCGCCGACCTCGGCGCTCCACTGGCCGTCCTCGTCGACCGCGTTCAGCCAGTCCTGGGTGAGCGCAAGCGCGTCGGCGCGACCCGTGGCGACAATCGCGGGATCGACGGCGCCGGTCAGCGCCAGCCCCTCGATGATCGCCGGATCGTAGCGACGCGGCACATAGGCCATCAGCGCGCGCACTCGCCGTGCATGCTCGGCGAGCGCGCGCAAATCGTCGCCCGCCCGCGGCCCGTGCGACGTCTCCAGCACGCTCGCGGCGACGCCGGCATCGATCAGATAGTCGTCGAGCGCGGCGTCGTCCTTGAGATAGACCTCCGAGCGGCCCCTGGTGACCTTGTAGAGCGGCGGCTGCGCGATGAAGAGATGCCCGCGCTCGATGATCTGGGGCATCTGGCGGTAGAAGAAGGTGAGCAGCAGCGTGCGGATGTGGGCGCCGTCGACGTCGGCGTCGGTCATGATGATGATCTTGTGGTAGCGCAGCCTGTCGATGTTGAAATCGTCGCGGCCGATGCCGGTGCCGAGCGCCTGGATCAGCGTCCCGACCTCCTTTGACGAGAGCATCCGGTCGAACCGCGCGCGCTCGACGTTCAAAATCTTGCCCTTCAAGGGCAGGATCGCCTGGTAGTGGCGGTCGCGGCCCTGCTTGGCGGAGCCGCCGGCACTATCGCCCTCGACCAGGAACAGCTCGGACCTGGCCGGGTCGCGCTCCTGGCAGTCGGCGAGCTTGCCGGGCAGCGAGGCGACGCCCATCACGCTCTTGCGGCTCGCCTCGCGCGCCTTGCGCGCGGCCTCGCGCGCCGCCGCCGCGTCGATGATCTTCTGGATGATCGTGCGCGCATGGCCGGGATTCTCCTCGAGCCATTCGGAGAGCTTGTCCGCCATCAGGCTCTCGAGCGGCTGGCGGACCTCGGAGCTGACCAGCTTGTCCTTGGTCTGGCTGGAGAATTTGGGATCGGGCAGCTTCACCGAGACGATCGCGGTAAGCCCCTCGCGCATGTCCTCGCCGGTCAGGCTCACCTTCTCGCGCTTCATCATGCCGGACTTGTCGGCATAGCTGTTGAGGGTGCGGGTCAGCGCCGCGCGGAAGGCGGCGAGGTGGGTGCCACCGTCGCGCTGCGGGATGTTGTTGGTGAAGCAGAGCACCTGCTCATAGTAGGAGTCGTTCCATTCGAGCGCGACTTCGATACCGATCTTGTCGCGCTGGCCCGACACCGCGATCGGCTCGGGAATGAGCGGCGCCTTGGTGCGGTCGAGATACTTGACGAAGGCCGCGATGCCGCCCTCGTAGAAGAGGTCGTGGCGCGCCTCCTCCTCGTGACGCGCGTCGATCAGGATCAGCCGCACGCCCGAGTTGAGGAAGGCGAGCTCGCGATAGCGATGCTCGAGCCGGTCGAAATCGAACTCGGTGACCTTGAACGTCGCCGGGCTGGGCAGGAAGGTCACCCGCGTGCCCTGCTTGCCCGCGGCGGGGCCGACCACCTTCAGCGGCGCAACCGGCACGCCGTGGTGGAAGCGCATGTAATGCTCTTCGCCATTCCGCCAGATGGTGAGATCGAGCCATTCGGAGAGCGCGTTGACGACGCTGACGCCGACGCCGTGCAGGCCACCCGAGACCTTGTAGGCATTGTCGTCGCTGGTGTTCTCGAACTTCCCGCCGGCGTGAAGGTGGGTCATGATGACCTCGGCCGCCGAGACCCCTTCCTCGGGATGGATACCGGTGGGGATGCCGCGGCCATTGTCCTCGACCGAGACCGAGCCGTCCGGGTTCAGGGTGATCTCGATCCGGTCGCAATAGCCGGCGAGCGCCTCGTCGATCGCGTTGTCGGAAACCTCGAACACCATATGGTGGAGGCCCGAGCCGTCGTCGGTGTCGCCGATATACATGCCCGGCCGCTTGCGGACCGCGTCGAGCCCCTTCAGCACCTTGATGGATTCGGCGCCGTAGCTGTTGTCATTGTGGGAGGATGCCATGGCGATCATATAGGGAATCGACCCCCGATTCCCAAGGAAAAAGCGCCGCGCGAACGCCCCGGACGGGGCCGTCCGCGCCATGCTGAACGGCAGATAAAGGGGCCATTCAGACTGCGCTCAACGGCGCTGCGCCATGGCCATGCAACGGGCCCGTCGATGATGCGTTGTTGTCGGCCAGGCTCGCGTTTCCCTGGTTCCCTCGTGTCGCGTATCGGGGGTGGGGCCGGCATCCACCCGGTGCCGGCCCCCTGTTTCGTCGAGGCGATCACTCCGCAGGAAAGAGATGCGCATAGGGTGCCGCCTCGGCGAGGACGCGCCGGACCGATGGACGCGCCTCGAGCCGGTCGAGATAGGCGGCGAGCCCCGGAAAGCGCTCGCGGAACGGGTGAACCTTCTCCGCATAGTGCAGCGCCGGCATCGCCGCGCAATCGGCAAGCGAGAATTCGGCCCCCGCGGCCCAGGCGCGGCGCGCCGGCGCGCCTTCCAGCCAGCCATAGGCGCGCTCCAGCATCGCGCGCGCCTGATCGACCGAATAGCGATCGCGCGATCCGTCGCGGCGGATGCGCTCGCCGACGATCGCCTGCACCGGCGTCATCACGTAGTTGTCGAAGATGCGGTCCATCATCCGCACCTTGAGCGCCGCGTCCGGATCTGCGCCGTGCGGGAGCAGCCGCGCCCGCCCGCGATGATGGGTGTCCAGATGCTCGATAATGACGCTCGATTCGACGATCGTGCGGCCGCGATCGACCAGCACCGGCATCCGGCCGATCGGCCACAGCGCAACAAAGGCGGCCACGTTCGCCTCGTCGCCCAGATCGACCATGGCGAAGTCGAACCCGGTGCCATTCTCGTAGAGCGCGATCAGCACTTTCCAGCAATAGGCCGAAAGCGGATGGGCGTGGAGCGTGAGGGTCATCGCGCAGGTCCTTTCCCGGTGCGGGCGATGAGGAGATGGGTCGCGCGCTCGCCCGGCGTCGATTCGACGACAGCGTAGCCGAGCGCGGGGAGGTCGAGGCCGGCGAACAGCGGCTCGCCCGCGCCGAGCAGAACCGGCGACACCGCGATGTGGAGCTCGTCGACCAGCGACGCCTCCAGATATTGACGCACGGTCGCGGCGCCGCCGCCGATGCGGATGTCCCTGCCGCCCGCGGCTGCGCGCGCGCGTTCGAGCGCTTCCCCGATCCCGCCGGTGACGAAGTGGAAGACCGTGCCGCCCTTCATCGCGATCGGATCGCGCGGATAGTGGGTGAGCACGAAGACGGGCACGCGATAGGGCGGCTCATCGCCCCACCAGCCCCGCCAGCCGTCGTCGGGCCAGGGGCCGCGGCTCGGCGCGAACATGTTGCGTCCCATGATCCACGCGCCGAGATTCCCGAAGCTGCGCGCCGCGAAGCGCTCGTCGACGCCCTCGCGCCCGCCCTCCTTGCCGTGCATCGCGCGGAAGGTCGGCGTGTCGAACACCCATTCGTGCAGCGCCTCGCCGCCGCGCCCCAGCGGGTCGGCAAGGCTCTGGTCCGGCCCGGCGCCGAAGCCGTCGACCGAGATGCTGTACGCGGCAACGCGAACGTTCATGACGCCCTCCAAACCGCTTGCGTTTTGCAAGCACTTGCTGCCTAGCGCTACCGATCCTAGATCGCAAGCGGTTCATTCGAGGGACGCAAATGGCCGACCTGCGCTCGGGCTGCCCGATCAATCTGACGCTCGAGGTGCTCGGCGATCGCTGGAGCCTGATCGTCATCCGGGACATCATGTTCGGCGACCGCCGGCATTTTCGCGTGCTCCAGCGCCAATCGGAGGAGGGGATCGCCTCGAACGTCCTCGCCGACCGGCTGAAGCGGCTGGTCGCGCTCGGCCTGCTCACCAGGACCGACGAGCCGGGCCACAAGCAGAAGGCGCGCTACAGCCTCACCGAGAGGGCGATCCAGCTCGTGCCGCTGCTTGTCCAGATGGGTGCCTGGGGCCGTCGGCATCTGCCGGTCACGCCCCGGCTCGCGATTCGCGCGCGGCTGCTGGAAGAGGGCGGCCCCGAGCTGTGGGCCGATTTCATGGACGAGCTGCGGACCGCCCACCTCGGCGCGCCGGCCACCGGCAAGCCCTCGGTCGCGGCACGGCTGCAGGCCGCCTATGAGGCGCTGGCGGGGCAGGAAATCGGCACGCGGCCCTGACCTGCGCGGAGCCCGCCGCCCTCGCCTCTCGCGCGCCTGATCGCGGCGAAAGAATCGCCCCCGCAACAAGCTGTGCGAAACTGCCAAAAGCGGCGCCCCGACAATGGTTGATCGAGATTAGCCCTTGCGCCGGAGTCCGCTTTGACACACTATGGATAGTGGCGCTCGCAAGGGGGAGCACCTAAGGGTTGTGTGGAGCGCCCGACGCTGGCCCATGCCGGCGAGGGGCGCGCGCGTCCCTTGTGGATATCGGGGACAAGCCCGATCTGGCCACCTTTTCCCCGCGCGAAGCGCTTCGGATCGGGTACATTGGCTTCCGCGGGTTCCGCTGGAACGCAAGGGGAACGTGAGGTAATTATGGATTTGTCCGGCAGCAGCGAAGTGAGCGCGAGCGACGTGGCCACGGCTTTGGAAACGCCCGTGAAGAAGCCCGCCGGGAAGGCGGCCGCGGCCGATTCGAAGGCGATCGCGCCGCGCGCCTTTTCGGTGAGGACCGATCCCGCACGCGATTCGCTGCTGACCGATTTCGGCAAGGACACGCTGAAGGACCGCTACCTGCTGCCCGGCGAGGGCTTCCAGGATCTCTTCGCCCGCGTCGCCTGCGCCTATGCCGACGACGAGGCGCACGCGCAGCGGCTCTACGACTATATTTCCCGGCTGTGGTTCATGCCGGCGACCCCGGTGCTCTCCAACGGCGGGACGGGGCGCGGCCTGCCGATCTCCTGCTATCTCAATTCGGTCTCCGACAGCCTCGAGGGCATCGTCGGCACCTGGAACGAGAATGTCTGGCTCGCCGCGCGCGGCGGCGGCATCGGCACCTATTGGGGCAATGTCCGCGGCATCGGCGAGGCGGTCGGCCTCAACGGCAAGACCAGCGGCATCATCCCTTTCGTGCGGGTGATGGATTCGCTGACGCTCGCGATCAGCCAGGGCTCGCTGCGGCGCGGCTCGGCGGCCTGCTACCTCGATATCTCCCACCCGGAGATCGAGGAGTTCCTCGAGATCAGGAAGGCGTCCGGCGACTTCAACCGCAAGGCGCTCAACCTCCATCACGGGGTACTGGTCAGCGACGCCTTCATGGAGGCGGTGCGCGATGGCGCCGATTGGGAATTGCTGAGCCCGAAGGACGGATCGGTCCGCTCGAAGGTCAACGCGCGGGCGCTGTTCCAGAAGCTGGTCGAGACCCGGCTGGCGACCGGCGAGCCCTATATCGTCTTCATCGATCATGTGAACCGGTCGATGCCCAGGCACCAGCGCGATGTCGGGCTCAAGGTCTCGACCTCGAACCTGTGCAGCGAGATCACGCTGCCGACCGGGCCCGACCAGTATGGCGAGGAGCGCACCGCGGTATGCTGCCTCTCCTCGCTCAACCTCGAGACCTGGGACGAGTGGAGCGGCGACAAGCGCTTCATCGAGGACGTGATGCGCTTCCTCGACAACGTGCTGACCGACTATATCGAGCGCGCGCCGGAGGAGATGGCGCGGGCCAGGTACAGCGCGATGCGCGAGCGCAGCGTCGGCCTTGGCGTGATGGGCTTCCACTCCTTCCTCCAGGCGCGCGGCCTGCCCTTCGAGAGCGCGCTGGCGAAATCGTGGAACCTCAAGATCTTCCGCCATATCCGCGCGCAGGTGGACGAGGCCTCGATGATGCTCGCCCACGAGCGCGGGCCCTGTCCCGACGCGGCCGACCAGGGCGTGATGGAGCGCTTCTCGTGCAAGATGGCGATCGCGCCGACCGCATCGATCTCGATCATCTGCGGCGGCACCTCGGCCTGCATCGAGCCGATCCCGGCGAACATCTACACGCACAAGACGCTGTCGGGCTCCTGGGCGATCAAGAATCCGCACCTCAGGAAGCTGCTCGCCGAGAAGTCGAAGGACAGCGAGCAGGTGTGGAACTCGATCCTGGAGCGCGGCGGCAGCGTCCAGCATCTCGATTTCCTGACCCAGGACGAAAAGGACGTGTTCAAGACCAGCTTCGAGATCGACCAGCGCTGGCTGCTCGAGCTCGCCGCCGATCGCACGCCCTATATCGACCAGTCGCAGTCGCTGAACCTGTTCCTGCCCGCCGACGTCGACAAGTGGGACCTGCTGATGCTCCACTACCGCGCCTGGGAGCTGGGCATCAAGTCGCTCTACTATCTGCGCTCGAAGAGCGTGCAGCGCGCCGGTTTCGCCGGCGGAGTCGAGGCCGACAACACCCCCGATCCCAAGCAGATCGAGCTGGTGACCACCGACTATGACGAGTGCCTCGCCTGCCAGTGAGCGCCGGCGGCGCGGCCGGCCGGGCCGGGATGCCGATGAACCGGACCACCGGCGCCGAAGGAGAGAGAGGATGGATTTCGACGACAATCTGAAGCTCATCATCGGCATCGTTTTCGCGGTGGTCGGCGCCGCGATCCTGTTCATCGATCGCTCGAGCCGCGGCTTCGGCCAGCGGCGGCAGCTCGGCGCGATATTGCTGCTCGGCGGCCTGTTCGTCATCGCCGTCGCGCGCGGGCTGATCCGGCTGTGACGATGCGCGGCCCTGCCCGGCTCGCCGCCGCTCTCGCGCTGGGCGCCACGCTGGCCGGCTGCGCCGCGCAGCGCGCCGACGCGGTCCAGGCCGGCTCGGCCGGCTTCCTGTCCGGCCTGTGGCACGGCTTCATCTTTCCGGTCGCCTGGGTGCTGAGCCTGTTCATGCGCGACGTCGCGGTCTACGCGGTGCCGAACAACGGCGGCTGGTACGATTTCGGCTTCTTCCTCGGCATCTGCGTGTTCGGGGTGGGCGCGCGCGGCACGCAGGTCGTCTACCGCACCCGCGTGATCCGCGAGCGCGTCGTGCCCGGCACCCACACCATCATCCGCGAGGAGCATGAGGAATGAGCGGGCCACGGCTTCTCGTCGCGCGCGGCCCTGCCGGCCTTGCCGGCCTGGTCGGCGTGCCCGCGGGCCACTCCGCGCCGCGTTGCGCCTCGCCCGCCGCGCCCACCTCCGCCCGCCCGGCCGGGGGAGCGGCCGCTTCGCTTTCCTTCGGTGTCATCCCGGTCGCGGGGACCGCGCCGATCCGCCTTTAACTTCCAGAGGACAAGGACCATGCCCCTTCTCGAAGCCCGCAAGCAGTACAAGCCGTTCGAATATCCCTGGGCCTTCGAATTCTGGAAGCGCCAGCAGCAGATCCACTGGATGCCGGAGGAGGTGCCGCTGGGCGAGGATTGCCGCGACTGGGCGCAGAAGCTCACCGATCACGAGCGCAACCTGCTGACCCAGATCTTCCGCTTCTTCACCCAGGCCGATGTCGAGGTGCAGGATTGCTACCACGACAAATATGGCCGCGTCTTCAAGCCGACCGAGATCAAGATGATGCTCACCGCCTTCTCCAACATGGAGACGGTGCATATCGCGGCCTACAGCCACCTGCTCGACACGATCGGCATGCCGGAGAGCGAATATTCGGCCTTCCTCCAGTACAAGGAGATGAAGGACAAGCATGACTACATGCAGCAATTCTCGGTCGATACCGACGAGGACATCGCGCGCACGCTCGCCATGTTCGGCGGCTTCACCGAGGGGCTGCAGCTCTTCGCCAGCTTCGCGATGCTGATGAACTTCCCGCGCTTCAACAAGATGAAGGGCATGGGCCAGATCATCAGCTGGTCGATCCGCGACGAGAGCCT
>JBDZVR010000035.1:0-28741 GCA_040255785.1 Sphingomonadales bacterium
CGGGATTAGCTTAACTTCGCCGCCAACCTGTCCAAGAAGGCGGGACCACCTCAGGTCAAGCTCTTATTGCAAGGTGGCCCGAGGCGTCCTATTCTCAAGGCATGGTGCTAACGCGCGTCGTCCATCTTTTGAGCATTTTCGCCCTGCTGTTCGGCGTGATCAGCATGACGGGCGGTCATGCCGCGATGGCCATGCCAATGAGCGGCGAGAATATGCACCATGCGCAGGCGGCTCCCATGTCCGCGCACTGCGCCGAGATGGCGCAAAGCCAAAAGCAAGACCAGCAAGGGCCAGCACGGGCCGACATAGACTGCATGATCGCCTGCTCGCTCATTCTGGGAGCGGTGAGTGGCTCTATCGAGCCTCAGCTTCTCATCGCGCCAACTCAGACGCCTTCCGCGACTGATATATTCAGCGGCTTCATCCCGGAATACGATCCACCCCCTCCGCGCATCCTCTGACGCCTGAATCCCATCACAACGATTCAACGTCGGAGTTTGAAATGAAAAAGCTTATGCTTATCGCTGCGGTCATGCTCGTGACCGCGCTACCCGCCGCCGCGCAAACTGCGCCGGCTGCGGCACACCAGGGCCACCAGCAACAGGGGCAGGATCACGCCCAGCATGGCCAGATGCAGCACGGCCAAATGCAACATGGCCAAAGTGGACAGCCCGGAGGCGGTCAGCGCGACCAGCACCAGGGCCATGACATGCAGAGCGGCTGCTGTGCCGACCGGAACAACAACGGTCGCATGGATTGTTGCGAGAACATGGCCCCCGGCCAAAGCTGCTGCCCCAATCAGCAACAGCCACCGGCCCAGCCACAGCGCAACGATCATCAGGGCCACAACAACTAAGTAAGGTGCCCAGACGAGGGAACGGTTTCGGCCGCTCCCTCGTCCGTGCCCTTGCGTGGCTCCGGTCGGCTTCAACGCAACCTGCTTCCAAAGAGGCTGCCTCGCGCAGCCGAGGAATATTCAATGACAAATACGTTTTCTCCTGAGAGGCGACGCCTCTTGAAGGGAGCAGCCTTTGGCGGTTTGGCTCTTGGCTTTTCCCGTTTCTACCCCGCCTGGGCACAATCCGGCTCCGCCGGCATTGCCCCGGACATGCCCACGCTTTCGGGCGAGGATATCCGCATGAGCGTGGGGCACCAGGCCTTCACAGTTGGCGGGCAGACCGGCCATGCCGTTACCATCAACGGCACTCTCCCGGCACCGATACTCCGGCTCCGCGAGGGTCAGAACGTGCGTATCGCCGTCACCAACACCTTGGAGGAGGATACCTCCATCCACTGGCACGGCATCTTGCTGCCGTTCCAGATGGACGGCGTTCCCGGCATCAGCTTTCCCGGCATCCGGCCGGGCGAGACTTTCGTCTACGAGTTCCCGGTCCGGCAAAGCGGCACCTATTGGTATCACAGCCATTCGGGCCTCCAGGAGCAGGAAGGCCACTACGGGCCGATCATCATCGACCCGGCCGACGCCGATCCGGTCGCTTATGATCGAGAGCACGTCATTGTGCTCAGCGACTGGAGCTTCCTGCATTCCCATGAAATCTTCCAGCGCCTCAAGCAGGAAGGCGGGTATTTCAACCGCCAGCGCATGACCTTGCTCGGGCGCCTGAGCGGCGATCCCGAGCACCAGATGTCCGCCGAAGAGCGGCGCATGTGGGCCGAAATGCGCATGGACCCGACCGATATTCTCGACGTGACGGGCTCGACTTACACCTATCTCATCAACGGCCACGGGCCGGAAGAGAACTGGACCGGGCTGTTCCGGCCCGGCGAACGGGTGCGCCTCCGCATCATCAACGCGGGCGCGATGTCGATTTTCAATATCCGCATTCCCGGCTTGCCCATGACCGTCGTTGCCACCGACGGCCAGAATGTGCGTCCCGTGGAGGTCGATGAGTTCCGTATCTCCGCTGCCGAAACCTACGACGTGATTGTCGAGCCGCGCGAGGACCGCGCCTATACCTTCGTCGCCGAGGCGATCGACCGTTCCGGCATGGGGCGGGCCACGTTGGCGCCAAGGCTCGGCATGGTCGCAGCCGTGCCCGCCCTTCGGGAGCGGCCGCTGCTCACCATGCGCGACATGGGCATGGATCATAGCTCCATGCAGGGGATGGGGCAGGGCGCGTCGGCAGGCGCGCACAGCGGACATGCCACGTCCGGTCAATCCATGCCCGGCATGGATCATGGCGGCATGGCGATGGGCAGTGCCGGCACCGGCGACATGCCGATGTACAGCCGCTCGAATCCGCCGCCCGGCGTCAGAACGGGCGTCGGCGTCGATAACATCGCGATGATGCCGGTCGATCGGACGGGCGAGCGGGGCATCGGCCTCGAGAACGTGCCCCACCGCGTTCTCACCTATCGCGACCTTATTTCATTGCGGCCCAATCCCGACCGGCGGCCCCCATCGCGGACGGTGGACATCCACCTAACCGGCAACATGGAACGCTTCATGTGGTCCTTTGACGGCCAAAGGTTCAGCGAAAACCCCGAACCGATCCGCTTTGCCCGCAACGAGCGGGTTCGGATGCGGCTCATCAACGACACGATGATGGCGCATCCGATCCATATTCACGGCCACTTCTTCGAGTTGGTGAACGGCCATCCCGGCCTTCATCCCTTGAAGCACACCGTGGACGTTTTCCCCGGCGGGATCGTCAGTCTCGACCTCACGGCGGATGCGCCCGGCGACTGGGCGTTTCACTGCCACCTTCTCTACCACATGCACGCCGGAATGATGCGAACCGTGACCGTGCGTCCTCTCGATGGAGGCAGCCAATGAAACGGTCCCTGATCGCCCTTCTGTTCATCACCACGGCCACACCCGCGCTGGCGCAGCACAGCGGCCATTCGATGCCGATGCCCGCCACGCAGTCACAGCCAGCGCCCGCCAATCCTCATGCAGGACATACGCCGCCGCCGGCTCAGAGCCAGCCGGCGGACCCACACGCCGGCCATCAGATGCCGGCACCGCCGCCGCCGGCGGCGGCTGATCCTCATGCCGGACACCAAGCGGCGCCGGCGGCACCGGCGGCCGATCCCCATGCCGGTCACGCCATGCCGGCACAGGCAGCGGACCCGCACGCAGGCCACGCAATGCCCGCACCAACCCCGCAGGCCGCGCCCGCCAATCCCCACCAAGGTCATGACATGGGCACGATGCCACAAGCGGCGGACCCCCATGCGGGCCATCAGATGGGGCAGATGGGGACGGACAGCCCAGCGCCGCCGGTGGCCCCGCCACCGCCAGAAGCGCGAAGCGGCCCCGCTCACGCGGCGGATACAGTCTACAACCCGGCCGAGATGGCGGTGGTCCGTGAGGATTTACGCCAGGAGCATGGCGACGGCCGAACCTATCGGTTCATGATCGATCAGCTCGAAGTCGCGGTTCAGAACGGCCGTGACGCCTACACCTGGGAAGACGTGCAGTTCTGGTATGGCGGCGACCTCAACCGGCTCTGGATCAAGAGCGAGGGCGAGGGCGTCTTCGGCCAGGGCATCGAGAGTGCCGAAGTGCAGGCACTGTGGAGTCGTGCCATCAGTCCCTATTGGGACTTGCAGGCCGGCATTCGTTACGACTTCCGGCCGGAGCCCGAGCGCGGCCATCTGGTGCTGGGGGTTCAGGGGCTCGCACCCTACTGGTTTGAGATCGACGCCGCCGCGTTCCTCTCCGAAGAGGGTGATGTCACCGCCCGCTTCGAGGGCGAATATGACCTTCGCCTGACACAGCGGCTTATTCTCCAGCCGCGCGCCGAGGTGGATTTTTCGCTTCAGAATATCCCCGAAACCCGCGTTGGCGGCGGTCTCTCGACGGCTGAGGCGGGGCTTCGCCTGCGCTATGAGATCGTGCCGGAGTTCGCACCCTATGTGGGCGTCGAATACGAGCGCGCCTTCGGCAATACGGCCGACTACCGGCGAGCCGACGGCGAAGACGTCGGCGGCTTGCGTCTGGTTCTGGGGGTGCGGACATGGTTCTGATCCGCACCCTCGCCATCCTGGCGCTCTTCGCCCTCATCGCGGTGGGATTTTCGCCCAACGCGGAGGCCCACAAGAATCATCAGCAGGAGAAGGTTGAAGAAAACGAAACCGCCGCCGCGCCCGCGCCGGGGATGACCCCCGGCGCCATGCACGAGCGGATGGAAGAGCACATGGAAGACATGGAGGAGGCACGGCCGCAAACTTTCTCGGCGCGCCTCATGAGCTGGGTTGGGCGAACCCATCCCTTCGCGGTTCATTTTCCGATCGCGCTTTTCCCGGTGTCCCTGATCGCCCTCATACTGGCGCGACGGCGCGGTGAAGCCGTCGAGCTGATACGCGCGCTGATCATTGTGGCGGGCGGGGCGGCTGTGATCGCTGGTGCGCTCGGCTGGCTGACCGGCGGTTTCGTCTTGGTCGATCGCGACGCCATTCAGCTCTGGCATCGCTGGATCGGTACGGGGCTGGCGGTCACCGGAGGCGCGCTCGCGCTCTGGGCGTGGCGTCGCCGGGATGCTGTGAACAGTACCGGCATGGTCGTCGCCCTCAGTCTCGTAACCTTGGCTTTGCTCGTCCAGGGCTGGCTCGGCGCTGCGCTTGTGCACGGCATGGATCACATGAATTTCTGATCAATCGATTCCGGGGTGGAACGACCGCGCAGACACGCGCATCAACCAGGAGAACCACGATGAAACGAACCTACATCGCAACGGCGGCGGCGCTTGCGCTTGCGGCTTGCTCGGGCAATGGCGCGAGCGAGAACACCATCGCCAACCAGCCTGAGGCGGCTGCGAACGTCATTGACGACTCCGCCAACTCAGCCGCGTTCAACGAGTCCAACAATGCAATAGCTGCCATGCCGGACGCTAGGCCCCCGGTCGTGGCTCCTTCGGCCGCGCCACCTGCGGAGACTCCTCGGGCGAAGGCAGAAACCCCGCCGCCGCCACGCCGTCCCAATCCACCGGCGCGCCCGGCCCCGAAGGCGGAACCCGTCGATCCCCACGCGGGTCACGATATGAGCGCCATGAACCACCAATAACCAGGGAGCTGGCGGTTCGGGACAGGCAATCCGTCGGCCGCCAGCAACCGAAATTCCAAAGGGGAGCTGACGATGAGGAATTTCGCAGGATTGACCGCGATGGCCGCAATGACGGCGGCTGCATCAGCGGAAGCCAGGCCAACCAACTGCGGCGCACAGCGGCCCGCGATTTCAAGAGTGCTCGCTGACTATCGCGGGGCGATTGAACGGCTGGACGCGCGCGGCACCGAGCGGCTGTTCGTCACCGATTCAGCAATCTTCGAGAATGGGGGCGTGGAGGGCAACTATGCCAATTATCTCGCGCACCATCTTGGCCCGGAGCTCGGCCACTTCCGCAGCTTTCGCTTCACCGATCACCGCCTCGACTTATGGTGCGAGGGCGCCGTAGCCGTCGCGACCGAGACCTACAATTATCGCATCGAGCGCGCCCAAGGCGATTTGATCGAACGCCGTGGCGTCACCACCAGCGTGTTGCGAAGAACGGCGGCGGGCTGGCGCATCGTCAACATGCACGGGTCTTCACGCGCGCCCCGGCCGGCTCCGGCCGCCCAAAGCCCGCGCAACTAATCATTCGGCCGGCGGCTGCCTGCAAGGCCGAGCCGGCAATCAGAGTGAAGGGGAATGAGAATGTCGGCTGCCGCGCGTATTTCGGGCAAGGTCCACAAGTGGCTCGCCTTGGCTATGGCGATCCAGATCCTGTTCTGGTTCGTGAGCGGATTGTTTTTCGCGGTCGTGCCGATCGAGCGCGTTCGCAGCGAGCATATGGTCGCGGAAGCCCAAGTGAGCCCGATCGCGCTCACCGATGCTGCGGCCGGTTTGCAGCGTGTCGCATCGACCGGGGCGCTACCCGGCGAAAGAATTGAACTGCGCACGGTCATGGGGCGACCGATGGCGATCGTCACGGCCGCTCCGGGCCGGCCACGACTTTATGATCTGAGCAGCGGCCGACAGCTTTCCCCGATCCCGGCCACCATCGCGGTGGCAATCGCCGAACGCGACCATATCGGCGAGGAACGCGCGGCCGGCGTGGAACTCGTCACAACGGCCTCGCCCGAATATCGCGGCGCGCTTCCAGCCTGGCGGGTTGATTTTGAGGGGGAGAATGCGGTCTCGTTTTACGTAGCCGCCGACACGGGCGCCGTGAGCGCGCGGCGCTCGACCCTTTGGCGCATCTATGACTTCCTCTGGTCGCTCCACATTATGGATTTCAAGAACCATGAGGACTTCAACACACCGCTGTTGATTACCTCGACAGCGCTTGCGCTCATCGTGATCGTCACGGGCATCGTCATGTTTCCGAGCCGCCTCGGCTACAATGCTTGGCGCAGGCGAAGGCGCAATAAAGCGAATCCGAGAGAACCCAAGGGAGAACCAGTCCTATGACATCATCGACAGAGGCACCGTCCACTGGCAATCTTACCCCATGAGAAATGGATTCAAATCATTAGGTGCAGTCACCTTGGCAGTCAGCGGCGTAGCGGGCGCGTTCGCGATCGCTGCTTGCTGCGCCATACCGATCGTGTTGGCTGGGTTCGGCCTCTCTGCTTACTGGCTCGTTCCTATCGCGGAATGGGGGCAATGGCTCGGTTACTGCCTCACGGTTGCTTCAATCCTGGCGCTGGCCGGTGCTGCGTTCCTGGTGATTCGCGCCCCGAAAACCTGTTTGCCTGGGGAGCTGTGCGCGCGCCTGTGGTTCCGGTTGAGCGTCCTTATCCTCGCAGCAGTCGGAGCGGCTTTGCTTATCTTGGCCCAATTTTATGATTGAGCTTGTTAGCACCCTCACTTGCCCCGAATGCGGGAACAGCCGCACGGAGACGATGCCCACGAATGCGTGCGTCTATTTTTACGAATGCGCATCGTGTCATGTGATGCTCAAACCGCTCAGCGGTGATTGCTGCGTTTTTTGCAGCTATGGCGACGTAAAATGCCCTCCGATCCAGGAAGGGCAGACTTGCTGCTAACTTTCGCGACGTTGCCTTATCGAGCGCCAATTATCAGTTGCGATCAAGGATGCGGTTCATCTGGTCGATCTCCTCGCGCTGCGAACGTTCGATGCGACCACAGAGGTCGATGATTTCCGGGTCGGTGAGATTCGCTTCGCGGCACATCAGGATAGCGCCGGAATGATGCGGAATCATCGACCTTAGGAATTGCGTGTCGCCAATCGCCGTCTGCATCCTGATGCCGGCGAAGCCGATGACGAACAGGGCGGCGAAACCGGCATGGAGAGCAAGGTTGAGCCGCTTGTTGGCATACATGGACCCCATCATGAGCAGCATGAGGATGCCCATGGGTGCCACCATCATCAGCGCCATGTAGGCCATGTTCAAATTGTGAAAAAAGTCGCCAAGCCCGTCGATCATGGCGAACATCACGAAATACATAATGATCGCGCTGAGCACGAGATTGAGGGCGAGCATCCGGTAGTGTGAGTGGTGCATGTCGCGCTCCTTCAAGTGCCTTGGGTAGGCGGCTTGCAGGGCATAACTGAGGAGGATGCCGCCTGTCCGGCCAACGGCAATCTCGCAGGAATCGTTCCCTCTTTCGGCTGAGACGCTGCCCGAGAGCAGGGGATTGGTTTATAATTTCTTATAAACGCGCAGTCAGGATTGACATTATGAAGAAAACTTAAACTGGACTTTGGTTTACGAATCTGGCATAATGCTAAGTATGGCTAAGCATACTGAGAAAAAGCTAAACCGACTTCAGCAGGAACTCCCCGAAGGATTCCTGGCGGACGCAGCATGGATGGAGGCGCGCGGTTACTCTCGTTCCTTGCGCAATCAATACGTGAAGGCGGGATGGCTCGATCAGCCGGCGCGCCGGGTTTACCGCCGCTCACGCGGGCCTCTCACCTGGCAGCAGGTCGTGACCTCCCTGCAAGTCCTTCTGGACTATCCCCTGACCGTCGGCGGGCGCACGGCGCTCGAAGAACAGGGCTATACCCATTACCTCACATCGCGACAAAGCGAGGTCCATCTCTATGGGCCGATACGCCCCCCGACCTGGCTTGATGAACTCCCCACCGACGTGACGTTTCGCCGGCACAATAGCCAGCGGCTCTTTCCCAATGATCCGGTGCCGGAAAGAGACATAGATCGACCTTCGCCCGGCTATGGCGAGAGCGCGCCAAACCTCATGCCGGGCGGCTTCATGGTGCGCACGGGCGGTCTGGTGACCTGGCCGATACGCATATCGATCAAGGAGCGCGCGGTTCTCGAATTGCTCGATGAGCTGCCTGACCGCGAGAGCTTCCATCAGGTCGATGCCTTGATGGAGGGACTTACGGACTTGCGGCCGCGCAATTTGCAAACCCTCCTGGAAAACTGCGCCAGCGTTAAGGTGAAGCGGCTTTTTTTCTTCTTTGCCGATCGCCATCGCCATGCCTGGCTGGCGAAGCTCGATAAATCCCAGGTGGATTTTGGCGCAGGGAAACGCGTGCTCGCCAAGGGCGGCCGGCTCGATCCGCAGTATCAGATAACCGTTCCGGGGGATCTGAATGGCCTTTCTTGAGAGCTATCAGCGTCAGGTCGCACTCCTCGTTCGCGTGCTGCCTTTGGTGGCCGAGGAGAAGGCCTTTGCGCTCAAGGGCGGCACGGCCATCAATCTCTTTGTGCGCGACTTGCCGCGCCTCTCGGTCGATATCGACCTTGCCTATCTCCCCGTAGAGGATCGGGCGACTTCGCTCGCCGCGATCGATGCGGCGATGACGCGGATCAAGGCGCGCATCGAAAAGGTCGTGCCCGACGCGCGGGTCGCGACTTCTGTGCTCCACCGCGAGAATATCGTCTCGAAGCTGGTGGTCCGCGCGGGGGGCGTTCAGATCAAAATCGAGGTGACGCCGGTTTTGCGCGGGGCCGTGTACGAGCCAATCATCATGGCCGTCGCGCCCACCGTCGAAGAAGAGTTCGGCTTTGCTGAGATTCAGATGGTTTCCCTTGCCGACCTCTATGCTGGTAAGCTCGTTGCGGCGATGGACCGCCAGCACCCCCGCGACCTGTTCGATGTTCGCGATCTACTGGCCAACGAGGGCATTAGCGACGAGCTTCGACGCGCGTTCATCGTCTATCTGATCAGCCATGATCGGCCGATGACCGAAATCCTGGCGCCGACACGCAAATCGATCGAGAACGAATATGAGAGGGGCTTTCAGAGTATGCCCCGCGAGCCAGTGCCGCTGGATGAACTCTTGGCAGCGCGTGAGACTATGATCGCCACGATGGTGGGCGATATGCCCGAGAACCACCGGCGCTTTTTGATCGGATTTAAGCGTGGAGAGCCGGATTGGACGCTTCTGGGCGTCCCCGAGGCTGGGAATCTGCCGGCCGTCAGATGGAAGCAGCAGAACCTGGAGAAGCTGGCGGCGGAGCGCCGGGAGGCCTTCGTCCAGGCTCTGGAGAAGGTGCTTTTCCCATAAATGAGAAAGAGGGGGCTTGGCGTGGGAAGGGGCTCGGCGACCGACGGCCCCGCCGTCGGCCAAGAAGAAGCCGCCAGTTCTGGCGGCTTCAGGGCTGCCAGGGGAAGGCAGCGAGAAAGCCTATGCTTGGGTGATTACGGCAGTTCAGGCCCGGAAGGCGAAGCCAGCGAGGTGCTAAACATCCTTTGATTGACGCGGCCCGAAGCGAAGCCGTATCCTTTCCAGGCTACCTTTGATGCCGCAAGGGGTC
Organism: Sphingomonadales bacterium; assembly: GCA_040255785.1. Classification (GTDB taxonomy): domain Bacteria; phylum Pseudomonadota; class Alphaproteobacteria; order Sphingomonadales; family Sphingomonadaceae; genus Allosphingosinicella. The sequence continues at coordinate 9,697 of JBDZVR010000035.1, forward strand.
GAAAGGGCGGAAAATCACGGCTGATTAGCACATAATTTAGCACACAAGCACACACGACGCGAATTAGCTTAGATTTTTCAACTGGTTACGGTAGTCCTAGCTCGACTCAAAATCGAGTTCCGAAAGGAGTGCCCGTTCGACTCGGGCCAGGGGCACCATTGCTTCCTCTTTCCACGCGGCGCGCCCTCGGGCATGGTCGCGGGTCCAGGAGGGAAGGCAGAGGATGGACCAGCCCCGCGCTCCCGACGGCGAAGCAGAAGTTGCGCGCGATCGCCTGCTGGCGCTCGAGGACGCGGATACCGCCTATCGCCGCGACCGGCTGCTCGCGGCGCTGACGCTGATCGCTGGCGTCGGCCTTGCCATCGCCTTGCCCTTCGCGCTGCAGGCGGGCGCCGAATTCTTCCTGCCCGTCACCGCCGCCCTGGTCGTCGCGATCGCGCTGGTGCCGCTGCTCGAATGGCTCGAGCGGCGCCGCATTCCCCCGGCGCTCGCCGCGTTCCTTTGCGTTATCCTGTTCATCGCCATCGCCAATGCCGCGGTGGCGGCGATCCTGTTCCCGGCGATGCAGTGGTTCGAGCTGCTGCCCGAGCGGGTCGACCGGCTCAACGCGACGCTCGCGCCGCTGATCGACGTCTATGCCAATCTCGAACGGTTCATCGACAATGTCGTCAACCGCTTCGCCCATATCGGCCCGGGCATGCCGCAGGCGGTGCGGGTGGAAACGCCCAACTCGCTGCTCCAGATCATCGCGACCTCGGCGCCGGCGGCGGCGATCCAGATGTTCTTCGCGCTGCTCGTGATCTTCTTCTTCCTCGCCGGCTGGAGCCGGATGCGCAAGCGCGCAATCACCACCAGGACCAGCTTCGATGGCGCGATGACGACGGCGCGGGTGATCCAGCGGATGGTCGATGCGACCTCGACCTATCTCGGCACGATCACGGTCGTGAATATCGGCATGGGGCTGGTCGTCGCCTTCGTGCTCTGGCTGATCGGCATGCCGACGCCGCTGATGTGGGGCGGGATCGCGGCGGTGCTGAACTATATTCCCTATCTCGGCCCGATCGCCTCGGCGCTGCTGCTCGCGCTCGGCGGGCTGATGGCCTTCACCGACCTCGGCTACGCGCTGCTGCCGGCGATCTGCTTCGTCGCGATCCACCTCGTCGAATCGAACCTGGTGACGCCGGCGGTGGTCGGGCGGCGGCTGACGATCAACCCGTTGCTGATCCTGCTCTCGCTCAGCTTCTGGGCCTGGGTGTGGGGGACGACCGGCGCGCTGCTGGCGGTCCCCCTGCTGATCATCGGACGCACGATTCTCGACGCCGCCGGCAAGCCCGACATCGCCGGCTTCCTGTTCGAGGAGGGGACATTGATCCACGAACATCAGGAGGACGCGCGAACCCCGCCGCAATGACGCGCCGCATCGCTTGACAGCCCCGGACGGCTCCACTAACCGCCCCGGCCTGTCACCACGCGGGTGTAGCTCAGTTGGTTAGAGCGCCGGCCTGTCACGCCGGAGGTCGCGGGTTCGAGCCCCGTCACTCGCGCCATTCCATTCATTCGAGCGTCCAGCCGGGGACCGGCAATGTCGCGCAGGCGGGCGTGCGCGCCGACCGCGATGTAGGCGAAGCGCCGCTCGCGCCCTTCGCATCGACGGGCCGGCCCTGCCTGTCCTGGCGGCTGCAGGTCTCGCCGCGGACCGGTTGCTCGACGACGAGGCGCATGCGGATCTCGCGCCGTGGGGGACGGGCCATGGGCGCCCGTCCTATCGGTAGCGGTGCATCCAGCGCAGCAGCGGCCTCAGCGGCGCGATCCAGGCGATGCCCGCGACGAGAAAGTAGAGCGCCTGGACCAGCTCCGGCAACCCCGAGATCCACGCCGCGCCAGCGACGACGAGCACGCTCCACGCCGCGATCAGGAGCAGGATCAGCGCCATGCCGACGCCGGTTCGCCAGCGCGGCTCTAGGCGCATGCGAGCCACCCGTCCGGCGTCGCCACCGCGTCGAGCGGCGCGTCCCAGGGATCGCTCGGGAGCGGCGCCGCCATCACCTGCCAGGGCCAGCCGACGCCGATCGCGATGATGCGCCCGCCGGCGCGGAGCCGCGCCAGCGCGCGGTCATAATGACCCTGGCCATGGCCGATGCGCGCGCCCGAGCGATCGGCAAGGACGACCGGCACGACCAGCGCGTCCGGATCGATTTGCGGCGCGTCGTCATCGGGCTGGAGCATGTTCCAGGGGCCCGGCACGAGGGCCGGAGCGGCGCGAAAGGTCATCGCGGACCCGCGCGACGCGAAGGCGGGAAGCACGACGCGCTGGCGCGGGGCGAGGCCTCGCGCGATCGCGTCGGTGCCGATTTCGCTCGCCAGCGGATGGTAGAGCGCCACCACCCGCGCGCCCGCGAGATGCGGCAGCACCGCCTCGGCGAGCGCCTGCTCGAGCCGTGCGCGCTCGGCCGTGCCGAGGCTGGCGGCATAGGCGCGGCGACGCGCCAGCGCAGCGCGGCGCAGCTCGTCCTTCGCGGGCGGGGAGGGTGACGGGACCGCCATGGCCGTTGCCTGGAATATCCTCTGACGCCTTCAACGTCAGGTGGGAACCATGTGCGTCGGACCAGGGTCCGGGCAGGGACAGCTCCCTTTGGATGTCTTATCGCCTCAGGGATGTTCTCGAAAGGTCGCACCGGGCAGTACCCGTCGCGCCCAATCTAGGACGCGACGGCCTCGCGCTCAAGCATCCCGGCGAGCGATTCGAGCCGCCCGGCCATTCGCTCCAGCGCTTCGGCGACCGCCGGGTCGGGCGGCGGCGGTGTCGGATCGGGCAGGCCGGCGCCGGCGCGCGTCTCCTTGAGATCGTCGGCGATCAGCAGCGCCGCGTAGAGAAGCTGGCGCGATTCGGGCAGCGCGCCAAGCGCCTCGACCGCGTCCGCGGCGCGCCGGTCCACGATCGCGGCGAGCGAGCGCAGATGATCCTCCTCGCCGTCGCGGCAGGCGACGCTGTAGCTCCGCCCTGCGACCTCGATGTCGACGCTGGCCATCAGCCGCGCTCCGCCTGTCCGATGAGCTGGTCGAGCCGCCCGATCGCGCCCGCGACCTTCTCCCGCAGCGACTCATGCGCGGCGCGCAGCCGCTCCTGCGCTGGATCGGGCGATCGGGAAGCCGCCGCGCCGCGCTCGATGCGCGCGATCGCGCGTTCGATCCGGGCGATGGCGTCGAGGGCGCGCTGGTCCGCCATGGCACGTGGCATAGCATGACTGCGGCGCGCGGCAAGATGGCGCGCGCGGCGCGGTTGACGCGCGCGCCGCCGCCGATAAAGGAACCTGCGAGCCGGCGCGCGGCCCCGCGGACCTCCTGGAGACGAAATGCCCGAGATCAGAACGCTCGCCAACGCCATCCGGGCGCTTGCGATGGATGCGGTGCAGGCGGCGAACAGCGGTCATCCCGGCATGCCGATGGGCATGGCCGATGCCGCCACCGTGCTGTGGGGCGAGTTCCTGAAATTCGATCCCGCCGACCCGCGCTGGCCGGACCGCGACCGCTTCGTGCTGTCCGCCGGCCACGGCTCGATGCTGCTCTACGCGCTGCTCCACCTGACCGGCTACCAGCGCCCGACGATCGACGATATCCGCGCCTTTCGGCAGCTCGGCAGCCCGTGCGCGGGCCACCCGGAAAACTTCCTCCTGCCCGGCGTCGAGGCGACGACCGGCCCGCTGGGGCAGGGCGTGGCGATGGCGGTCGGCATGGCGATCGCCGAGCGGCATCTCAACGCCGAGTTCGGCGACGAGCTGGTCGATCACCGCACCTGGGTGATCGCCGGCGACGGCTGCCTGATGGAGGGCGTCAACCACGAGGCGGCGGGCCTGGCCGGCCATCTCGGCCTCGGCCGGCTCAACGTGCTGTGGGACGACAACCGCATCACCATCGATGGCGACACCGGACTTTCGACCAGCGAGGACATCGAGGCGCGCTATCGCGCCTATGGCTGGCACACGGTGCGTTGCGACGGGCTCGACGCAAGCGACGTGCGCCGCGCGCTCGCCGAGGCGGCGGCCGACGCGCGCCCCTCGCTGATCGCCTGCCGCACCGTCATCGGCTTCGGCGCGCCGGCCAAGCAGGGCACCGCCGCCACCCACGGCGCGCCGCTCGGCGCCGACGAGGTCGCGGCGGCGCGCGAGGCGCTGGGCTGGAACTCGCCCCCGTTCGAGATTCCGGGCGATATCCTCGATGCCTGGCGGGCGCTGGGCCGGCGCGGCGGCGACGCCCGCGCGGCCTGGCGATGCCGGCTCGAGGCGAGCCCGCGCCAGGCGGACTTTTCACGCCGCATGGCGGGGACGCTGCCCGGGGGTGACGCGATCGCGGCGAAGCTCGCCTCGATGCTCGCCGAGCCGAAGGCGGCGGCGACGCGCAAGGCCTCGGAAGAGGTGCTGGGCGTGCTCGCGCCGGCAATTCCCGAACTGCTCGGCGGCTCGGCCGATCTCACCGGATCCAACAACACGAAGACGAAGGACCAGGCGCCGCTCACCCGCGACGCCCATGGCGGCCGCTATATCCATTACGGCATCCGTGAGTTCGGCATGGCCGCGGCGATGAACGGCATGGCGCTGCACGGCGGCGTCATCCCCTATGGCGGCACCTTCCTGGTCTTCTCCGATTATGCCCGCCCCGCGATCCGCCTCGCCGCGCTGCAGCGCTGCCGCGTCGTCCATGTGATGACGCACGATTCGATCGGGCTGGGCGAGGACGGGCCGACCCACCAGCCGGTCGAGCATCTCACCAGCCTGCGCCTGGTGCCGAACCTGGAGGTCTGGCGCCCGTGCGACCGGGTCGAGACGGCGGAGGCCTGGCAGGCGGCGCTGGAGCGCGCCGAAGGGCCGACGGTGATCGCGCTCTCCCGGCAGAACCTGCCGCAACTGCGCGAGGACGCGCCGGGGCGCGGGCGCAGGGGCGCCTACCGCCTCGAGGCCGCCGCGGCGCCGCGCCGGGTCGTGCTGATCGCGACCGGCTCCGAGGTCGCGCTGGCGCGCGCGGTGCGCGAGCGGCTTGAAACGCGGGGGATCGGCGCCGACCTGGTGTCCATGCCGTGCCGGGAGCGCTTCGACGCGCAGCCGGCCGATTATCGCGCCGACCTGCTGCCCGAGCATGTGCTGCGCGTTTCGATCGAGGCCGGCAGCGCGCTCGGCTGGGAGCGCTATACGGGCCGCGAAGGGCTCAATATCGGGCTGGACCGGTTCGGCGCCTCGGCGCCGGGCGAGGTCCTGTTCGAACATTTCGGCTTCACCGCCGAGGCGATCGCGCCGCGCATCGTGGAGGCGCTGGAAAATCAAGGAGATCGGTAAGATGGCCACCAGAGTTGCGATCAATGGTTTCGGCAGGATCGGGCGGCTCGTCGCGCGCGCCCTGCTCGAGCGGGCGGACAGCGGGCTCGAGCTGGTTGCGGTCAACGACCTCGCCGACGCCAGCGCCAACGCCTGGCTGTTCAGCCGCGACAGCGTCCACGGCAAATATCCCGGCGAGGTCGCCGCCGACGGCAACGATCTCGTCATCGACGGCAGGCGCATCCACGTGACGGCCGAGAAGGATCCGGCGAGGCTGCCGCACGCCGGGCACGGCGTCGATCTCGTCCTCGAATGCACCGGCTTCTTCGCGGATCGTGAGAAAGCCTCGGCGCATCTCGCCGCCGGCGCCAGGAAGGTTCTCGTCTCCGCGCCCGCGAAGGGCGCCGATCTCACCGTCGTCTACGGCGTCAACCATGACCAGCTCACCGCCGCGCACGACATCGTTTCCAACGCATCGTGCACAACCAATTGCCTCGCCCCGGTCGCCAAGGTGCTGAACGACACGGTGGGCATCGAGCAGGGCTTCATGACCACGGTCCACGCCTATACCAACGACCAGAAGATCCTCGACCAGATCCACAAGGATCCGCGCCGGGCACGCGCCGCGGCGATGTCGATGATCCCGACCACCACCGGCGCCGCGCGCGCGGTCGGCGAGGTGCTGCCCGAGCTCAAGGGCCGGCTCGACGGCGCCGCGGTGCGCGTGCCGGTGCCGGACGGCAGCCTCATCGACCTCGCCTTCACCGCGAAGCGCGACACCAGCCGCGAGGAACTCAACGAGATTCTCAAGGCGGCGGCCGAGAGCGCGGCGCTCAAGGGCATTCTCGTCTATACCGAGGAGCCGCTGGTCTCGGTCGATATCGTCCACACGCCGCAAAGCTCCACCGTCGACGGGCTTGAGACGGCGGTGATGGGCGGTCGGCTCGCCCGCGTCGTTTCCTGGTATGACAATGAATGGGGCTTCTCGAACCGCATGGTCGACACCGCCGCCGCGATGGCCAGGCTGCTCTGAAGCCATGGCGTCGTTTCGGACCCTCGACGATATCGGCGAGGTGCGCGGCCGGCGGGTGCTCGTGCGCGAGGACCTGAATGTCCCGATGGCGGACGGCAGGGTGACCGACGACACGCGGCTGCGCGCCGCCGTGCCGACGGTCGCCGAGCTGGCGGACAGGGGCGCGATCGTGCTCGTCCTCGCCCATATCGGGCGGCCCAGGGCGCCGACGCCGGACCACTCGACCGCGCGCGTCGCGCGGCCGTTCGAGGACGTGCTCGGCCGGCCGGTGCGCTTCATCGACTGGGAGGGCGCGGCCGGGGCGGTGGCGGCGCTGCGGCCGGGCGATGTCGCGCTGCTCGAAAACACGCGCTTCCTCGCCGGCGAGGAGACGAACGATCCGCAGGTCGTCCAGCGCGTCGCCGCGCTCGGCGACCTCTATGTCAACGACGCCTTTTCCGCCGGGCACCGTGCCCATGCCTCGACCGAGGGGCTGGCGCACGTCCTGCCCGCCTTCGCCGGGCGCGCGATGGAGGCGGAGCTGAAGGCGCTCGGCAAGGCGCTGGGCGATCCCGAGCATCCGCTCGTCGCGGTGGTCGGCGGCGCCAAGGTCTCGACCAAGATCGACGTGCTGCGCAACCTGGTCGGCAAGGTCGATCACCTGATCATCGGCGGCGGCATGGCCAACACCTTCCTGGCCGCGCGCGGGGTGGCGATCGGCCGGAGCCTCGCCGAGCGCGAGATGACCGACACCGCCAGCGATATCCTGGTCGCGGCGGAGCGCGCCAATTGCACCGTGCACCTGCCCTATGACGTGATGGTGGCGAAGGAGCTGGCGCCCAGTCCGCCGTCGCTGCGCACCTGCAACGTCCACGAGATCGCCGGCGACGAGATGATTCTCGACCTCGGCCCGGCCGCGGTCGAAGCGCTGGCGGACGTGCTCAAGGTCTGCCGCACGCTGGTCTGGAACGGCCCGCTCGGCGCGTTCGAGACGCCGCCGTTCGAGACCGCGACGGTCGCGCTTGCGCGCACCGCGGCGGCGCTGACCCAGGAGGGTGGGCTCGTCTCGGTCGCCGGCGGCGGCGATACGGTGGCCGCGCTCAACCTCGCCGGCGTGGTCGACGACTTCACCTTCGTCTCGACCGCGGGCGGCGCTTTCCTCGAATGGATGGAGGGGAAGGACCTGCCCGGCGTGAAGGCGCTCGAGCGGGACTGACCGTGAGCGGCGATCCCGAGCGTCACCTGTTCTTTTCGACGCCGGTGCTGATCGATCGCCTGCCGGAGGCGGCCGAGATCAATCCCCGCCTCGAACGCGCGATCCTGGCGCGTCGATCGGCGGATCCGGGTCTCGAACGCTCGAATCGCGACGGCTGGCATTCGGATCTGGACCTGCTGCGCTGGGCCGGCGACCTCGTCCGGCCCGCGGTCGCGCGCATGGTCGCGCTCGCCGACGCGGCGACGGTCGACACCCAGGCGCGGCCGGGCGAGCGGCGCGGCTGGCTGCTGGAGGCCTGGGCCAATGTGAACCCGCCGGGCGCCAGCAACCGGCCGCATACCCATGGCGGCACCTACTGGTCCGGGGTCTATTATGTCCGTGTCGATCCGGGCGCCGGCGGCGAGCTGGAGCTGCACGATCCGCGCCTGCCGGTGATCGACATGCACGCACCGGCGCTGCGCTTTCGCGACGCCGGCGGCGAGCAGATCGTGCGCCTCATGCCCGAGGCGGGGATGATCGTGCTCTTTCCCGCCTGGCTCAGCCATTCCGTCGCGCCCTGGCGGGGCGAGGGTCATCGCATCTCGATCGCGGTCAACCTGAGCGCCCAGGCGAGCCCCCGGCCGATCGACCCGCCGCGATAGCCGCCGCGCGGCGGCCGGCACACGCGTTGCCGCCCGCGCGGCGCGGGGCTATCAGGCCCGGAACGGCCGCGCGTGCGCGGCATTTCATCCCAGACCGGAGAGTGGATTCGATGCAGTTTTCCGACATGATGACCAAGATGGCCGAGGGCCGGGGCTTCATCGCGGCGCTTGACCAGAGCGGCGGTTCGACGCCGAGGGCGCTCAAGGGCTATGGGATCGAGGAGGGCGCCTGGTCCACCGACGAGGAGATGTTCGCGCTCATCCATCGCATGCGCGCGCGGATCATCGGCTCGCCCGCCTTCACCGGCGACAAGGTGATCGGCACCATCCTGTTCGAGCGGACGATGGACGGTGAGGTCGGCGGCAAGCCGACGCCCGCGGCGCTGATCGAGCGCGGCATCGTGCCCTTCGTCAAGATCGACAAGGGCCTGGAGGCGGAAGCCGACGGCGTCCAGATGATGAAGCCGATGCCGGGGCTCGGCGCGCTGCTCGCGCGCGCAAGGGGGCTCGGCGTCTTCGGCACCAAGGAGCGCTCGGTGATCCAGCGCGCGAGCCGCGCCGGCATCGCCGCGATCGTCGCGCAGCAGATCGAGGTCGGCCGGCAGGTGCTCGCCGCCGGGCTGGTCCCGATCCTCGAGCCCGAAATCAACATCAAGAGCCCCGAGCGCGCCGAATGCGACGCGATCCTGCTCGACGAACTGGTCAGGGGCCTTGATGCGTTGCCGGGCGACGACAAGGTGATGCTGAAGCTGAGCCTGCCGACCAGGCCGGGCCTGTTCGACCCGCTCGTCGACCACCCGCGCGTGCTGCGCGTCGTCGCGCTGTCGGGCGGCTATACGCGCGCCGAGGCCTGCGCCGAGCTCAGGAAGAATCGCGGCGTCATCGCGAGCTTCAGCCGCGCCCTGCTCGAGGAGCTGCGGGCGCAGATGAGCGACGAGGAGTTCAACGCGGCGCTCGCCCGCTCGATCGACGAGATCCACGACGCGTCGGTCAACAAGGCCTGAACCGAAAGGAGCGGCGCATGACGGAGGCGTGGCACGAGGTCGATGCCTATCTCGAGGACAGGCTGCTCGGCGCGGATCCGGCGCTGGAGGCCGCACTCGCCGCGAATCGCGAAAGCGGCCTGCCGGCGATCGACGTCTCGCCGGTCCAGGGCAAGCTGCTCCACCTGCTCGCGCGCGCAATGGGCGCGCGGCGGGTCCTGGAGATCGGCACGCTCGGCGGCTATTCGACGATCTGGCTGGCCCGGGCGCTGCCGGAGGACGGCCGGGTGGTGACGCTCGAGCTCGATCCGCGCCACGCCGACGTCGCCCACGCCAATCTGGAGCGCGCCGGCCTCGCCGGGCGGGTCGACATCCGGGTCGGCCCGGCGCTCGACACGCTGGCGATGCTCAGGCAGGAGGCCGCCGCGCCGTTCGACCTCATCTTCATCGACGCCGACAAGCAGAACAACGCCAACTATGTCCGCGCCGCGATCGACCTGGCCCGGACCGGCAGCGCCATCATCGTCGACAATGTCGTGCGCGACGGCAAGGTGATCGACGCCAGCTCCGGCGATCCGATGGTGCGGGGGACGCGCGCGCTGTTCGACATGCTCGCCGCCGAGCCGCGGCTCGACTCGACCGCGATCCAGACCGTCGGCACCAAGGGCTGGGACGGGCTCATGTTCGCGCTGGTCCGCTGAGGCGATGGACCCCGATCCCGATCTCGATCCCGATTTCGCCGGGCGCTTTGCGCGTGACCCGGACCGGCCGCCCTGCCAGCTCTACCTGATCTCGCCGCGCGACGTCGGCGGCGACTTCCCGGCGCGGCTGGCGGCGGCGCTCGACGCAGGGCCGGTCGCGGCCTTCCAGTTTCGCGTGAAGGATGTCGGCCAGCACGAGGCGGCACGGCTCGCCGCGCCGCTCCAGCGCATCTGCGCCGAACGCGACGTCGCCTTCATCGTCAACGATGACATGGGGCTGGCGAAGCGGCTCGGCGCCGATGGCGTCCACCTCGGCCAGCAGGACGGCGACCCGCGCGAGGCGCGGCGGTTGCTCGGGCCCGGCGCGCAGATCGGGGTCACCTGCCACGACAGCCGCCATCTCGCGATGGAGGCGGGCGAGGCGGGGGCGGACTATGTCGCCTTCGGCGCCTTCTTCCCGACGACGACCAAGGAGACGCGCCACCGGCCCGATCCGGCGATCCTCGGCTGGTGGAGCCTGCTGTTCGAGCTGCCCTGCGTCGCGATCGGCGGCATCACGCCGGAGAACGGCCGCGTGCTGGTGGAGGCCGGCGCCGATTTCCTGGCGGTGTGCGGGGCGGTGTGGAACGATCCCGAGGGGCCGGCGCGCGCGGTGCGGGCATTCCAGGACATTCTCGCGCGCCAGTAGCGGGCAGCCGGCGGTCTTGCCGTGCGCGGCCGCTGCCGCTAAGGCGCGCGCGGCGCTTTCCCAGCATTTCGAGAGACAGGCATGAAGATCAGCGGCGTGGACATCCGTCCCGGCAACATCATCGAATATGAAGGCGGCATCTGGCGCGCGGTCAAGATCCAGCACACCCAGCCGGGCAAGGGCGGCGCCTATATGCAGGTCGAGATGAAGAACCTCATCGACGGCCGCAAGAACAACGTCCGCTTCCGCTCGGCCGAGACGGTGGAGCGCGTCCGCCTCGACACCAAGGACTTCCAGTTCCTCTTCGCCGACGGCGACATGCTGACCTTCATGGACAAGGAAAGCTACGAGCAGATCAGCCTGCCGCGCGACCTGCTGGGCGATGCCGCCGCCTTCCTCCAGGACGGCATGGACGTCGTCATGGAGCTCTATGATGAAAAGCCGATCTCGGTGCAGCTCCCCGACCAGATCGAGGCGACCGTCGTCGAGGCGGACGCCGTGGTGAAGGGGCAGACCGCCTCGTCCAGCTACAAGCCCGCCGTGCTCGACAATGGCGTGCGCATCATGGTTCCGCCGCACATCACGTCCGGGACGCGGATCATCGTGGACGTGTACGAGCAGAGCTACGTCCGCCGGGCGGACTGACGGCCTTTCCCTCCCGCTCGCGGGAGGGCGGAGAAACGAAGTGCCAAGCCATTCCGGCCTCATCACCGTCATGGAGCGGGCCGCGCGCAAGGCGGCGGGGCGCCTGCGGCGCGATTTCGGCGAGGTCGAGCACCTGCAGGTCAGCCGCAAGGGGCCGGCCGACTTCGTCAGCCTCGCCGACCGGCGCACCGAGCAATCGCTGGTGGAAGAGCTGCGCCGTGCGCGTCCCGACTGGGGGCTGCTGCTCGAGGAAGGCGGCAGCATCGAGGGCGATCCGGCGCGGCCCCGCTGGGTGGTCGATCCGATCGACGGCACCTCCAATTTCCTCCATTCGATCCCGCACTTCGCGGTCTCGATCGCGGTGCAGGAACCAAGGCCCGGCGGGCAGGGCTGGGGCGAACTCTCGCACGCGCTGGTCTACCAGCCGCTCACCGACGAGAGCTTCTGGGCGGAGAAGGGCCGGGGCGCCTGGCTCCACGACCGGCGGCTGCGTGTCTCCTCGCGCCGAGACCTCGCCGAGGCGCTGATCGCGACCGGGACGCCGTTCAGGGGCCATGGCGACGCCGCCCGCTGGCTGAGGATCGCCGGCGCGGTGATTCCGGAAGTGGCCGGCATTCGCCGCTTCGGCTCGGCCGCGCTCGATCTCGCCTGGGTCGCCGCCGGCCGGTTCGACGGCTTCTGGGAGGACGGCCTCAATTTATGGGACATCGCCGCGGGCATCCTGCTGGTGCGCGAGGCCGGCGGCTTCGTCACCGATTATCGCGGCGGCGAAGCGGGAATCGCCCGCGGCGAGGTGCTCGCCGGCAACGCCGCGCTCCATTCCCGGCTGCACAAGCTGGTCGCCGGCGCGTTGAAGGGGTGAGGGGGCGTGCCCGGCCTTGCGTCCCACCGGCGCCGGTCCTAAAGCCGCCCCAACCTCACGGGAGAGACGAGTCACATGGCGTCGGTCGCCGAAGGCTATTTGCCGATCCTTTTGTTCCTGGTCGTCGCGCTCGGCCTGTCGGGCGCCTTCGTGTTCCTGCCGATGCTCGCGGCGCGGCTCACCGGGGCGCACAAGCCTTCGCCCGACAAGCTCGCCGAATATGAATGCGGCTTCCCCGCGTTCGAGGACAGCCGCGCGCAGTTCGACGTGCGCTTCTACCTGGTCGCGATCCTGTTCATCGTCTTCGATCTCGAGGCCGCCTTCCTCTTTCCCTGGGCGGTCAGCGTCCTTTCCCTCGGCTGGGCAGCCTGGGGCGCGATGATGATCTTCATCTTCGAGCTCGCGCTCGGGCTCGCCTACGCCTGGAAGAAGGGGGCGCTCGAATGGGAGTAATGCTCTCCGGGCGCGCCGCCGGCCATCGCCCCGAAGGCGAACTGCCCGATCCCTATGTGTTCAACCAGATCCAGTCCGAGGTCGGCGACAAGGGCTTCCTGGTCACCACCACCGAGGATCTGTTCCAGTGGGCGCGCACCGGCTCGCTATGGTGGATGACGTTCGGCCTCGCCTGTTGCGCGGTCGAGATGATCCATGTGAACATGCCGCGCTATGATCTAGAAAGATTTGGCGCGGCGCCGCGCGCGAGCCCGCGACAGAGCGACGTGATGATCGTCGCCGGCACGCTCTGCAACAAGATGGCGCCCGCGCTGCGCCGGGTCTATGACCAGATGAGCGAGCCGAAATATGTCATCTCGATGGGGAGCTGCGCGAACGGCGGCGGCTATTATCATTACAGCTACAGCGTCGTGCGCGGCTGCGACCGGATCGTGCCGGTCGATATCTACGTCCCCGGCTGCCCGCCGACCGCGGAGGCGCTGCTATACGGCATCATGCAGCTGCAGCGGAAGATCCGCCGCCAGGGCACGATCGAGCGATGACCGGGATTGTCGCCACCCGCGCCGGAGCGCGCCATGGCTAGCTCAGCCCCGCTGATTCCGCCGCGTGAGGGGATCGTCGCGGAGGTGAAGGCGGCGATCGGCCCGGCCTTCCTCTGCGCCAGGGACGAGGTCGGCGAGGTCTCGATCGACGTCGCCCGCGAGCGTGTCGCCGACGTGCTCACCCTGCTGCGCGACCGCTTCGAATACCAGCAGCTCATGGAGATTGCGGGGGTCGATTACCCCGAACGCGCCGAGCGGTTCGAGGTCGTCTATCACCTGTTGTCGGTGACGAGGAACCATCGCCTGCGCGTTCGCGTCTCCACCGACGAGGAGACGCCCGTGCCGACCGTGACCGGCGTCTACCCGGTCGCCGGCTGGCTCGAGCGCGAGGTGTTCGACATGTACGGCGTCGTCTTCGCCGGCCATCCCGACCTCAGGCGCATCCTCACCGATTACGGCTTCCGCGGCCATCCGCAGCGCAAGGACTTCCCGCTCACCGGCTATGTCGAGCTGCGCTATTCGGAGGAGCAGAAGCGCGTCGTCTACGAGCCGGTCCGGCTCGCCCAGGATTTCCGCGATTTCGACTTCCTCTCGCCCTGGGAGGGCGCGGAATATATCCTGCCCGGCGACGAGAAGGCGAAGCTGCCCGAGGAAAAGGGCGCGCCGACGCCGCTCAAGGCCGACGAGATCGCCAGGGCCGATGCCCGTCAGTCCCCGGCAACGCCCGGCCCCGGCACTCCCAAGACGACCGGGACGAAGGCGGACACCGGCGCCGGCGAACCCGCCAACCGCGAGGGCGCGAGGACGACGGCGCAGAAGCCGCGCGCGCGCAAGGCCGCGCCGCCCCGGCCCGATGCTGCCGCCGCGAGCGAATCGCCCACGGCCCGCAAGCCGCGCGCGCCGCGCAAGCCCAGGAAAGAATCGTGACGGTCCATGACTGACGTGCGTATCCAGGAGTCCGTCGAGTCCGCCGCCGCGGAGCGGCTGGAGGCGGCGCGCGCCCGCGAGGCGGCGATCGCCAACTACACGATCAATTTCGGGCCGCAGCACCCGGCCGCGCACGGCGTGCTGAGGCTCGTGCTCGAGCTCGATGGCGAGGTGGTCGAGCGGGTCGACCCGCATGTCGGGCTGCTCCACCGCGGCACCGAGAAGCTGTGCGAGTACAAGACCTACCTGCAGGCGCTCCCCTACATGGATCGCCTCGATTATGTTTCGCCGCTGTCGATGGAGCACAGCTTCGTGCTCGCGATCGAGAAGCTGCTCGACCTTGACATCCCGCCACGCGCCAAATATCTGCGCGTGCTGTTTGCCGAGCTGACCCGCATCTCGAACCACCTGCTCAATATCGGCAGCCACATCATGGATGTCGGCGCGATGACGCCGAACCTGTGGCTGTTCGAGCTGCGCGAAGACCTGATGAACTTCTACGAGCGGGCGTCGGGCGCGCGGATGCACGCCAACTGGTTCCGCCCCGGCGGCGTGCGCCAGGACGTGCCGCTGAAGCTGCTCGCCGACATCGGCGACTGGCTCGACAGGCGGCTGCCGCGCCTGTTCGAGGACGCGCTCGCGCTGGTCATCGACAACCGCATCTTCAAGCAGCGCAATGTCGACATCGCCGTCGTCTCGAAGGAGGACGCGCTCGCCTGGGGCTTCTCCGGGCCGATGATCCGCGCCGCCGGCATCCCCTGGGACATTCGCCGCGCCCAGCCCTACGAGGTCTACGACCGGATGGAGTTCGACGTGCCCGTCGGCACGAAGGGCGACTGCTACGACCGGATGATGGTGCGCTGCGAGGAGGTCCGCCAGTCGGCGCGGATCATGAAGCAGTGCCTCAACGAGATGCCGGACGGCGAGGTGCTGACCGACGACCGCAAGGTCGCGCCGCCGCGCCGGGCCTCGATGAAGACCTCGATGGAGGCCCTCATCCACCATTTCAAGCTCTACACGGAAGGGCTGCACGTGCCGGCGGGCGAGGTCTATGTCGCGACCGAGAGCCCGAAGGGCGAGTTCGGCATCTACCTGGTCAGCGACGGCACCAACAAGCCCTATCGCGTGAAGATCCGGCCGACCGCGTTCAGCCACCTTCAGGCGATGGATTTCATGTGCCGGGGCCACATGCTGGCCGACGTCACCGCGATCCTCGGCGCGATCGACATCGTCTTCGGGGAGTGCGACCGGTGAATTCGGCCGTGGCTTTCCTGCTGGCGTTGCTGACCGCCTCTTCGGCAGCGGGCTCCGGCGAGGCAACCGACCGGGCCGGCGGAGCTGCCGTTACGGGTTCCTCGCCGGTGGAACGTCACCTGCGGGCCCTTCAGACCGAAAGCATATCGCAATCGCTGAATTACGTTTCCGAGGACGTCCGGAACTTCATCTTCAGCGATGAAAGCGGCCGGCTCTTCCTGCCGAGCGGACGGCGGGCCACTTCCGAAATGTACGCTATCGCCTTTGGCCACCTTCCTGGCACGATCGATTCCTATGCCTGCGCCCCGGGCACGCGGGAGACCGTTTGTGCGATTATAATAAACAGGAACGGGGAGAGGACACGTTGCGATTTCCATTACCAGGCTGGAAGCGAGACGGTGACCGCGGTGACGAAGCAATGCGTCGGGAGCGGTGAGCCTGTGGAGCCGAACAATGGCCGCTAGACGCGTTTGCGACACGCCCGAGATCCGCGAGCGCTGGGGCGCCTTCACCTTCACGGCGGAAAATGACGCGCTGGCGAAGCAATTCATCGTCCGCTATCCGCCGGGGCGGCAGCGCAGCGCGATCATCCCGCTCCTCGATCTCGCCCAGCGCCAGGTCGGCGCGGAGACGAACACGCAGGGCTGGCTGCCGGCGCCGGTGATCGAATATGTCGCGGCCTATCTCGACATGCCCTATATCCGCGCCGCCGAGGTCGCGACCTTCTACACGATGTTCAACCTCGCGCCGGTCGGCCGCTTCCACGTCCAGGTCTGCGGCACGACGCCGTGCATGCTGCGCGGCTCCGACGACGTGCTCGCCGCCTGCCACGCGAAGGGCATGAAGAAGGGCGAGACGACCGCGGACGGCCTGTTCACCCTCTCCGAGGTCGAATGCCTCGGTGCCTGCGCCAACGCGCCGATGGTCCAGATCAACGACGACAATTACGAGGATCTGACCTTCGAGAGCATGACCGCGATCCTCGAGGCGCTGGCCGCCGGCGAGCAGCCCAGGATCGGCCCGCAGATCGACCGCAAGACCTCGTGCCCCGCCGGCGGGCCGACCACGCTCAGGGAAATGGAGCAGGCGAACCACGATTACCGGGGGGAATGGTGAATCGTGCCGCGCTTCCGGTCCTGCTGATGCTCGCGGCCTGCCAGGACGGCCCGGCCCCGGCGAACGATGCCGCGACGGCGCCGCCACGGGCTTTGCCCGAGGGCGATGTCTCGACGGCGCAGCGGCTGGTGCGCGAAAAGCTCGGCAATCCGGACGATCTCGTCTTTTCCGCGCCGCGCCGGAGCGCGAGCGAGGGGGTGCGGATCGTCTGCGGCCGCTTCACCCAGGGCGACGGGCCGCCGCAGCGCTACATCGTCGTCGCCTCGCGCGACGCCTTCGTCGAACCGCGGATGAGGCCCGGCGAAATGGACCGCGCGGTCGCCGAATTCTGCGGGAGCCCGGGCACGCCGTCGCATGGATAGGAACCAGGCCATAGCCATTGCGATCGTGGTGCTGGGCGCGCTGGTGCTGCTCGCCGCGCTCAAGATCGCGCTCAAGCTGGCGCTGGTCGCCGCCGTCCTCGTCGGCGCCGTGGTTCTCGTCATGGCGGCGCGGAAGATGATCGGGAAAAAGTGATGCTCGCAGACAAGGATCGCATCTTCACCAACCTCTACGGCTTCCAGCCGTGGAACCTGGAGGCCGCCCGCAAGCGCGGCGACTGGGACGAGACGAAGGCGCTGCTCGCGCGCGAGCCCGACGCGATCATCGAGGAGATCAAGGCCTCGGGCCTGCGCGGCCGCGGCGGCGCGGGCTTTCCGACCGGCATGAAGTGGAGCTTCATGCCCAAGAATCCGGATCCCGGGCGCCCCAATTTCCTCGTCGTCAACGCCGACGAATCGGAGCCCGGCTCCTGCAAGGACCGCGAGATCATCCGCCACGATCCGCACAAGCTGATCGAGGGCGCGCTGATCGCCGGCTATGCGATGCGCTGCCGCGCCGCCTACATCTACATTCGCGGCGAGTTCATCTTCGAGGCGAAGGTGCTCGAGGCGGCGGTGCGGGAGGCTTACGATGCCGGGCTCATCGGCCGGAACGCCTGCAAATCCGGCTTCGATTTCGACATCTTCGTCCACCGCGGCGCGGGCGCCTATATCTGCGGCGAAGAGACGGCGATGCTCGAAAGCCTCGAGGGCAAGAAGGGAATGCCGCGCCTGAAGCCGCCATTCCCGGCCGGCGCCGGCCTCTATGGCTGCCCAACCACGGTCAACAATGTCGAATCGATCGCGGTCACGCCGACGATCCTCCGGCGCGGCGCGGCTTGGTTCAAGGGCTTCGGGCGCGAGAACAATGCCGGCACCAAGCTCTTCCAGATTTCCGGCCATGTCGAGCGGCCGTGCGTCGTCGAGGAAGCGATGAGCATCCCGTTCCGCGAGCTGATCGAGAAGCATGCCGGCGGGATCAGGGGCGGCTGGGACAATCTGCTCGCCGTCATCCCGGGCGGCTCCTCGGTGCCGCTGGTGCCGGCGGCGCAGATCATCGACGCGCCGATGGACTTCGACGCGCTCAAGGAGCTGCAATCCGGCCTCGGCACCGCCGCGGTGATCGTGATGGACAAGTCCACCGACATCGTGAAGGCGATCGCGCGCATCTCCTATTTCTACCGCCACGAGAGCTGCGGCCAGTGCACGCCCTGCCGCGAGGGGACCGGCTGGATGTGGCGGGTGATGGAGCGGCTCGTCACCGGCGACGCCGAGGTCGCGGAGATCGACCAGCTCTGGGATGTCACCAAGCAGGTCGAGGGGCACACGATCTGCGCGCTGGGCGACGCCGCCGCCTGGCCGATCCAGGGCCTCATCCGCCATTTCCGTCCCGAGCTCGAGCGCCGTATCGCCGCGCGCCGGGGCGCCGGGCAGATGCTGGAAGCGGCCGAATAGCCGCTTGTCGCCCGATTGCGGCCGCGCGAGCGCTGGAGTAGGCTTTTCCCGCCCCGTTCCGCGCCTTCGGAGTCGGCCGATGAACCGCTCGACCATTTTTCTCGCCGCTGCCGGCCTGCTCGCCACTTCCGCACCGGCCATCGCGCAACCCCTACCCGACCCGGAGGCGGTGCGGCTGGTCCGGCATCTGGCGGATTGCTTGATCCGCGCGTCGCGCCCTCGGGTCGACAATTTCATCTCGGGCGGGACGCCTTCGCCGGACAGCGACAAATTCCTGCGCCTGCTCGATGACGGCTGCCTGCCCGAGGGGCATCCGCCGGTCGATGCGCGGCTGGTGCGCGGGGCGCTGTTCGAGGCGCTCTACAATCGCGACTTCCCGCGCGCGACGCCCGCCGACTTCGCGGGCAGGCCGGCGCTCGCGGCGCCCGAGGGCGGGGTCAATCCGCCGCTCGATGCCTCGCTCATCCGGTTCGGGGAATGCATCGCACGCGCCGCGCCGGCGGACGCGCATCGGCTGGTCACCGCCGCTCCGGGCGGCGCCGAGGAATCCTCGGCGATCGGCGCGCTCTCGCCGCGCCTCGCGCCCTGCATGCAGCAGGGGCTGCGGGTGACGTTCAGCGCGCCGATGCTGCGCGGCGTCGTCGCCGAGGCGCTCTACAAGCTCTCGCGCGGCGCGGCGCGGACGGCGGCGCGCTGAGCCGCCCGGATTCCGGCGCGAGTCACCGGCGCCTCGCGGCGCGATCCCGAACGAAGGCGGCGCGCGCCGCGCGCGTTCGCTCGCGCCGGGCGATTCGCACCGCCGACGAGGCCGCGAATCGTCGGCATCCGCCTGGCTAGAGTCGGTCTGATATAGGTTTACGCATATCCAGCGCCCGGTATCCAGCG
>JBDZVR010000004.1:0-110901 GCA_040255785.1 Sphingomonadales bacterium
GGACTTCCTTGATCTCGTTCAGCGACTTGCGGCCGAAGTTCGGGGTGCGGAGCATTTCCGCCTCGGTCTTCTGCACGAGATCGCCGATGTAGATGATATTGTCGTTCTTGAGGCAGTTGGCGCTGCGCACCGACAGTTCGAGCTCGTCCACCTTCTTCAGCAGATAGCGGTTGAGCTGGTTGGCGTCGGCCTCGCTTTCGGCCGCGCCCTGCATGGCGCCCGCCATGCCGGCCGGCGCCGACATCATCGTCAGCCCTTCGTCGAAGTGAACGAAGAGCTGGAGCTGGTCCTGCAGGATACGCGCGGCATAGGCGAGCGCGTCCTCCGGCGTCACCGTGCCGTCGGTCTCGATGGTCAGGGTCAGCTTGTCGTAATCGAGCTCCTGGCCGACGCGGGTATTCTCGACCTTGTAGCTCACCTGGCGCACCGGCGAGTAGAGCGCGTCGATCGGGATGAGGCCGATCGGCGCGTCGGCCGGCCGGTTGGCGGCGGCGGCGACATAGCCCTTGCCGGTATCCGCGGTGAGCTCCATGTTGAGCGTCGCGCCCTCGTCGAGATGGCAGATGACGAGATCCGGGTTCATCACCTCGATGTCGCCGGTTACCGCGATCTGGCCGGCGGTGACCGCGCCCGGGCCGGTCGCGGAAAGGGTCAGGCGGCGCGGGCCCTCCCCCTCCATCTTGAGCGCGATCTGCTTCACGTTGAGGACGATGTCGGTCACGTCCTCGCGCACGCCGGCGAGGCTGGAGAATTCGTGCAGCACGCCCTCGATCTTGACCGAGGTGATCGCGGCGCCCTGGAGCGACGAGATCAGCACCCGGCGCAGCGAGTTGCCGAGCGTCAGGCCGAAGCCGCGCTCGAGCGGCTCGGCGGCGAACGTCGCCTTGCGGCGGGCGTCGCCGGCGGGCTTCTTCTCTAGCGCGTTGGGCTTCTTGAGTTCCTGCCAGTTCTTTGCGTTGACGGCCATGCTTTTTCCTCTGGCGGTTGGGGAAGCGGGGGCGGCTTCCCGAGGCTTGTCTTCTGCATCGGCGACCGCGACCTTGCGGGCGCGGCCGGTCTTCAAACGTCGCTAGACGCGGCGGCGCTTCGACGGGCGCACGCCGTTGTGCGGGATCGGCGTGACATCGCGTATCGAGGTGATCGTGAAGCCGACCGCCTGCAGCGCGCGCAGCGCCGATTCGCGGCCCGACCCGGGGCCCTTCACCTCGACCTCAAGCGTGCGCACGCCATGCTCGGCGGCCTTGCGGCCCGCGTCCTCGGCCGCGACCTGAGCGGCATAGGGCGTCGACTTGCGGCTTCCCTTGAAGCCCATCATCCCGGCCGACGACCAGGCGATCGCATTGCCCTGGGCATCGGTGATGGTGATCATCGTATTGTTGAAGCTGGCGTTCACATGGGCGACGCCGGCGGAGATGTTCTTGCGCTCGCGACGGCGGAGACGCTGCGGTTCACGTGCCATGTTTGTCTGACCTGATCTGAAAGTCTGTATCGTTCACCGGCGCGGTCGAAACGCGACGCCGGCAGAGAAGAAGGGCGCGAAAGCGACCGGCGCTCCCGCGGCTATTTCTTCTTCCCGGCGATCGGCTTGGCCTTGCCCTTGCGGGTGCGCGCGTTGGTGTGCGTGCGCTGGCCACGGACCGGCAGGTTCTTGCGGTGCCTGAGGCCGCGATAGCAGGCCAGGTCCATCAGCCGCTTGATGTTCATCGCGGTCTCGCGCCTGAGGTCGCCCTCGACCACGTGATCGGCATCGATCGTCTCGCGCAGGTGCATCACCTCCTGGTCGGTGAGATCCTGGACGCGCCGATCGGGCGGGATGCCGAGCTTGGCCGCGATCTGCCTCGCGGTGGTGCGGCCGATGCCGTGAATATAGGTCAGCGCGATTTCGACGCGCTTGTTGGTCGGGATATTGACCCCAGCGATACGTGCCATGTGTTGCTGTTCTCCTGCTCCACGGGCGGACTGGCGATCCGCCCATCTCAAAGCGTCGTGAGTCCCGAACAGGCAAAACGGCGCGCGCAACGGTGCGCCGCCGGAGGACCGGTTAGCGGGATGCGCGGCATGTAGGGTTTGGCATGGGGCGAGTCAAGCGGGCGTGCTCGACGCCGCCGCCCACGGAAGGGGGCGCGCGGGCCGGGCGCATCTGCTATCGCGCGTGGCCCAGCGCAAGCGCAAGCCGAGACGGGAGAAACGATGGCCGAAACGCACCGTGCCGCCCCGCGTCCGCCGGGGGCGATCGAGCAGAATCCCGATATCCGCTACCTTGGCCGGCTGCTCGGCGACGTCATCCGCGAGGCGGAGGGCGAGCCGCTGTTCCGACGCATCGAATATATCCGGGCCGCCTCGGTCGATCGCCATCGCGGCGTCGCCGGCGGCGAGGCGATCGATCCCGGCCTCGACGCGCTCGGCCTCGACGACACGCTCGCCTTCGTCCACGGATTCATGCTCTTTTCCGTCCTTGCCAACCTCGCCGAGGATCGCCAGGGCATCACCCTCGAGCAGGGGGCGACGATGGCCGAGGCGCTCGCGCTGCTGGAGACGAAGGGGGTGACGCGCGAGGAGGCGATCGCGCTGCTCGATTCGGCGCTGATCACTCCCGTCCTCACCGCCCATCCGACGGAGGTGCGCCGCAAGAGCATCATCGACCATCGCAACCGCATCGCCGCGCTGATGAAGCTGCGCGACGCCGGCGTCGAGGAGACGGCGGACGGCGATCCGGTCGAGGTTGCGCTCAAGCGGCAGATCGCGCTGCTCTGGCGCACGCGGCCGCTGCGGCGCGAGCGAATGTTCGTCGGCGACGAGGTCGAGACCGCCCTCTCCTATCTGCGCGACGTCTTCCTTCCGGTCCTTCCCGTCCTCTACGCGCGCTGGGAGCGCGCCCTGGGCCGGCGGCCGGCGAGCTTCCTCAAGATCGGGAGCTGGATCGGCGGCGATCGCGACGGCAACCCGTTCGTCACCGCCGACTCGCTGCGCCTGGCGCTGGCGCTCGCCGCCGAGACGGTGCTCTCCCACTATCTCGACCAGGTCCACGCGCTCGGCGCGGACCTGTCAATCTCCTCCGAACATGCCGACGTGCCGGAGGCGGTGATGGCGCTGGCCGCCCAGTCGGGCGATCTCGCCCCCGCCCGCGGCGACGAGCCCTACCGCCGGGCGCTAGGTGCCATCTACGCCCGGCTGGCGGCGACGTTCGAGCGGACCGTCGGGCGCAAGCCCCGGCGCCCGGCGGCGGTGGCCGGCGCGCCCTACCCGGACGCGGCCGCCTTCCGCGCCGATCTTGCCACCCTGTCCGACGGGCTCGGCGAGATCGGCCGCGCCGGCCCGCTCGGCCGCCTGATCCGCGCCGCCGACACGTTCGGCTTCCACCTCGCCACGCTCGATCTCCGCCAGAACTCGGACGTGCACGAGCGCGTCGTCGGCGAGCTGCTGCGCGTCGCCGGCGTCGAGGCGGATTATCCCGCGCTGGACGAGGAGGCGCGGGTCGCGCTGCTGCGCCGCGAGCTCGCCAGCGCACGCCCGCTCGCCAGCCCCTATGCCGGCTATTCGGAGGAAACCACGAGGGAGCTCGAAATCGTCCGCGCGGCCGCCGAGGCGCACGTCGCCTGCGGGCCGCAGGCGATCACCGCCTACGTCATCTCGAAGGCGGCGAGCATTTCCGACCTGCTCGAAGTCTATGTGCTGCTGAAGGAAGCCGGGCTGTGGTGCCCCGGCGACCCGCCCCAGGCGGCGATCATGGCGGTGCCGCTGTTCGAGACGATCGAGGATCTGGAAGCGGCGCCGGAAATCATGCGCGCCTTCTTCGCGCTGCCCGAAATGACCGCCCTCGCCCGCGCGCGCGGACACCAGGAAGTGATGCTCGGCTATTCGGACTCAAACAAGGACGGCGGCTATCTGACCTCGGTCTGGAGCCTGCAGAAGGCGAGCCGCGCGCTCGCGAAGGTCTTCGCCGAGGCCGGCACCCGCCTCCAGCTCTTCCACGGCCGCGGCGGCGCGGTCGGGCGCGGTGGCGGTTCGAGCTTCGCGGCGATCCGCGCCCAGCCGTCCGGCACCGTCCAGGGGCGCATCCGCATCACCGAGCAGGGCGAGGTGATCGCCGCCAAATACGGGACGCCCGAGATCGCCGCCGCCAATCTCGATGCGATCGCCTCGGCGACGCTGATCGCCAGCCTGGAGCCGCGCTCGTCGCGCCGGCGCGAACGCTTCTACGCGGCGATGGCGCGCATCTCGGCGGCGGCCTTCGCCGCCTATCGCGACCTCGTCTACGACACCGAGGGCTTTTGCGCCTTCTTCCGCCAGATGACGCCGATCGCCGAAATCGCGGGGCTGAAGATCGGCTCACGGCCGGCGAGCCGCGCGACGTCCGACCGGATCGAGGATCTGCGCGCCATTCCCTGGGTCTTCTCCTGGACGCAGGCGCGGGTGATGCTGCCCGGCTGGTACGGTGTCGGCCATGGCCTCGCCGCCTTCGGCGACGCCGCAGAGCTGCGCGAGATGCGCGAGGCATGGCCCTTCTTCCGCACCGCGCTCGACAATCTCGAAATGGTGCTCGCCAAATCCGACATGGGCATTGCCGCGCGCTATGCCGAGCTGGTCGAGGACCGGAGCCTGCGCGAAAGCCTGTTCAACCGCATCCGCGACGACTGGCTGCGCACGCGCGATTGCCTCCTGTCGATCACCGGCGAGGCACGGCTGCTCGAGGACCAGCCGGCGCTCGACGCCTCGATCCGGCTGCGCCTGCCCTATGTCGAGCCGCTCAACCTGCTCCAGATCGAGCTGATGAAGCGCCATCGCGCCGGCGAGAAGGATCCGCGCATCGCCGAGGGCATCCAGCTTTCCATCAACGCGATCGCGACGGCGCTGCGCAACTCCGGCTAGGGCCCGTGCTCGATCGGCCGACGCCGGGCGTCCGCGAAGGGCGGCGGGACGATCCGCGCCGACGCACCTGGGCGGGCGCCGCTCAGACCACGCCGAAGGCCAGCATCGCGTCGGCGACCTTCTTGAAACCGGCGATGTTCGCACCCTTGACATAGTCGACATAGCCGTTGCCGCGATCGCCATATTCGAGGCAGCGGTCGTGGATTCCGTCCATGATGTCGCGCAGCATCTGCTGGAGCTCGCTCTCCTTCCAGGCGCGCCGTTCGCTGTTCTGGCTCATCTCGAGCCCGGAGACGGCGACACCGCCGGCGTTCGAGGCCTTGCCGGGCGCATAGAGCAGCTTCGCGTCCCTGAAGACGTGCACGCCTTCGAGGTCGGTCGGCATGTTGGCGCCTTCGGAGACGGCGATGCAGCCGTTCTTGACCAGCGTTCGCGCGTCCTCGCCGAGCAGCTCGTTCTGCGTCGCGCAGGGCAGCGCGACGTCGCACGGCACGCCCCAGGGCCGCTTGCCGGCATGGAAGGTCGCGGCCTTGAACTCGTCGGCATATTGCGAGATGCGCCCGCGCCGGCGGGTCTTGTGGGTCTTCACCCAGTCGATCTTCTCCTGGGTGATGCCGTCGGGATCGTGGACGAAGCCCTCGGAGTCGGAAAGCGTCGCCACCTTGCCGCCAAGCTGATTGATCTTCTCGGCCGCGTGGGTCGCGACATTGCCGGAGCCCGAGATCACCGCCACCGTTCCGGTGAGGTCGCGCTCCCCGGTCCTCAGCATGTTCTCGAGGAAATAGACGGCGCCGTAGCCGGTCGCCTCGGGCCGGATCAGCGAGCCGCCATATTCGAGGCCCTTGCCGGTCAGCACGCCGGTGAACTGGCCGGTGATGCGCTTGTACTGGCCGAACATGTAGCCGACCTCGCGCGCGCCGACGCCAATGTCGCCGGCCGGCACGTCAACGTCCGCGCCGATATGGCGATAGAGCTCGGTCATGAACGACTGGCAGAAGCGCATGATCTCGCCATCGCTCTTGCCCTTGGGATTGAAATTGGCTCCACCCTTGCCGCCGCCCATCGGCAGGCCGGTCAGCGCGTTCTTGAAGGTCTGCTCGAAGGCGAGAAACTTCAGGATCGATTCATTGACGCTCGGATGGAAGCGCAGGCCGCCCTTATAGGGTCCGATCGCGTTGTTGTTCTGGACGCGATAGCCGCGCTGGACGCGGATATGGTGGTTGTCGTCCTCCCAGCAGACGCGGAAGCTCACCACCCGGTCGGGCTCGGCGATGCGACGCAAAATCTGCCAGCGGTGATATTCCTCCCTGCCCTCGATGAACTCGAAAATGTCCTCGGCGACTTCCTGCACGGCCTGGACGAATTCCGGCTGGTTCGGGTTTCGCCGCCGCACGCCTTCCATGAAGCCGTGGAAGTCCACATGTTCGGAATCGTCCCTGCCCATTCGCGCCTCCCCGTCGAATGTTTCGCCGCTCGGGCTCCAGAGGGCGCCGGAGTCGCGGCGGGCGAACATAGCACTTTTTCGGCGGTTGAAACGCGGCCGTATCGGCAGCAGCGTCGATTTCGTCGCGGCGGACGGGCGGCAAAAGCTCCCCGGCGAAATCGCGCTCGATCGCGACATGGTAACATGATACCTCTTGCGAGAGCCGCGCTTTTCCTTGACTTTCACGAGCATCCCGGCCATCTGCCCGCCCATCGCGCCGCTCCAGGGGGGCGGCGTTCGTCATTCGTGAAAAGGTCCAGGCTCCATGAAGGCGCTGATGAAGACGACCAGGTCGGTCAAGCCGGCCGAGGTGGAAAAGAAATGGCATCTGATCGATGCCGAAGGGCTGGTGGTTGGGCGGCTCGCCTCGATCATCGCCAACCTGCTGCGCGGCAAGCACAAGCCGAGCTACACCCCGCATGTCGATTGCGGCGACCATGTCGTCGTCATCAACGCGGACAAGGTGCGCTTCACCGGCAGCAAGCTCGGGCAGAAGGTCTATTACCGGCACACCGGTTACCCGGGCGGCATCAAGGGCGTGACCGCGGGCAAGGTGCTCGAGGGCCGCTTCCCCGAACGCGTGCTCGAGAAGGCGGTCGAGCGGATGATCCCGCGCGGCCCGCTCGGGCGGGCGCAGATGCGCGCGCTGCATCTCTACAGCGGGCCCGGGCATCCCCATGCCGGCCAGAATCCCGAGCCTCTCGATGTCGCTGCCATGAACCGCAAGAACAAGGTGGGCGCCTGATGTCCGACAATCGCCAGTCCCTTTCCGATCTCGGCAAGCTGACCGCCGAGGCCGAAACCGCCGAGGCGGCGACCGCCACGAGCGCGACCGCCGATGCCGCGACCGCCGACGCCGAGGCCGCCGAAGCCCCCGTGCCGGCCGCGCCCGAGGCGCCGACGACGCCGCTGCGCGAACAGCAGCTCGACGCGCACGGCCGCGCCTATGCGACCGGGCGCCGCAAGGATGCCGTCGCGCGCGTCTGGCTGAAGCCCGGGAGCGGCCAGATCACGATCAACGGGCGCGACCAGGCGGTCTACTTCGCCCGGCCGACGCTGCGGCTGATCATCAACCAGCCGTTCGGCGTCGCCGGCCGCGAGGGCCAGTATGACGTCGTCGCGACCGTCATCGGCGGCGGCCTTTCGGGCCAGGCCGGCGCGGTCAAGCACGGCATCAGCCAGGCGCTGACCCGCTACGAGCCGGCGCTGCGGTCGACGATCAAGCAGGCGGGCTTCCTCACCCGCGACAGCCGCGTCGTCGAGCGCAAGAAGTACGGCAAGGCCAAGGCCCGCCGCAGCTTCCAGTTCAGCAAGCGGTAAGGCGCGCCACTACCGCGAGAGGCGCCACCGACGCGGAGCGCCGCCGGCGCGGCGCGTCGCCGAAGCGGGGCGTCATCCAAGCGGGGCGTCATCGAAGCGAGCCAGGGAGCCGCCGCCGCTGGACGGCCTCCCGGCCCGGCCGGGGAACGCGAACGGGGCCACGCGATTCACTGCTCGCGACGGCTCCGCAGCAGCAGCACGCGAGGATGGGCGGCGCTTCGCCGCGCCGCCCCCTCTCTATCTCAACCGCCGGCCCGCCAGTCGCCCGGGCTCATGCCGAAGCGGCGGCGGAACGCCTTGCCGAAGGCGGAGCCGTCGCTGTAGCCGCAGCGCAGCGCGATATCGCCAATGTCGAGCCGGGGATCGCGCAGCAGCGCGCGGGCATGGCCGAGCCGGGCCGCCCGGATCTCCTCGGCTATCGTCAGCCCGCGCGCGCGGAAGATGCGAAACAGATGGTTGCGCGAGCAGCCGATGGCGCCGGCGACCCGCACCGCGGTGAGGCCCGGCGATTCCTTGTGGGCGGCGATATAGGAGCGCGCGGCGGCGAACAGCGCGGCATCGGCCGCCGCGCCCTCCTCCTGCCTCGCCGCCGGCCTGAAGCGGCGCAGATAGGCGATGGTGAGCCCGCTCAGCGACGCCATCGCCGCCGCGACTTCCCGCGCGTCCATCGCCGGCCCGAGACGCGAAAAGGCGGTGAGCTGCGCCTTGAGCAGCAGGCTGAGCGGGGTTTCGGGCAACGCCCGGTGGGCGCGATCGCCGGTCGGGTCGATGCCCAGGGTCTCCACCGCCAGCGCGCGCGGCACCGTGATGAAATGGGAGCGATAGCCGGTTACCGATTCGATCCGGGCGGCGCGCCGTGCGTCGAACAGCTCGATGCCGGCGCCGGGCAGGCCGACCTCGCGCACGTCGTTGCCATGCGTCACCCTGAGCGCGCCGCGCGAAAGCACGGCAAGGCGCAGATAATCGGCATGGCCCTCGTCGAAGCGCGCGGCGGTCGGCGCGCAGTCCAGCTCGGTGAACAGCAGCCCGTCGTCGCCGTCGCAGCCGATGACCCAGCCGCGATAGGGCCTGGCGTCCCGTTTCGGGATGGGTGACATGTCCGGGTCGCCGAACAGCGCCCGCCAATATTCGAACCGTTCATGCGGCCGCACCGCTTCGGTGCTCGCGCCGTAGAAGCGCGCGCGCCGAGCGGGGACGCGCCCGTCGACTTGCGACATCCTCGATGCCCCCCTCGGGCCCAAGCTTAACGTCCGTCCGCCGGCCGAGTCAAAATCCCGGGTACGCGCGAACCGAAGCGGGAGGACGCACGGACTAACGAGGGCGGCGAGTCGCATGTCAGCCTGCTGCGCGATTCCACAACATTTTCGAGGGAAGCACGCCCATGTTCGTCCTCATGCCCATATCCGGCGACCCCCTTGTCGAGCCGAGCCGGCGCGCGACCATGGCGGCGCGGGTTCGCCAGATGCTGCGTACGAGCGCGGCAACCGCGCTCGCGGCCGGGCTGGTGGTCGCTACCGGCACGCCGGCGCCAGCCGAGGCGCAATCCGCGCTCGGCAATCTCAAGACGCTGGTCTGCGGCGGCATGGTCAGGGTCGCGATGGGGACCAACAATTGTCCGCCTTCCTCGCCCACGCCGCCCCCGCCACCGCCGCCACCTGCGCCGAGCTCGACCGTCGTCGGCGAGGACAATTCCGCCGCGGGAGAATACAGCACCACGGCCGGATCGAACAATGAGGCGAACGGCGAGGCGAGCACCGCCGTCGGCGCGACCAACGTGGTCGATGGCCAGGCCAGCGTCGCGATCGGCGCGGCCAACGAAGTGGATGCGCCGGAAAGTGCCGCGATCGGCATCGGCAACAGGATCGATACCAGCACGGGCGCCAACAAGACGGGCAATGCCAGCGCGATCGGCGTGTTCAACGAGGTCACGACCGACATCGGCAATGCGGTCGGCTACATGAACAGCGTGTCGGGCAATTTCGGCAATTCGTTCGGATCAGCCAACCAGGCTGACGGGCCGCTGGCCAGCGCCTTCGGTTTCGCCAACATTTCCAACGGTCTCGGATCGAGCGCCTTCGGCTTCGAAAGCAAGGCGACCGGCGACTACAGCGCGGCCTTTGGCGCGCAGTCGGTGGCGAGCGGGAACAATAGCAGCGCCTTCGGCTATCATGCGGAGGCGAGCGGCGCAGGCGCGCTCGCGCTCGGCGGCTGGTATGACAAGAATGGCGACGGCGATGCCTGGCTTCCCGGCTTCGAGGGTTATGATCCCGGCGAGCAGGTGATCGCGTCGGGCTTCGGCTCGGTGGCGGTCGGCGCGGGGGTGACCTCCTCGGCCCGCTTCAGCAGCGCCTTCGGCGTCAACGCGGTCGCGAACGCGGAAGGGGCGACCGCGATCGGCTTCGGCGCGGTCGCGGATCGGGCCTATACGATCTCGGTCGGGTCGGCCGCCGCGCCGAGCCAGATCACCAACGTCGCCGCCGGCACCCAGGCGACTGACGCCGTCAACCTCGCCCAGCTCGACGCCCTCGCCGCGCGGATCGACGGGCTCGCGGGCGCCGCGCCGGCGGGCGAGACGAGCGACGGCGGCGGCGTCTCCGTCGGCGGCGCGTCGAGCGCGTCCGGTTCGGGCGCCGTCTCCGTCGGCGGATCGTCGAGCGCGGCGGGAACAGGCGCCGTCTCGGTCGGCGATTCGTCCAGCGCCGAAGGAGCCGGCACGGTCTCGGTCGGCGAATCCTCGAGCGCGAACGGCGACGGCGCGGTCGCGATCGGCGGCGGTTCCGTCGCCGGCGGCGGCGGCTCGATCGCCGTGGGACAGGGCGCGAGCGTCCGCAGAGTCGCATTGCGCCGCCCCTTATCCATCATGGCGGAGGGCGACGAGGAGTCGGTCGATGATGCCGTCGCGATCGGCGACAATGCCGCCGCCAGCGCGAACGGCGCGATTGCGATCGGCGCCGACGCCAATGCCTCCGCGGCCGGCGCGGTGGCGCTCGGGCAAAGCTCCATCGCCGATCAGCCCGACACCGTTTCGGTCGGCGCGGTGGATGCCGAACGCCGCATCGTCAATGTCGCCGCCGGCACCGGGGCCACTGATGCGGTCAATCTCGGCCAGCTCGACGCCGCCCTCGCGACGATCCCGATCGCCAGCGACAATACGAACGGATACCCCGCGCCGACCGCCAGCGGCATTCGCGCGTTCGCGCTCGGCTGGGGCGCGGAGGCGGCTGGCGGAACGAGCCTTGCGATCGGGGTGCAGAGCCGCGCGAGCAGCGGCGGGAGCGTCGTGGTCGGCTCGAACGCGAAGGCCGATGGCGGTTCGTACGCCGTCGCGGTAGGCTCGAACAGCGAGGCGCCGGGAAGCTTCAGCGTCGCTGTCGGAGGCAATAGCGAAACCACCGGGCTTGGGTCCGTGGCGATCGGTTACGGCGCCGCCGCCTCGGCGGAGTTGGCCGTGGCGCTGGGCCAGGGCGCGATCGCCGACCAGGCATATACCGTTTCCGTCGGGACGCCGGATGACTTGCGGCGCATCGTCAACGTCGCCGCGGGCACCGGCGCCACCGACGCGGTAAATCTGGGCCAGCTCGAGGCGACCAACGCGAACGTCGCCGCGCTCGACACGCGGCTCGGCGGTGTCGAAGGCAGCGTTTCGGCGCTCGACACCCGCGTGGGCGCGCTCGAGACCGGCACCGCCAACGCCCAGGCGACCGCCAACAACGCGCTCGCCGCCGCGGGCGATGCACAGACCACCGCCGATGCCGCGCTCGCCGCCGCGGGTGGCGCGCAGACCACTGCCGATGCCGCGCTCGCCGCAGCGGGCAGCGCGCAGGCGACGGCCGATAGCGCGCTCACGGCGGCGAATGGCGCGCAGGCGACGGCCGACAGCGCGCTGACCGCCGCCAATGCGGCGCAGGCGACGGCGGACACGGCCCTCACCGCCGCCAATACCGCCCAGGCGACGGCGGACAGCGCACTGGTCGCGGCGAACGGCGCGCAGGCGACCGCGGACACGGCCCTGACCGCCGCCAATGCCGCGCAGGAGACGGCGGACATGGCGATCGCCGCCACCGGCCAGGCGCAGGACACGGCCGACGAGGCACTAGCGGCGGCCGGAAATGCCCAGACCACCGCCGACGCGGCGCTCGCCCGGACCGAATATGTCGCGGTCGCCGGCGCCGGCGACGCACCGGTCGCGACCGGCAATTCGGTGGCGATCGGCGTCGGAGCCAGCGCGACCGACGGCGATGCCGTGTCGATCGGATTCGGCAACAGCGCTTCGGGCAATGGCGCGGTCGCGATCGGCGATCCCAATGTCGCGACCGGCACCGGCGCAGTGGCGCTGGGCGCGAACAACACCGCCACCGGCACCGGCGCGGTCGCGATCGGCAATGCGAGCAGCGCCACCGGCGATGGCGCGGTCGCGATCGGCGATGGCGCCGTCGCCAGCCGCGCCGGCCAGATCGCGCTCGGCAACAATGTCTCCACCTACACCCTCGCCGGCCTGTCGTCAGACGCGAGCAACCAGGCCCAGCAGGGTGCCGTGCGGCTCGTCACCACCGATCTCGGCGGCAATCTCGGCACGCTCGATCTCGACGTCACCGCCCTGCAGGGGCTCGGTGGCCGGGTCGGCGCGCTCGAGGGCCAGGTCGTCGCGCTGGACGCGGCGATCGTCCGCCAGGCCCGCCGTGCCGATGCCGGCATCGCGGCGGCCATGGCGCTGGGCGGCACCGTCATGCCCCCGGACATGACCGTCGCGATCTCGTTCAACCTCGCCACCTATCGCGGCCAGCAGGGCTTTTCCGGCGCGATCGTGGCGCGGGTCAGCGACCATGTCTGGGTCTCGGGCGGCGTCGCGGCCTCGACGGTGCGTGGCACGACCGGCGGCCGCGCCGGCATCACCTTCGGATGGTGAGGCCGGCTCAGAAGGCGCGCACGAACTCTTCGAACTTGCCGTTGGCGCCGCGCGGCAGCCGGCCTTCGAAATAGGCGAAGGTCAGCCGGAACGGGTAGCCGAGCGATGCGTGGATCAGCTTGGTGAGCGCCGCCTCCTGGGCCGCGTCGAGCGCGGTCCCGACGACGAGGCGCACCTCGATGTCCTCGCGGCCGGTCTGGACGAACTGGAACTGGACGACCGGCGCGATCTCGCGATAGCGGCGATAGCCGGTGACCGGCCAGGCGGTGGTGCCGTCGGGCTTGAGCAGCAGGTTGCGCTCGCGGCCCAGGACGCGCGCCAGCGTCGGCAGGCCGCGGCCGCAAGGACAGGGTCCGCCCGGCACGGCGCGATCGCCGATCTCGTAGCGGATCATCGGCATCGCGAAATTGTGCAGGTCGGTGACGAGCACGCGGCCCGCCTCGCCGGGACGGCAGGGCCGCCCGTCGTCGTCCACCACCTCGACGACCAGCGATTCCGCCATCAGGTGGTAGAGCCCGCTGCCGGGGCATTCGACGGCGATGTAGCCGACCTCCTCCGACGAATAGCAATCGTGCACTTCGACGCCGAAATGCGCCTCGGCCGTCGCGCGCGTCTCCAGCGAGAGCGTCTCGCCGAAGGTTCGGATGCGCGCGAGGCTCGGCAGCGGCGGCATGGCGTCGATCAGGCCGGCAAGCGTGCTCGGATAGACGAGCAGGCTCCGCGGCGCGAAGGCGGCGAGCCGGGCCGCCTGGTCGGCAAGGTCGAGCCCGCCGTTCAGCACCAGCAGCGGGCCGGTCTCGAACAAGGCGGCCATCGCGCCGCCCCAATCCTTGTGCTCGACCGCGTCGCGCTCGACCAGCACGCGCACCGCCGCGCGCCGCGCCATCGGATCGGGCTCCTGCCACAGGTGCCAGCGCACCGACATCGCCAGCCACATGAGCTGGCACATCCGTCCCTTGGCGATTCGGACCGGCTCGCCGGTCGAGCCCGATGTCTGGCCGATCCGCACCGGCGCGTGGGCCGGCGGCGTCGGGCAATACAGCGCCGATCCCGCCGCCTGCACCTCGCGCCGGGCGAGCGGAGGCAGTTCGGCGACCCGCGCCAGGTCGAGCACGCGCGGATCGAGCCCGGCCGCCGCCATCCGCGCGCGGAAACGGGACGAATGGCGCGCGAAATGCCGGACCAGCAGCGCGAACTGGCGCGCCTGCCCGGCGGCAATCTCCTCCGGCGTCGACCACTGGGTGCGATCGAGCGCGAACAGCAGGGCGGCGAGCGAGGCGCGTTCGTGGCCGAACACAGGCGGCCAGAGTTCGCCCGGAACGTCGCCGCGCATTCGCGCCAGCAGCGGGTGGGGCGCGTTCACCCGGCCCGCGCCGCGACCAGAGTCGGACAGCGCCCGTTGGCGCGCAGCGGCGGCCTCAGCCGCGCCGAGCGCGCCCCGAATGCCGCCCACTCGTCCATCGGCGTCCCCCTCGGCGCGCCAGTCTAGCCCGGCGCGCCGGCCGGGGGCAATCGTGCGCGTCCCCCGGCCGCGCGGCGGGGCCGGCCTCCTCCCTCCCGGCGCCGACCAATCGGCGGGTCCACAACCCAATCTTAATTTCCCCCGGCATAAGGCCGGCGGCGATGAGGGAATGGAGGAAACCGGCGGTGGCGCGCGGGGTCGAGGCGCCCGCGAAGTTGCCGCTGTGGACATTGCTCGGCCGTGACTTCTATCGCCTCGACGATGCCCGCGAGGAGGATGCCGCGCGCGAACGACTGCGCGCGCTCGATCCGGTGCCGGGCTTCTTCCTCGCCGTCCACATCGTCTGCGCCGGCGCGCTGCTTGCCACGCTGCGTCCCGGCTCGACCGCCACGCTCGCGCTGATGGCGCCGCTCGGCGTGCTGCTGCTCGCCGATCTGCTGCTCTGGCTGTGGGTGCGGAGACGCCCGTTCTCGCGCTGGCAGCCGCATGTCGCGATCCGCTGCGCGGCGCTCTATGCGCTCATCGCCAACGCCGCCTGGTGCGCCGTGATCGGCATCGCCGTCGGCACCCATGCGATCGAGCCGCTCATGGTCGATCTCGCGCTGATCTGCGGCACGCTCGCGGTGCCGGTCGGGTTCATGAGTTTTCCCGCGCTCGCCGGGATTGGCAGCCTCTCCTGCGTCGCCGCCTTCTATCTCATCTGGCAGGACGAACCGACCGCCGCCGCCGCGCTCGTCCTCGCCATGATCTTCGTGTGGCTGACGCTCGAGCGCTCGGCGAACCAGCGGGAATTGCTGCGCCAGCGGCTCGAGAGCGAGTGGAACGCACAGCGCGCCGCCCGCTTCATCGACGAATATGAACAGGGCGGGCATGGCTGGTTCTGGGAAACCAATGCGCGCGGCGCGCTCACCTATGTCAGCGAAAAGCTCGCCGCCGATCTCAAGACTCCGGCCAGGTCGCTGATCGGTCGCATCTTCGCCGACCTCATCGACAGCAGCGGCGGCGAGGGCTCGGAGCGGACGCTCGGCTTTCACCTCTCCGCGCGCCTGCCCTTCACCGAGATCACCGTGCGCGCCGCCGGATCGGCGACCTCCTGGCGGCTGTCGGGCACGCCGATCTTCGACGAGCATGGCCGCTTCTTCGGCTTTCGCGGCATCGGAACCGACCTCACCGAGCAGATGCGCTCGGAGAGCGAGATCAACCGGCTCGCCAAATATGATTCGCTGACCGGCCTTCCCAATCGCGCGCTGATGCGCCGCACCCTTGAAGACGCGATGCGAAACGCGGTGCGCCCGAGGGATTGCGCGCTGTTCCTGATCGACCTCGACCGGTTCAAGAACGTCAACGACACGCTTGGCCATCCGGTCGGCGACGCCCTGCTCAAGCAGGTTGGCCAGCGGCTGCAGACCGCGATCGGCGACAACGGCCAGATCGGCCGGCTCGGCGGCGACGAGTTCGAGGCGGTGCTGCTCGGCCAGGACCAGACCAGCCTCGCCTTGCTTGCCGAGCGGCTCATCCAGCAGGTGTCGATGCCCTACCTCATCGACGGTCACAACATCGCGATCGGCGCCTCCGTCGGCATCGCCATCGCCGAGCAGGGTGAGAGCGTCGACGCGCTGATCCGCAACGCCGATCTCGCCCTCTATTCGGCCAAGGCCGCCGGCCGCGGCACCTTCGCCTTCTTCGCGCCCGAGATGCACAGCGAGGCGAAGGACCGGCAGATGCTTGAGGGCGACCTGCGCAAGGCGATCGGCCGCGGCGAGCTGGAGCTTTATTTCCAGCCGGTGGTCAACGCCAAGAGCGAGGAGCTTTCCGGCTTCGAGGCGCTGGTCCGCTGGAACCACCCGACGCGCGGCTCGATCTCGCCCGCGACCTTCGTGCCCCTCGCCGAGGAGTGCGGGCTGATCGTGCCGATCGGCGAATGGGTGCTGCGCCAGGCGTGCGCCCAGGCGGCACGCTGGCCGGAGCATATCCGCGTCGCAGTCAACCTCTCGCCGATCCAGTTCACCGATCCGAGCCTGCCCGGCACGATCATGTCGGCCCTGGCCGCCGCGCAAATCCCGCCGCGCCAGCTCGAGC
This sequence comes from Sphingomonadales bacterium, assembly GCA_040255785.1. Taxonomy (GTDB): domain Bacteria; phylum Pseudomonadota; class Alphaproteobacteria; order Sphingomonadales; family Sphingomonadaceae; genus Allosphingosinicella. The sequence goes on from JBDZVR010000004.1 coordinate 16,120, forward strand.
TCGAGATCACCGAAGGCGTCTTCCTGATCGAGAGCGAATCGACCGACGACATGTTCCAGCGGCTGAAGGCGCTCGGCGTCAGGCTCGCGCTCGACGATTTCGGCACCGGCTATTCGAGCCTCGGCTATCTGAAGAAGACGCCGTTCGACAAGATCAAGATCGACCAGAGCTTCGTGCGCGGCGCCGCCCGCAAGGACAGCCGCAACGCCGCGATCATCCGCGCGATCGTGACGCTGGCCGAAAGCCTCGGCATGGATACGACCGTTGAGGGCGCGGAGACGCATGACGAACTGACGCTGATCCGCGAGCTCGGCTGCAGCCACGTCCAGGGCTATATTTTCGGCCGGCCGATGCCCGCCGACGAGGCGACCGAGCTCGCCCTCCAGAACCGCGCCGTCACCGCCGACGGGTTCCAGTTCAACCGGCCGCCGCGCCAGGGTCTGCTCAAGATCGCGAGCCTGCAGTGGAACGGCGTCACCATGACGGTGAGGGTGCGCAATCTCTCGACCGGCGGCGCGATGGTGGAATGCGGACGCTCGCTCCCGGTCGGCGCGCAGGTCCAGCTCGACCTGCCCGGCCTGGACCCGCTCGGCGCCGAGGTCCGCTGGGCCGAGGGTCGCCGGATGGGGCTTCAGTTCGAGGAGCCCTTCGACCTGCGCCGGCTCGCGCCACGCGTCAAGCCGGCGGCGGCCGCCGCCGGGGCCCGCGTGGCCGCGAACTATGCCAATCTGCGCTACGCCGACGACGCCGTCGCCAAGCGCGCGCTCAGCCGCCGCGATCTCGGCCGCTGAGGCTCCGCAGAGGCGCCGCGGCCCTGCGCCCGCGACGCACCCCTCGCCGCTTGCCGACCGCCGCGCCGATCGCTAGATCGGCCAGGCGCGACGGCGCGATGCCGGAACGGCCGGGATCGAAGGGTTGGAGGGCGACCTCCCGAACGGGAAAGCCGTCGAAGGCCGGGCGTTGCGGGTGTAGCTCAATGGCAGAGCAGAAGCTTCCCAAGCTTAAGACGGGGGTTCGATTCCCCTCACCCGCTCCAGCCCCTCCGGGGCGAGTCCGGGCGCGGCATCGCCAGCGCGAAAATCTCGCGCCTGCTTGACAGCCCGGGCGTTCGCGGTCAGTTGTCCGCATTCGCGCCGCAATTGGCCCGCGAGGAGCTGGAACCATGTGCAAGGGACTGGAGATTTTGATCCCCGCCGCGCCGATGGCTGCCAGCCTTTATTTTATCAGCTCGTTTAGCGGCCGGTACGCCCGCTGAGGCGTGCCGGGTTTCCGTCGCTCCCATTTCCGACAATTCGAGCTGATCCGCCGCGAGGCCCTGCCCCGATTGCGTTCGTCCGGCCCCGCGGCGGCGAGGACAAGATGCCCAAGTCTCATATCCTGGCGCGCCTCGGCGCGCCCGCCGCCGACCTCGACGGGCTGCGCGGCGAAATCGACCGGATCGACGATGCGATCCTCGCGCTGATGGAGCGCCGGCTGGCCACCGCCCATGCCGTCGCCGCCGTCAAGCGCGACCGGGGCGGCCAATGGCTGAACCTGCGCCCCGACCGCGAGGCGGCGGTGCTCGACCGGCTCGCCGAGCGCGCCGAGGCGATGCCGGAGGCGAGCCTGCGCGCGATCTGGCGCGAGCTGATCGGCTTCAACCTGCAGGCGCAGCGGCGGATGGATGTCGTGATCCACGCCGCCGCGCGGCCGACCCTGGTCGCCAGCGCATCGCGCGAGCGGTTCGGCGGCGCCGCGCCGATCATCGTCGCCGATTCGCCCGAGGAAGCGCTGGAGCGCGCGCTGACCCGCGAGGCTGTCGCGGTGATCGAGCTCAGCCCGCTTTCGACCTGGTGGATCGCGCTCGCCGAACTGCCCGGCCTCGTTGTGTTCGAGGCGCTGCGCGATGCGGACGGCGTGATCGTCGCGCTCGCCGTCGGGCGGATCGCGCCGGAGAGCCTGTTGCCGCGCGAGCGCTACCTGATCCTGGCCGAGGAGACGCTTTCCCGCCGCGCGGCCGCCGGCGAGGCGATCCGCGCGATCGCGATGTGCGGCCGGCTGCGCCTGTGCCTGCTCGATCCGGAGGCGGCGCGATGAACTGGACACCATCGAGCTGGCGCGATCGCCCTGCCGCGCAGATGCCGGCCTATCCCGACGCTTCGGCCCTCGCTGCCGCCGAATCCTGCCTCGCCGCCGCCGCGCCGCCGGCGACGATCGCCGAATGCCGCGTCCTTGCCGCCCGCATCGCCGCGGCGGCGGAGGGGCGCGCCTTTCTGCTCCAGGGCGGGGACTGTGCCGAGAGCTTCGCCGAGTTCGGCGCGGACAAGGTCCGCACCACGTTCAACCTGCTGCTCGACATGGCGGCGACCGTCGCCGCCGCCGGCGCGCGCGAGGTGGTCACGGTCGGCCGCATCGCCGGCCAGTTCGCCAAGCCACGCTCGGCCGACACCGAGACGGCGGACGGCGTCACCCTCCCTGCCTATCGCGGCGACATCGTCAACGCCGCCGCCTTCGACGCCGCCGGCCGCGTGCCGGATCCGATGCGGATGCTCGAAGCCCATCGCCAGTCGTCGGTCACCGTCGACCTGCTGCGCGCCTATGCCGCCGCCGCCTATGCCGACGCGGCCGAGCGCCGGCGCGAGGCACGGGCGCGGCTCGGCCTGCACCCCGATCATTTCGCCGGCGCGGCGACGCCGGCGCATCCGCCGCGCCTGTTCACCAGCCACGAGGCGCTGCTGCTGCCCTACGAGGAAGCGCTGACCCGACGCGACGCGGCGACAGGCGAATGGTGGGCGCTCTCGGCCAACATGCTGTGGATCGGCGAGCGCACCCGCCAACTCGACGGCGCCCATGTCGAATATGCGCGCGGCATCGCCAACACGATCGGCGTCAAGCTCGGCCCCGGCGCGACGCCCGACGAGCTGATGCGGCTCGCCGAGACGCTCGATCCGGCGAATCGACCGGGCCGGCTGGTGCTGATCGGTCGCTTCGGCGCGGAAGAGATCGGCCGGCGGCTGCCCGTGCTGATGGCGACGACGCAGGCGGCGGGGCTCAATGCGCTGTGGACGGTCGATCCGATGCACGGCAACACGCGCAGCGTCGCCGGGCGCAAGACGCGCCTGGTCGACGATATCGTCGCCGAGATCGCCGCCTTTTTCGCGATCGCGCGCGCGGAAGGCGTGCACCCCGGCGGCATCCATCTCGAGATGACCGGCGATCACGTCACCGAATGCCTCGGCGGCTCGGCGGGGCTGGACGAGACCGATCTCGGCCGGCGCTACCTCACCCACTGCGACCCGCGGCTCAACCGCGCCCAGGCGCTCGAGGTCGGGGCCGAGACGGCACGGCTGATCGGCGACGGCGACCCGCGGCGGCGCGCGGCATGAGGGCGGTCGCCTACCAGGGTGCGCCGGGGGCGTTCGGCGAAGCCGCCTGCCGCCGTTTCCTGCCGGACTGGCGCGCGCTGCCGCTGCCGAGCTTCGAGGCGGTCGCGGCGGCGGTCGCGACGGGCAAGGTCGCGCGCGGCATGTTGCCGATCGAAAACACGATTGCCGGGCCGGTGCCGGGCGTCGCCGCGCTGATCGCGTCGCACGAGCTCGTCGTGAGCGCGCATCACAGCCTGCCGGTGGAGATTCACCTGCTCGCCGCGCCGGGCGTCGCGCTCGGCGCGTTGCGACGCGTCGCCAGCCATCCGGTCGCGCTGGCGCAATGCGCCGGCTGGATCGCCCGCCACGGCCTCGCCGCCGAACCGGCCGCCAACACCGCCCTCGCCGCGCGCGCGCTCGCCGAATCGCGCGATCCGACGCTCGGCGTCGCCGCCTCGGCCGCCGCCGCGTCGGCCTATGGCCTCACCATCCTCGCGCGCGCCATTCACGACCGGGCCGGCAACGCCACCGTCTTCGCCGAAATCGCACGCGGCTGAGCCAGCGGCGCCCGCCGAATTGACATGCGCGGCCCGGCGGCGAAGGAAGCGTCATGCAAGAAGAACATGATCGACCCGCCACCGCGGACGACATTCCCGCCATCATCGAGCAGCTCGGCGCGATCTACGACGAATCGGTCGCGAACCTGAGGGGCGCGCTCGCCCGCTACATCTCCGATCGCACGCCGCCCGATCCGGCCGCGCGCGCGCGGGGGCTCTTCGCCTATCCCGAGCTTCGCGTCGAATATCCGGGCATGCTGCCCGGTCGGCAGCCGGCGCGCGCCTTCGGGAGGATCAACCATCCCGGCTGCTACGCGACGAGCATCACGCGGCCGCGCCTGTTCCGCAAATATCTGGCCGAGCAGCTCGGCTATCTGGTGCGCGACTATGAGGTACGCATCTCGGTCCGCCGTTCGACGAGCGAAATCCCCTATCCCTACGTGCTCGACGGCGCCGACGACCTGCGGCTCGGCGACGGCCGCGCCGCCGAGCTCGCCCAGACCTTTCCGACCACCGAACTGGTCCATATCGGCGACGAGATCGCCGACGGCACCTGGGATCATCTCAGCCGGCCGGAGCGGCCGCTGGCGCTGTTCGATGGCCCCAGGGTCGACTTCAGCCTGGCGCGGCTGCGCCACTATACGGGCACGCCGCCGCACCATTTCCAGCGCTACGTGCTGTTCACCAACTATATCCGCTATGTCGACGAATTCGTCCGCTGGGCGGTGGCCGAGCTGGGCCAGCCGGAGAGCCGCTACGAGTGCCTGTCGGCGGCGGGTGGCGTCGTCGTCACCGCCGAGACCGCCAATGCCGAGGAAGCGGTCGCCCAGGGTGGCTGGCGGCGACACCAGATGCCCGCCTATCACCTGATCGCGCCCAACGGCGAGGGCATCACCCTGGTCAATATCGGCGTCGGCCCGTCCAACGCCAAGACGATCTGCGACCATCTTGCCGTGATGCGCCCCGAGGCGTGGCTGATGATCGGCCATTGCGGCGGGCTGCGCCCCAGCCAGACGATCGGTGATTATGTCCTCGCCCACGCCTATCTGCGCGACGATCACGTGCTCGACGACGTGCTGCCGATCGAAATTCCGATCCCCGCGATCGCCGAGATCCAGCAGGCGCTGTTCGCGGCCGCGATCGAGGTCACCGGCGAATCGCCGGCCGACCTGAAGCGGCGGCTGCGCACCGGCACGGTGGTCACGACCGACGATCGCAACTGGGAGCTGCGCTACACGCTCTCGGCCCGGCGCGTGAACCAGTCGCGCGCCGTCGCGATCGACATGGAATCGGCGACGGTGGCCGCGCAGGGCTATCGATTCCGCGTGCCCTACGGGACGCTCCTATGTGTGTCCGATAAGCCACTACATGGCGAAATAAAGCTGCCCGGCCAGGCCAATGCCTTCTACGAGCGGGCGATCAGCCAGCACCTTCGGATCGGCATGGAAACCTTGCGAATCTTGCGCACCGAGGGGGCCAAGCTGCACAGCCGCAAGCTCAGAAGTTTCGACGAACCCCCCTTCCGGTAGCGATGCGCTTCGGCTAGGGGCGGCGGCGGGAATCCAGCACCGGGGAGAGAGGGCGTCGGTGAGTCGCTTTCGGAAAGCTGGAACCCGATGGTCACGAAAACACACGTCCAGAACTGTCGCAACCACGCCAATACGGAGCAGTGGCATGCATTCGTGCTGCCAGCCAGCGATCAACACCTTCGGGAGTCATCAATGAAAACGCTTCAACTCCTTTGCGCGACGACCGCGCTTGCCTTTCCCGCGGCGGCGATGGCGCAGTCGTCGGGCACGGTCGACTTCGAGAATAATGCGATCGTCGTCACCGGCACCCGCACGACCTCGGTCGGCGGCGTCGAGGCACCGGACACGTCGAAGGCCCGCGCCGTTCTCGGCACCGAGCTCATCCAGCATCAGACGCCGGGCCAGACGATCAACGACACGATCAACCAGATCCCGGGCGTCAGCTTCCAGAACAACGATCCGTTCGGCTCGGCCGGCGGCACGCTGACCATCCGCGGCTTCGACAGCACGCGCGTCTCGCAGACGTTCGACGGCGTTCCGCTCAACGATTCGGGCAATTACGCGCTCTATTCGAACCAGCAGCTCGATCCCGAGCTGATCGAGCAGGTCAACGTCAACCTCGGCTCGACCGACGTCGACAGCCCGACCGCCGCCGCCTCGGGCAGCACGGTCAACTACCGCACCCGCCTGCCGGAGCGGGATTTCCACGCCCGCGTCCAGGGCTCGATCGGCAGCTACGATTTCATGCGCATGTTCGCGGTGATCGACACCGGCGAGTTCACCCCCTGGGGCACGCGCGCCTTCATCTCGGCGAGCCAGGCGACCAACAACAATGTGTTCAACCACCGCGGCCGGATCTTCAAGCGGCAGTATAACGCCCGCATCTACCAGCCGCTCGGCACCAATGGCGACTTCATCTCGATCGCCGGCCACTACAACCGCAACCGCAACAACTTCTTCGGCTCGGTGCCGCTGCGCCTCGATGGCGACATCGGCGATTTCGGTGCTGCCCCGCGCCGCTTCCCGGTGACCCGCGACGAGCGCTTCTACACGATCGAGCGCTGCCAGATCGCCGATGCGACGCCGGGCGTCGCCGACACCCCGAACCGCTGCGGCACCTCGTTCGACGAACGCTACAATCCCTCGAACACCGGCAACGTGCGCGTCCAGTCTCGCTTCACGCTCGCCGACAGTCTGGTGCTGACGGTCGATCCGAGCTTCCAGTATGTGCTCGCGAACGGCGGCGGCACGGTCACCGGCAATGAGGGCTTCCGCACCGTCGGCGGCCAGCAGGTCACCGGCTATGTCGGCGGCCGGCCCTATTATGGCCGCGACCTCAACGGCGACGGCGACATCCTCGATCAGGTCACGGTGCTCCAGCCGAGCCAGACCGAGACGCACCGCTTCGGCGTGATCGCGGGCCTGCGCTACGACATCGACGACAGCAACACGGTGCGCATCGCCTACAGCTACGATCGCGCCCGCCACCGCCAGACCGGCGAGACCGGCCTGCTCGCGGTCGACGGCGAGCCGTTCACGGTGTTCCCGCGTCGCGACCCGCTGACCGACGTCAACGGCAACGTGCTCGAAAAGCGCGATCGCCTCTCCTACGCGATCCTGCACCAGATTTCGGGCGAATATCGCGGCGAATTCTTCGACAGCCGCCTGGTGGTGAACGCGGGCCTGCGCGCGCCGTTCTTCAGCCGCCGGCTCAACCAGTTCTGCTTCACGACCAGCGCCGGCGGCTTCGTCGACTGCTTCTCGACCAATGACGAGGCGAACGCGATCTATGCCGGGGCCAACCCCACCGTGCAGGGACCGCAGCGCCGCGTCCTCAACTACAACAGGGTGCTGCCCAATATCGGCCTCACCTACGATCTGACCAACCGCGCCTCCGTCTTCTTCAATTATTCGCGCGGCATCCAGGTTCCGGGGACGGACAACCTGTACAACTCCTTCTTCTTCCCCGCGAACACGCCGGAGGCGCAGCCGCGGCCGGAGACGACGGACAATTTCGACCTCGGCGTGCGCTGGCGGTCGCGCAACCTCGTGGCCCAGCTCTCCGGCTGGTACACGATCTTCCACGACCGGCTCGCCTCGTCCTACGATCCCGAGCTTGAAACGACCGTGTACCGGAACCTCGGCACGGTCGATAAATATGGCATCGACGGCTATGTTTCGTGGCAGGCGATCCCCGAGCTGCAATTCTACGTCTACGGCTCGTATCTCTGGTCGAACATCCGCGACGACGTGCAGATCGCGACGGTTGGCGGCGCTCCCTTCTTCGCGCCGACCTCGGGCCGTCGCGAGGCGGGCGCGCCGGTCTACACGTTCGGCGGCCGCGTCCAGGGCCGGCTCGGCCCGATCGAGCTCGGCGTGCAGGCCAAGCGGACCGGCCCGCGCTACGTCAACGACGTGAACCTGCCGATCGTCACCTGCAATGCGGGCCAGGCGATCGCCTCGTTCTGCCCGGCGGGCCAGGTCGCCTCGGTGCTCTACCCGGCGAAGACCCCGGCCTACACGATCGTCGATCTCGACGTCCGCGTGCCGCTGGAATTCCTCGGGTTCAACGACCGGACCTACTTCCAGTTCAACGTCAGCAACCTGTTCGACAAGCTCTATGTCGGCGGGTTCAACGGCAACACGCCGAACACGAACGTGCCGTTCGCCCAGATCGGCGCGCCGCGTGCCTATATCGGGACGCTGGTGGTCGGCTTCTAGGCTGTATCGACGATCGGCCCTCGCCCCCTCCCGCGCGAGCGGATCGGGGTTGGGGGCCACGGCCGAACATGGGGGCCGTCGCGAGCGATCGCGGCGGCCCTTCCTTTCGCGCGCGCAGCTTTTATGGTGGCGCGATGAACCACAAGCCGCTCGTCGAGAAAGCGCGCGAGGCCGCGCGCGGCGCCTACGCCCCCTATTCGCGCTTTCGCGTCGGCTGCGCGATCGAATCGGTGGACGGAAAGGTCGCGCTCGGCGCGAACATGGAAAATGCCTGCTACCGCCTCGGCACCTGCGCCGAGATCGCCGCGCTCGCCGCCGCCGCCCAGGCGTTCGGGCTGGAGAGGATCGCCCGTATCGCGGTCGCCGGCGGCCATTTCGGGACGGACGGCGCGCTTGCCGGCGCCGCGATCGTCACCCCGTGCGGCGGCTGCCGCCAGGCGATCCTCGAGGCCGCGCAACTGGCCGGCCGAGACATCGAGGTGATTTCCGCGAACGGCGACGGCACCGAGGCGACCACGCGCCGGATTTCCGAGCTGATCCCCTGGGGCTTCGGCCCGGCCAATCTCGCCGACGCCGGCGCCTGACCCGCCCCTGCCCCGGCGCCAGCGCCCGCGCCAGCGCGGGTGCGGCGAGGATGGCGAAGGTCACACCAGCTTGATCTCGCGCAGGCGCTCGAGCAGGTAATCGTGCGCCGTGATCGGCTTGGGATAGCGATTGGGCCGCTCCGGCGCGATGCAGTCGGGCAGCGTCTCGATAAGGAAATCCGGCCGGAAGTGCAGGAAGAAGGGCATCGAATAGCGCGAGATGCCGCGCCGCTCGGGCGGCGGGTTCACCACCCGGTGAGTGGTCGAGCGCAGCACGTTGTTGGTGAGCCGCTGCAGCATGTCGCCGATATTGACGGCGAGCTCCCCGGGCCTCGGCGTGACCGGCACCCAGTCGCCCTCTCGGTCGAGCAGTTGCAGCCCCGCCTCCTCGGCGCCGAGCAGCAGCGTGATCGTGTTGATGTCCTCGTGCGCGCCGGCGCGGACATTGGGGCCGTCGCCGGGGATCGGCGGATAATGGAGCAGGCGCAGCACCGAATTGCCGTCGCGCACCGTATCCTCGAAATAGTCCGAGGCGAGGCCGAGATGGCGCGCGATCGCCTCGAGGATGCGCAGCCCCGCCGTGTCGAATGCGTCGTAGAGCGCGAGGAAGGTCTCGCGAAAGCCGGGCACTTCCGCCGGCCAGACGTTCGGCGCCATCGTGTCGCCGAACCGATGCCCCTCGGGCAGCTCGCGCCCGACATGCCAGAATTCCTTGAGGTCATAGGCGGTCGCGCCCTTGGCGGTCTCGATCCCGAACGGCGTATAGCCGCGCGCGCCGCCGCCGCCCGCGATGTGATAGCGGCGCTTCGCCTCCTCGGGCAGCGCGAAGAAGGCGCGCGCCATCTCCTCGGCCCGGGCGATGAGATCGACGGGAATGCCGTGATCGGCAACGATCGCAAAGCCGTAGGTCTCGAACGACTGGCCGAGCTCCTCGGCGAAGCCCACCGGGTCGCGCAGCGAATCGGCGAGCGAGACCGAGGCGACATGCTTGTGCGTGGCAACCGTGCTCATCGCCGCAATCTAGTCATCCGCGAAGGCCAAGCCAATCCTCCCCGACATCGGGCCCGGCCCGGTGATGGACCTTTGGCAGAGCGCGCCGCCGCCCCCGTCCGCGGGCCTGGCCTCGCCTCCCCTTCCGGCGCCGGGCAGGGGCGGCGGTCAGGCGGTGGCCGACAGGATCAGGCCGGCGAGCGCGGCGCTCATCAGGTTCGAGAGCGAGCCGGCGAGCAGCGCCTTCAGCCCCAGCCGCGCGATCATCGGCCGCTGGTTCGGCGCGAGGCCGCCGGTCACCGCCATCTGGATCGCGATCGAGCTGAAATTGGCGAAGCCGCAAAGTGCGAACGTCGCCACCGCAACGGTGAGCGGGGAAAGGCCCGCCTGCATGTGCTGAAGCTCGGCGAAGGCGACGAATTCGTTCAGCACGACCTTGGTGCCGAACAGGCCGCCCGCCTGCCCGGCCTCGTGCCATGGGACGTTGAGCATCCACATCACCGGCTGGAAGAGCTTGCCGATGAGGAGCTGGAACGAGAGCTCGGGATGGCCGAACCAGTTGCCGATCCCGCCGAGTATGCCGTTCGCGAGCGCGACCAGCGCGACGAAGGCGAGCACCATCGCGCCGACCGCGACCGCGAGCTTGACGCCGGTCTGCGCGCCGACCGCCGCGGCCATGATGATGTTGGCCGGCCGCTCCTCGCCCTGGCTGCCCTCGTCCACCGGCGCCGGCTCGGCGCCGCGCTGGGCGGGATCGTCGGGCATGATGATCTTCGCCATCAATATGCCGCCCGGCGCCGACATGAAGCTCGCCGCGAGCAGATAGGGGAGCAGCTGCTCGCCGATCATGCTCGCATAGGCGCCGAGAATCGTGCCCGCGACGCCGGCCATGCCGACGCTCATCACCGTGAACAGCTGCGATGGCGTGAGGTTGGCGAGATAGGGCTTGATGACCAGCGGACTTTCCGACTGGCCGACGAAGATGTTGGCGGCCGCGCCGAGCGATTCCACCCTGGTGATGCCCGTCACCACCCGGATCGCGCCGCCGAGCCATTTGATCACGAGCTGCATGATGCCGAGATAGTAGAGGATCGAGATGAGGCTGGCGAAGAAGATGATCACCGGCAGCGCCGCGATCGCGAAGCTGTTCTGACCGATCGCCGGCCCCGCGATCGGGCCGAAGACGAAGTCGACCCCCGCCTTGGCATAGGAAAGCAGGTTCGAGACGCCGGCCGACATCCCCCCGATCACATAGCGGCCACCGCTCGTCCCCAGCACCAGCACGGCCAGCCCGGCCTGCAACGCGAAGGCCGCGCCGGTGACGCGCAGGCTGATCCAGCGGCGATTGGATGAAAAGAGCAGCGCGATCGCGAGAATCACGACGATCCCGCCAAGGCCGATCAGATATTGCATGAAGCTCCCCGCCCAGACCTGCGCGCCCACTCTGTCCGGATTCGCGCCGTCACGCCAGCGAAAGGTGGCGGCCAGCCGCCTTGCATCGCCACGCCCCCGCGCGAACCCCCCGCGTCCTCACCAGACCATCTTCGCCTCGCCGCGACCGACCGCGGCGTCGAGCGCGTCGAGGGTGGCGGGGATGGTATCGGCGACGACGAGCTGGGCGCGGCGCGCGCTCGACATGAAGCCGCTTTCGGCAACGCGATCGAGGAAGCCGATCATTGGATCCCAGAAGCCGCCACAATTGAGCAGCGCGAACGGCTTGGCGTGATAGCCGAGCGCATTCTCGCTCCACGCCTCGAACAGCTCGTCGAGCGTGCCGATGCCGCCGGGGACGGCGACGAAGGCGTCGGTGAGCTCGGTCATCCGCGCCTTGCGCTCGTGCAGCGTCTCGACGACGTGAAGCTCGGTGAGGCCGCGATGGGCGACCTCGAGATCGACGAGCGCGCGCGGGATCACGCCATAGGCGGCGCCGCCGCTCGCCAGCACCGCGTCGGCGACGACGCCCATCAGGCCGCGTTGCCCGCCGCCATAGACGAGCGCGATCCCGCGCCGCGCCATCTCCTCGCCGAGCGCGCGCGCCAATTCGGCGAACGCCGGATCGCGCCCCATCGAGGATCCGCAATAGACGCACAGCCGCTTCATCCCGTCGTCACCATCCGATATCCCGGTTCCAGGTCACCATTTCCTCGCCCCCGCTGTCGTGGCGTCGACGCGCGCCGTCGCCGGGCGACGGCTACAACATCCTTGCCACCAGCGCCTTCAGGTCCGCCTCCGGCCGCGCCCCGAAATGGGAGATCACCTCGGCCGCCGCGATCGCGCCGACGCGCAGGCTCGCCTCCAGCCCCATGCCGCGCGCCTGCCCGAACAGGAAGCCGGCAGCGAACAGGTCGCCCGCGCCGGTCGTGTCGACGACGCCCCCGCCGATCCGCGCGATCGGCACGCTCACGCGCGCGCCGCCCCGTGCCGCCAGCGCGCCTTCGGCGCCGCAGGTGACGACGAGCAGCGGCACCTTCGGCTCGATCGCGGCGATCGCCGCCGCCCGGTCGTCGATCCCGGCGAGCGCGCGAATCTCGGCATCGTTGGCGAACAGCAGGTCGATCTCGCCGCCGTCCAGCATCGCCATGATCTCGGCGCGGTGCGGCACGATGCAGGCAATATCGGACAGGGTGAAGGCGATCTTGCGCCCCGCCGCGCGGGCGATCCGCATCGCCTCGGCCATCGCCGCGCGCGGCCCTTCGGAACGCCAGAGATAGGCCTCGAGATAGAGAATCGCCGCGCGCTCGATCTGCGCGGGATCGAGCGCCGCGACCGAAAGCTCGTGCGCGGCGCCGCGATAGGTATTCATCGTGCGCTGCGCGTCGGGGGTGACGAGGATGAGGCAGCGCCCGGTGGGTGCGCCGCCCGCGATCGGCGGCGTCGTGAATTCGACGCCGTGGGCGCGGATGTCGTGGGTGAAGATCTCGCCGAGCTGGTCGTCGGCGACCTGGCCGACGAAGCCGGCCCGTCCGCCGAGCGCGGCGACGCCCGCCATGGTGTTCGCCGCCGAGCCGCCGCTCACCTCGCGCGCCTGCTCCATTTTCGCGTAGAGCCGGGTCGCGCCCTCGGCGTCGAGCACCTGCATCGAGCCCTTGACCAGGCCTTCCTCGATCAGGAGGGAATCATCGGCGCTGGCGATGACGTCCACCACCGCATCGCCGATCGCCAGCACGTCCAACCGCGTCTCGTCCACTCCTGGCTCATGGCGGGATCGCCGCGAAACGCAAAGCCCTTTTTGCGCGCTCGAAATGCCGTTACGTCCCTCAGGATGACGAAGCCGCCCGCCGCCGCCATCGCGCCCTCGCTGTTCCTTTACGCCATCTTCTACGGAGGGATGGTGTGCATCGCCGGGGTGCTCGGCAACAAGCAGGTGGCGCTGCCCGGCGGCCTCGCGGTCGAGGCCGGGATCTTCGCCTTCCTCTTTCTCGTCATCACCTCCAGCGCGGTCGCGGAACTGCACGGGCGCGAGATCGCGAACCGGCTGGTGCGGCTCGGCTTCGTGCCGCTGATCGCCTCGATCCTGCTCTCGATCCTGGTGCTCGCCATCGCGCCGTCGCCACAGATGGAGCCGGCGCGCCGCGATGCCTTCGCGCTGATGATGGGCGCGACGCCGCGCATCTGGATCGCCGGCATCGTCGCCTATGGCGTGTCGCAGACGCTCAATGTCACCATCTTCTCCTGGCTCAAGGGCCGCGAGGGCGGCCGCCTGCTCTGGCTGCGCGGCGGCCTCGCTGGCATCGGCTCGCAGATCGTCGACACCTTCCTGTTCGTCTCGATCGCCTTCTGGGGCGTCTTCCCGATCGCCGAACTGCTGGTCGGCCAGATGATCGCGAAGGTGGTGCTCTCGGCGATCGCCGTCCCGCCACTCATCTACGCCTTCGTCGCGCTGGGGCGGAAGCTGGACGAACGAATGGATCGCTGATCGCGACTACCGGATCGGTGATCCGGGAATCCTGTCGTCCGGCACGCTCCCGCCTTCGGACGCTATCGCGCTGCCCAGCTTCGTCAGCGCGCCCCGGGTGGCCGATCGCCGGCAAGCCAGGGGCTTAAGTCCAAGGCTTGGCGCCCGTCACTCCATGCGCCGACGCGCGGCCAGCCGCGAAGGGCGCACTCGCGCATCGACGAGGGCGGTTTCGCGGACGGCGATGTCGCCGGCGCGGACGTCGACATCGAGCGCGAACCAGGTGGTGCGCACCTGCGCCTGCATCCGCAGGTCCAGCGGCACGGCAAGGCCGCGCAAGGGGCCGCTCTGCCAGAAATCGGCCTGGCTCTCCCAGCCCTCGGCGGGACGCGAGGCGAGCGCGGCCTCGGCGCGGCCGATGTCGAGCTGGCCCGGCGCCAGCATCGCCAGCAAGGGCGCCTGGCCGGGAAGCAGCGTGTTGACGTTGATCGGCGCGAGATCGCTGGTCGGCAATGCGCACACGAACGGCGCCAGCCGCGCGAAAATGGCCGGCGTCATGCCCTGGAGCCGGGCCAGCTCGCCGATATCGGCGAACAGGGTGTTGCCGGTGCGATAGGGCCTGGCGCCGCTCATATAGACGCCATCCTCCGCGCCGCCCGGTCCCACGATGGTGTCGCTGTCCGCCCAGTCTGCCGCCGCCTCGGCGATCTGCCGCGCGTCGCCCTCGGGCACGTCGAGGGCGAGCATCAGCGCGACGAACCCGGCGACGCCGGAGGCACGCCGCGTCAACCGCACCCGCGGATCGCCGGAGACCACGCTGTTGATGTTGAAGCAATTGCCGCCGTCGGCCAGGCGCACCCGCGCCAGCGCGCCCTCGGGCAGCGGAATCTCGCGCACCGCCCCGTTCCAGCCGCCGGCGAGCGTGGTGCGGCGCGGCTCGCGCGCGAGGAGATCGTCGATGGCGACGAGGGCGAGCCGCTCCACGCCGTCGGCATAGCCCCGCGCGACATCCTGCGCGGCCGCATTGGCCGCCGCCGCGCGCGAGAGCGAGACCTTTTCCAGCACCGCCGCCGCGATCGCACCGACCACGACGACGAGCAGCAGCACCGCGAGCAGTGCCGCGCCGCGTTCGCGGGCCGGCGCCCCGCTCACCGCCCGACCCCGACCAGGAAGAGCTGTCGCACCACGCCGTCGCGTGCCGTCTCGAGGGTGAACTCGACCGCGACCGGGAGCCGGGTGCCGTCGCTCGGCCGCCAGACCGGAAGCCAGGCGCCGGTGCGATCGCGATAGCGAAGCTGCACGCTGCCGATCCCGTCGATCAGCGGCACCGCGACCGCCTCGTCGCCGCCATCAAGCGCCGCGAAGGCGAGGCGTTCGAGCCGGCCCTGCGCCACGCGATAGCCGACGCGGCGCACCGCCGGCAGGCCCGTTGCGAGATCGGTGTCGACGCGCACGAAGGCGAGCAGGCCGGGCCGGCTGCCGTCGCCGCCGGCGAAGGCTATTCGCCTGCGTCCCTGCCCGTCGCGATGGGGCCGCGCCACTGCCTGGGCGAGGTCGGCGGAGAGCAGCGCGCCGACGCGCCGCAGCTCGGCGACATGAGCAAGCTGCCGGTCCGCGGCCTCCCCGGTCCGCGCCGTCACCGAAAGCAGGGCGACGCCGGCTGCCGTGATCATCCCGAAGATCGCGAGCGCGATCAGCATTTCGACGAGTGTGAAGCCGCACTCAATGCGCCGCTTCGCCGGCCCGCCCCCGCTCATTGCGCCGACCGGAACAGGACGAGGCGGGCGCGCCCGGGGCCGCCCGCCTCCGGCACGACCGTGATCGTGATCTGCTGGATGCGCGGCTCGGGCGAGCGCGCCACGTCGCGCGTCCACAGCCAGCGCCGGCTGGCGTTGACGGCGAGGCCGCTCTGGCTGCCGAAGGGCGGAGGGCCGGGATCGCTCAGCGTCTCGACCGCAAGGTTGCGCGCGACGATCGCGGCGATCGCCTGGTCGGCGAGCCGCGCACCGTTGGTCGCGCTCGCCCCTGCGAGCCGCAGCAGCGCCAGCGCCGCGAGGCTGAACACCGCGAGCGCGACCAGCATCTCGACCAGCGTGAAGCCGGCCTCGCCGCGCGACGCGCCCCGTCCTGGCCGGCTAGCGCGCAACGCGCACGCTCCCGTCGCCGGCGATTTCGACCGCCGCCGCCCGCCCGTCGCGCCGCAGCACGATCCGCAGCGGATCGGCCATGCCGGCGGGATCGAAGCGGCCCAGCCCCTCGAACCGCCCGTCGACCTCGGCTCGCGTCCCGGGCGCCCAGTCGAAGCGCGCCACCGTTTCCCAGGCGCCCGCGCGGCGCCGCGACAGCTCGTAGCCGCCGGGGCCGACGCGGAGCGCGCCCGGCCGGGCCTCGACGATCGCCGCCTCGCGCGCCGCGCGCACGCGCGCCGCGAGCCGCTCCGCTTCGCGCGCGATGCTGCCGCCCGGCGGCGGCATCGCCAGCACCACCGCCGCCGCCGCGAGCCCGACGATGACGAGCACGACCATCAGCTCCACCAAGGTGAAGCCACGCTCGCCCCACTGCCTGCCCCGCCGCGCCATCGCGGCATTGTAGGCGAAATCGACGGCGGAGGGGACCGTCTGCCGCGTCGGCGATGGCCGCGGCTGCAGCCGCCGGCGAACCTTTTTGGAACGTCGCCGCCACGGCTCGGCGAAAGGGGGGTGACATTCGCCTCCGGGGCGAGGATGGAGGCCCTCCATGAATGTCGTTTCCATGCCGCGCCGGACCGGCCTTTCGCTGTTGCTCCTTTCCCTTCTCCTGCTCGGCGCCTGCGGTTCGGGGGAGAGCGGCAATAACGGCCAGCCCGCGCCCGATTTCGATCCCGCGCGCTTCGTCGCCCCGCCGGTACCGCTCGATGCGCCGCAGGTGGCGAGCGACGCCGCCGTCGTCGATGCGATGCTGGCGATGGCCAGGGTCCGGCCCGACGACCTCGTCTACGATCTCGGCTCGGGCGACGGACGCATCCTGATCGCGGCGGCGCGCAGCTACGGCGCGCGCGGCTTCGGCGTCGACATCGATCCCGCCGCCGTCCGCCAGGCGGTCGGGAATGCGCGCGCCGCCGGCGTCGCGAACCGCGTCAGCTTCCGCCAGCAGGACCTGTTCGAAACCCCGCTCGGCGAGGCCGATGTCGTGACCCTCTACCTCACGCCCGAGGTCAACCTGCGCCTGCGCCCGCGCCTGCTTGCCGAGATGCGACCCGGCGCGCGGCTGGTCAGCGAGGATTTCGACATGGGCGACTGGCAGCCGACCGCGCACCAGCGGGTCGGCGAGACCGACCTGTTCATGTGGATCATCCCGGCGCGCCTCGCCGGGCGCTGGCGGCTGACCCTCGACGGGCGGACCGTGCCGCTGCAGCTGCGCCAGCACTATCAGGAGCTCGAAGGCACGCTCGGCGAGGATTGGCGGATCGGCCAGGGCTGGGTGACCGGCCTTCGCGTCCAGTTCGTCGCCGATATCGACGGCGAACCGCGCCGCTTCGAGGGCCGCCTGCGGGGCGACCGTCTGGTCTCGACCCGGGAGGGCGACAACTGGTTCGCGGTCCGCGGCAACTGACCGCCGCGACGGTCGCCCTGCTCGCCGCTCTCTGGGCGGCGATGCTGTGGCTCGGCGGCGACGGCGCGGACGAGCGGCTGCTCGCCCTGCTGCGCGCCGAGGCGGGCTCGACCCCGGCTGCGCTCGCGCGCACGGTGACGGCACTCGGCGGCGGCGCCGCGCTCGTCACGTTCGCGGCCGGGGCCGCGCTCTGGCTGGCCTGGCGCCGCCGCTTCGCAGACGCGCTGGTCCTGCTCGCCGCGCCGCTGTCCTGCCGGGTGCTCGTCGCGCTGCAGAAGGAGCTCGTCGAACGACCGCGACCGCCGCTTGACCTGCGGCTCGTCGACGTCTCCTCGGCCTCCTTCCCGAGCGGTCATGCGGCCAATGCCGCGGCGACCTTCGCCTGCCTCGTCCTGTTCCTGCCCGGCGCGCGACGACCGCTCGTGATCGTGGCCGCTGCGCTGCTGGTCGTCGCGATCGGGCTCAGCCGCCCGCTGCTCGGCGTTCACTGGCCGAGCGACGTCGTCGGCGGCTGGGCATTCGGCCTCGCCTGGGCATTCGCCTGGGCCGCGCTGGCGCGGCGGCGAATCAGCCCTTCCTGAAGATCGCCGAGAGGTTGTTCGCGGGCATCTCGATCACCCGCTCGAGCGCGAGGCCGTGCGCCTCCGCCGCGCGCGTGACCGCCTCCAGCTCGCGCAGCCCCCATTCGGGATCGCGCGCCCTGAGGCTCGCGTCGAACGCCTCGTTGCTCGGCGCGGTCGCCGTCCCAGCGCGGCGGAACGCGCCGTAAATGTAGAGTGGCGCGCCCGCGTCAAGCAGCCGGCCGGCGCCGCGCATCAGCCCCTCGGTCGCGCGCCAGGGGCTGATGTGGAGCATGTTGATCGCGACGACGGCATCGGCGCGCTCGATCGGCCACTGCGCGGCGCGCGCGTCGAGCGAGACGGCGGGAAGGAGGTTGAACAATCCGGCCGCGGCCCGCCACGCCTCGATCGAGCGCAGCGCCACCGGCTCCGGGTCGCTCGGCTGCCAGAGCAGCTTCGGAAAGGCACGCGCGAAATGGACCGCGTGCTCGCCCGTCCCGCTCGCCACTTCGAGCACCAGCCCGCGCGGCGGCAGGATCCCGCCCAGCACCTCGGCGATCGGCGCCGCATTGCGCTCGACATGCGGGGCGCGACGACGATCATCCCCGCCCCCGGCCCGGCCGACCTCGAACGGTTCGGGCCCACTCACGCCGCCGCCGGCGCCTTCCACCTCAGCACCGGCCGTCGCGCCGCCCGGGTTTCGTCGAGCCGGCGGCGCGGCGCGTGGACCGGCGCCGCCTTCAGGCCTTCGTCACCCGTCCTGGCGCGCCCGGCGATGCTCGCGACCGCGCCGATGAACTGGTCGAGCGCGGCCTTGCTCTCCGTCTCGGTCGGCTCGACCAGCATCGCGCCGTGGACGACGAGGGGGAAATACATCGTCATCGGGTGGAAGCCCTCGTCGATCAGCGCCTTGGCGAGATCGAGCGTCGAGATGCCCTCCGCGAAGCCCCTGTCGCTGAACAGCGCCTCGTGCATGCACGGCCCGCTGCCGCCGAACGGCGAGTCGAGCACGCCCTCCAGCCGCCGGAGCACGTAATTGGCGTTGAGCACCGCGTCCTCGGCGACCTGCCTCAGGCCATCGGCGCCGTGGCTCAGGATATAGGCGAGCGCGCGGGTGAACATGCCCATCTGGCCGTTGAACGCCGCCATCCGGCCGAAGGTCCGCGGATGCTCCTCGGCGGCATTCTCTTCCTCGATCAGCTTGATGTGGCCGTCCTTCTGCCGCACGACGAACGGAAGCGGGCCATAGGGCGCGAGCGCTTCGGAGAGCACCACCGGCCCGGCGCCCGGCCCGCCGCCGCCATGCGGGGTGGAGAAGGTCTTGTGCAGGTTGATGTGCATCGCATCGACGCCAAGGTCGCCGGGGCGCACCTTGCCAACGATCGCGTTGAAATTGGCGCCGTCGCAATAGACATAGCCGCCCACCGCATGAACCGCGTCGGAAATCGCCTTCATGTCGCGCTCGAAGAGGCCACAGGTGTTGGGATTGGTGATCATCACCCCGGCGATGTCCGGCCCGAGCCGCGCCTTCAGCGCATCGAGATCGACGCGCCCGTCGGCATTGGCGGGGATGTTCTCGATGGCGAAGCCGGCGAAGGCGGCGGTGGCCGGGTTGGTGCCGTGCGCGCTTTCGGGGACCAGGATCACGTTGCGCGCGTCGCCCCGCGCATCCAGAGCCGCCTTGATGCACAGGATGCCGCAAAGCTCTCCGTGGGCGCCCGCCTTGGGCGTCATCGCGACGCCATACATGCCGGTCAGCGCGATCAGCCACTCGGCGAGATCGTGGATCACGGCGAGCGCGCCCTGCACGGTATCGACCGGCTGCAGCGGGTGGATGTCAGCGAAGCCGGGCAGCCGCGCGACCTTTTCGTTGAGCCGCGGGTTATGCTTCATCGTGCAGCTCCCGAGCGGGAACAGCCCGAGATCGATCGCGTAATTCTGCCGGCTGAGCCGGGTATAGTGCCGCACCGCCTCCGGCTCGGTGAGGCCGGCGAGGCCGATCGGCGCGGTGCGCTCGAGCCCGCCCAGTCTCGAAAGTCCCGATCCGCTTTCCCGATGGGGAGGGGACGATTCGAAATCGACTCCCGTCGTCGCGGTGTCGCCGATCTCGAAGATCAGCGGCTCCTCCAGCATCAGTGCCCGGTTGCCGGTCCAGGTGGGCGCGTCCGCCGCCACCGGCTCGCCCGTCGCCGGCCGCCATCCGCTCGGATTGAGGTTCATCGCGAAAGCTCCGTAAGCTCCCGCTCCCCGGCGGGGAGGGGGTTGGGGTGTGGGGGTTCGCAGGCCGGGGACGGGCACCAGCGCCGCACCGGCCCGGCCTGCCCGTTCTGCCATCGGCGGTGGCCAGCCGGAACACGCTGCGCGCTCATGCCAGCGCTCCTTCCAGCGCCCTGGCGAATGCCTCGATATCCTCGTCGCTCACGGTTTCGGTGACGGCGACGACGAGGCCGTTCGCCAGCGCCTCCGCCTCCGGGTAGAGCCGGCCGAGCGACACCCCGCCGAGCACGCCGGCCTCGGCCATCGCGCGCACCACCGGTCGCGCCTCCTTCGGCAGGCGCAGCGTGAATTCGTTGAAGAAGCTCTCGTTGACCAGGCCGACGCCCGGCACCCTGGTCAGCCGCGCCGCCGTCGCCACCGCCCGGCCATGGTTGACCGCAGCGAGCTGCCGCAGCCCCCGCTCGCCGAGCAGCGTCATGTGGATCGAAAAGGCGAGCGCGCACAGGCCGGCATTGGTGCAGATGTTGCTGGTCGCCTTCTCGCGCCGGATATGCTGTTCGCGGGTGGACAAGGTCAGCACGAAGCCACGCCTGCCGGTCGCGTCCACCGTCTCGCCGCACACGCGGCCGGGCATCTGGCGCACGAACTTCTCGCGGCAGGCGAACAGGCCGACATAGGGCCCGCCGAAATTGAGCCCGACGCCGAGCGACTGGCCCTCGCCGACGACGATGTCCGCGCCCATTTCGCCCGGCGCCCTGATCGCGCCCAGCGCCACCGGCTCGGTCACCACCGCGATCAGCAGCGCCCCCTTCTCATGCGCGCGCTCGGCGAGCCCGGAAAGATCATCGATGCGACCGAGGATGTCGGGATACTGGACGACGACGGCGCTCGTCTCCTCGTCGATCGCATCGAGCAGGCGCGCGAAATCTGTCTCCGGCGAGAGCGAGGGCTGCGCGGCCTCGAGCCTGTCGCCGGTGAAGCGCGCCATCGTGCGCGCGGTCGAGACATAATGCGGGTGGAGCCCCTCGGAGAGGATCGCCTTCGACCGGCGGGTGATCCGCCGCGCCATCGCGATCGCCTCCCAGCAGGCGGTCGAGCCGTCATACATCGAGGCGTTGGCGACCTCGCAGCCGTAGAGCATCGCGACCTGCGTCTGGAACTCGAACAGGGCCTGCAGCGTGCCCTGCGCGATTTCGGGCTGGTAGGGCGTGTAGCTGGTCAGGAACTCGCCGCGCTGGATGAGATGATCGACGCTGGCCGGGACGTGGTGGCGATAGGCGCCGGCGCCGAGGAAGAAGGGCACCTCGCCCGCGACCAGATTCCGGCGCGCGAGCGCAGCCATCTGCCGTTCGACCGCGAGTTCGCTGGCATGGTTCGGCAGGCCGGCGATCGGCCCCGGCAGCCGCGCCTCGGCAGGCACGTCGACGAACAGGTCGTCGATCGAGGCGGCGCCCACCGCGGCGAGCATCTCGCGCCGGTCGGCATCGGACAAAGGCAAATAGCGCATCAATTCATCTTCCCTGTTCAGCCCGGCTTGCGCATCGAGAAGCGCAGCCTGACATAATCGGCGAACCAGCTTCCGTCGGGCCGGCGGAGCGTGCCGGCGAGGCGGCGCTCGATCGCATCCGCGATCTCCTCGCGCGCGGCTTCGGGCACCGCCGCCTGGTCGAGCCAGCCCGCGCGGAAGGTCCTGACCCATTCGGCGATGCCGGCGGGGAGCGGCGTCGGCCGCTCGATCCGTTCCGCCGCGATCTCGACGAAGCCCGCGGCGGCATAGACGCGCGCGAATGCCTCCACGCTCGGAAACCATTGCGGATCCGTTGCCGGGACCGGGTAGCCGCGCTCGGTCAGCTCGGCCCGGATCGCGCCGCGCAGCAGCGCGATATTGCCCTCGCCACCCATTTCGCCGACGAACCGGCCGCCCGGCCGCAGCAGCGAGAAGACGCCCCGGGCGACCGCATCGGCATCGAGCATCCAGTGCAGCGCTGCATTGGAGAAGACGGCGTCAAACTCGCCGAACTGGCGCGATTCCCCGGCCGCCGCCAGCCGCTCGGCATCGACGACGAAGGCGTCGATCCCGCGCGCGCGCGCCGCTTCGACCATCTCCGGCGAGCTGTCGAAGCCGATCGCACGCGCGCCGGCGGCGGCGATCTTTTCGGTCAGCACGCCGTCACCGCAGCCGAGATCGAGGACCAGCTCGCCGGGCTGCGGATCGAGCAGGCGCAGCGCCGGCTCGCCCAGCGCCGGCACGAACGCCGCGTTCTTCGCGTAATCGACCGGCGACCAGCGCGAGCTTTCGTTCACCATCGCGGCAGGCTCCGCGGCACGGGGTGCAAGGCCCTCGCGATCCTCACAGGCTCTCGCAATAGCCCTTGTATTGCTCGGCGTTCATGAGATCGTTGAGCTCGTGCGTGTCGGCGAGGGTGAGCTTGAAGAACCAGCCCTCGCCCTCCGGGTCGGTGTTGACCAGCGACGGCTCGTCCACCACCGCCTGGTTGCCCTCGATCACGGTGCCGCCCACCGGCGCATAGACGTCGCTGGCGGCCTTGACCGACTCAACGACCGCGGCCTCGCCGCCCTTGTGCAGCGCCTTGCCAGCCTCGGGCACCTCGACGAAGACGACGTCGCCCAACTGCCCCTGCGCGAAATCGGTGATGCCGACGGTGGCCGTGTCCCCATCGACGCGGATCCACTCGTGCTCCTTGCTGTAATAGACGGTCATTGCGGCGCTCCCTTGCGGTGATAGCGATGCGGAACGAAGGGCATGGCGGTGACCGTGCCCCGATGGACGCGGCCACGCTGGGCCAGCTCGACGATGGTGCCGGGCGCCGCCATCGCCGCCGGCACATAGGCCATGGCGATCGGCGCATCGAGGCTGGGCGCGAAGCCGCCCGAGGTCACCTTGCCGACCTCGTTGCCCTCGCCATCGACCACCAGTGCGCCCTCGCGCACCGGCTGGCGGCCCTCGACGACCAGCCCGACGCGCTTGCGGATCGGCCCGTTCTCGAGCTCGGCCGCGATCCGCTCCCAGCCCAGAAAGCCGCCCTCCTCGCGCCGGCGCCTGGCAATGGCGAAGACGAGGCCGGCCTCGACCGGCGTGGTCGTGAGGTCGAGATCGTGGCCGTAGAGCGGCAGGCCCGCCTCGAGGCGCAGCGAATCGCGCGCACCGAGGCCGATCGGCCTCACCTCGGGCTGGTCGAGGATCATGTCGGCGATCCGCTCCGCGTCGGCCGCGGGCAGCGAGATCTCGAACCCGTCCTCGCCGGTATAGCCCGAGCGGCTGATCCAGCAGGTGGTGCCGCCGAGCGTGAAGGCGCCCGCGGTCATGAAGCCGAGTTCGGCGACGCCGGGCGCGAGCCGGGCGAGCAGGTCGGCCGCCTTCGGCCCCTGCAACGCGAGCAGCGCCTGCTCCTTCATGTGATCGAGCACCGCGCCGGCGGGCAGATGCGCCTGGAAATGCTCGATATCGCCCGCCTTGGTCGCGCCGTTGACGACCAGGTAGAAATGATCGCCCCGGCGGGTGATCATCAGATCGTCGATGATCCCGGCTTCGGCGGTGAGCAGCAGCGAATATTTGGGCCGGCCTTCCTTCAGCATCGCGAAGTCGGCCGGCAGCAGCGCCGCGAGGCCCTGCTCCGCCGCCGGACCGGCGACGATGAGCTGGCCCATATGGCTGACGTCGAACAGGCCGGCCGATTCGCGCGTCCATCTGTGCTCGGCGATGATGCCTTCATACTGGATCGGCATCTGATAGCCGGCGAATTCGACCATGCGCGCGCCGCGCCGCCGGTGCCAGCCGTCGAGTGGAAGGAGTTGCTCGCTCATCGGTCGCTCCGGTTCGCATCGGCAAGAAAGGCGCCAGGTGGCGCCGGTTTCCAATGCCCCCTCTGTCACGGAACCTGAGAGCTTCCCCCGGGCGCCGGCCCGAAGTTACCCCTTCGGTGGGATGCCGCCGTGCCAGACGCCGGCATCCGCTTTCCAGAGCGTCCTCGTTCGCGCGGTCCTTTCGCCTGAGAGATTCCGGGGCGGTTGCTCCTTCGGCGGCGGCCCCGGCAAGCCGGCGCCACCCTCTCCCGCGCGTCCCTGGCGGCTTGCCGCCGGACGCCCCCGCTGTGGCCAAGGCCCCGCGCCGAGTCAATCAGGCAAGACGCGCGACGGGGCGAAATGTTGGCGCGCAGGCGACGAGGCCGCCTGACGGGCAATCGGGTCCGCGCGCGCCGGCGCTATCGCGTCGCGTTGTAGCGGAGCTGCTCGGGGGTCAGCACGAAGCCGACCATCACCTCGAAATGGGCGCGGTCGACGGCGGCGCGAACGGCGGGATCGGCAAGCGGGTCGAGCGCGGCCTGCGGGTCGCCGGGGCGACGCTCGCGGGTGATACGGCGGCGGATGTCCTCGGGCAGCGTCGCGGCGGCCTTGGAAACGTTGGCGCCGCCGCCGGCGGTCGTCGCCGCGCGATAGGATCCGTCCTCGAAATGGAGCGAGACGCGGCTCAGCTTCTTGGCGACGACATTG
Organism: Sphingomonadales bacterium; assembly: GCA_040255785.1. Classification (GTDB taxonomy): domain Bacteria; phylum Pseudomonadota; class Alphaproteobacteria; order Sphingomonadales; family Sphingomonadaceae; genus Allosphingosinicella. The sequence goes on from JBDZVR010000004.1 coordinate 40,620, forward strand.
CCGCTGCCCTGCACGACGCTGATGAAATAGGGCAGCACGACATCGCGCGCGCCGCGATTGTCGCGCCGCTGCGCCTCGACCGTGAAGGTGACCGTGGTGGCGATATTTTCCGCGCCGCTTTCGTCGCAGGTGCCGCGCAGGTCGGTGATCGTCGCCACCACGTCGATCGCGCTGGCATCGGTGCTGCCGGAAGGATCGAACAGCGTCACGTCGCCGGCCGGCGCGGGGATCGCGACCGCGGGACAGGCGGTATAGGTGGTGAGGACGCCGGTCTGGAAGATGTCGCCCTCGCGGGCGCAGGCGCCAAGGCCGAGCGCGAGGAGGACGGCGGCAGTCGCTTTGAAGGGAAAGGAGCGCAAGTTTTCCTCGGACGTCGGTTTGTGCCGTGCAAGCCTTAGGGCGTGTCGGCATATCCGGCAATGGGCTGCGGTGGACGCGGCGGCGGGTTGGGCCTAAGAGCGCGGCAAATGGCGACGCGTCCCCCACTTCACCTGTTGATCGCGGCCCCGCGCGGCTTTTGCGCCGGCGTCGATCGCGCGATCCGCATCGTCGAGCTGGCGATCGAGCGTTACGGCGCGCCGGTCTACGTCCGCCACGAGATCGTCCACAACCGCTACGTCGTCGAGAGCCTCAAGGCGAAGGGGGCCGTGTTCGTGCGCGAGCTGGACGAGGTGCCGGACGGGGTGCCGGTCGTCTTCTCGGCGCACGGCGTGCCCAAGGCGGTGCCGGCCAAGGCGGCCGAGCGCGGGCTCGACTATCTCGACGCGACCTGTCCGCTCGTCTCCAAGGTCCATCGCCAGGCGGAGCGGCTGATCGCCTCCGGCCATCACATCCTGTTCATCGGCCATGCGGGGCACCCGGAGGTGATCGGCACCTTCGGCCAGGTGCCGCCGGGACGGATGACCCTGATCCAGGACGCGACGGATGCCGAGATGGTCGCGCCGCCCGCGTCGGCGCCGCTCGCCTTCCTCACCCAGACGACGCTTTCGGTGGACGACACCGCCGCGATCGTCGCGATCCTCAAGCGCCGCTTCCCAGCGATCGAGGCGCCACGCAGCGAGGACATCTGCTACGCGACGTCGAACCGCCAGGCGGCGGTCAAGGAAATCGCCCGGCTGAGCGACGCGGTGCTGGTGATCGGCGCGCCCAACAGTTCGAACTCGCTGCGCCTGGTCGAGGTCGCCGAGCGCGCGGGCGCGCGCGCCAGGCTGGTCGCGCGCGGCGCCGACATCGATTTCGACTGGCTCCGGGGCGTCGCGACGCTCGGCATCACCGCCGGCGCCTCGGCCCCCGAGCTGCTGGTGCGGGAAGTGGTCGACGCGCTGGCGACGCGCTTCGAGGTCACCGAGGAGGAGATGGCGGGCGTCGAGGAGCGGATGACGTTCAAGCTTCCCGCCGCGCTCAGGGCCGCCTGATCCCCCGCCGCCCATGACCGAAGTCGAGATTTTCACCGACGGCGCCTGCAAGGGCAATCCGGGCCCCGGCGGCTGGGGCGTCATCATCCGCGCGGGCGCGCGCGAGAAGGAGCTTTCGGGCGGCGAGCCGCTCACCACCAACAACCGCATGGAGCTGACCGCGGCGATCGAGGGGCTGGCGGCGCTGAAGCGGCCCTGCCGCGTCCGGCTTTTCACCGACAGCATATATGTCCGCGACGGCATCTCCAGATGGATCCAGGGCTGGATCCGCAACGGCTGGCGCACCGCCGATCGCAAGCCGGTGAAGAACGCGGACCTCTGGCGGCGGCTGCTCGAGGTCCAGCAGCCGCACCGGGTCGAGTGGCGCTGGGTAAGGGGCCATGCCGGCCATCCCGAGAACGAGCGCGCCGACGCGCTCGCCTGCGCCGCGGCCAATGCTCAGTCGGCGAACCGCGCCGCGAGATAGGGCTCGGGGTCGATCGCCGCGACCATCGGGTCGGGCGTCACGCCGAGCAGCAGCGCGGCGGCGAGCTTCGCCGCGGCGGGCGCGGTCTGGATGCCGAAGCCGCCCTGGCCCGCGCACCAGAAGAAGCCGTCCGCCCCCGGGTCGAAGCCATAGACCGGCCGCCGGTCCGGCGCGAAGCTCCTCAGCCCCGCCCAGCGCCGCTCGATCGCGAGGACGCGCCAGTCCACCACCTGCTCGAACCGGTGGATCGCGCGGGCGACGTCCTCCTCCTCCGCCGCGCAATCCTGGGCGACGCAGGGCGTCTCGTCATGCGGGCTGAGCCACAGCCGCCCGCCCGCTTCCGGCTTGAAGTAGAAGCGCCCCAACGCGTCGATGACGAGCGGCAGGTCCGACGATGCCGGCGGATCGACGCGCAACTGCGCGATGGTGCGGCGATGGGGCTGGATGCCGATCGGCCGGACACCGGCGCGGCGCGCGACCTCGTCCGCCCAGGCGCCGGCGGCGTTGACGACGACATCCGCCGCGAAGCCGCCCGCCCGCGTCTCGATCCGCCATCCGCCACCCTCGCCGCGCAGCGCCTCCACCCGTGAGTCGCACGCCAGCGTGGCGCCCCGCGCGCGCGCACGCCTGAGATAGGCGCCGTGCAGCGCGGCGACGTCGATGTCGCGGCACGATGGCTCGGCCAGCCCTTCCAGCCAGCCGGATCTGAGGCCCGGGATGGCAAGCACGAGCGCGGCGCGCTCGCGCGGCTCGAACAGCCCGGTGCCGGCGAAGTCCGCTGCCAGCCGCGCCAGCGCCGCGCGCCCCGCCGCATCGGCGACATGCAGCGCGCCGCGCTCTCGCAGGAAAGGCGTCCTGGAAAAATCCGCCGGCGGATCGGCGAGGAACGGGCCGGAGGCGGCGGTGAGCGGGCGGATCGCCGGGCCGCCATAGCTTTCCGACCAGAAGGCGGCGGAGCGCCCGGTGCTGTGATAGCCCGGCTGCGCCTCCGCCTCGATCAGCAGCACCGAGGCCCGCCCGGCCAGCTCGGCGGCGAGGCTCGCGCCGGCGATCCCGGCGCCGACGATGGCGACATCGTAGCGGGTCAACGGGCGTGCTCGTCGCAAAAGGCCTCGATGCGCGCCAGCGCGTCGAGCCGCAGGTCGTCGCGCTCGCGCAGGATTTCGTGAGCCGCGTCGGGATAGAAGTGGAGGGTCGCTCTCGGCAGGAGCCGCGCCGCGCGGCGAATCGCGCGGCCGCTCACCAGCCGGTCATGCTCGGCGGCGAGAATCAGGATCGGCGTTGCGACCGACGCGAGCCGCGCCGGGGTGAAGCACTCCCGGGCGGAGCGATAGGAATCGCCGATCCAGCGCCAGCTCGGCGTGCCGATATTATATTCGGGCACCTGCTCCCACCACCACAGCTCGTCCGCATAGCGCTCTGGCGAATGGGTCAGGAAACGCTGGCGCCGCGAGCCGACCGGCACGCTCGCCGGCGTGCGCCGGACGGTGCGGTCGCCGCGCCCGGCCAGCACCATCGCCGCCGCCACCGTCGGCGCGAGCCAGGCCGGCACCGGGGCGCTGTTGATCAGCAGCATCGGCGCGACCAGCACCGCGGCATCAAGCGCCGGCTTCGCCTCGATCAGCACGCGCAGCAGCAGGTGGCCGCCCATCGAATGGCCGACCGCGACGCATGGCCCCGCCGACCCGGCCCGCCACTGGGCGAGCAGGGCGGCGAGATCGCGCTCGCGCACGCCGAAGTCGGCCGAGCCCGGCGCGTCCGGCTTGCGCGAGCGCCCCTGTCCGCGCCAGTCGAACGCGGTGACGTTCCAGCCGTGCGCGTGCCACCAGCGACAGGCTTCGAGATATTTTTCGATGAAATCGCCGCGGCCGCCGGCGAACAGCAGGTTGCCGCGCGCCGAAGCGGGCGCCGGCTGGCGCCAGTCCATCCGCCTCAGCGGCCAGCCGTCGGGCGCGGCGAAGGTCGAAAAGACCGCGCCGGGCGGCAGGACGCGGCGCGAGTCGTCGCTGTCGGGCATGGCCCCCGGTTACGGTCTCGAAAGCTTTGCCGTCTAGAGGGCGGCGAATGTCGCTCGGTCCTTCCGCCCTGTTGCTGCTCGCGCTGCTCGCGGCGTTGCTGCTCGCCTGCTGCTGGGCGGACTGGCGGACGCGGACCATTCCCAACGGCCTCAACGGCGCGATCGCGCTGCTCGCCGTCCCCTTCTGGTGGGCGAGCGGGCTCGCCCCCTGGCCGGACATGGCCGCGCAGGTCGGCCTCGCCGCCCTCGTCTTCGGCCTGTTCGCGGCCGCCTTCGCCTTCGGCTGGATGGGCGGCGGCGACGTGAAGCTGCTCGGCGCGCTCGCGCTGTGGCTGCCCTGGCCGAAGCTCGTCACGATGCTGTTCGTGATGTCGCTCGCCGGCGGCGCGCTGACGCTCGCCTTCCTGGTCGCGGCCCGGCTCGCACGCCGGTCCGAACGGCCGGAGATTCCATATGGGCTCGCCATCGCCCTCGGCGGATTCTGGGCGATTAGCGAACCGTTTCTTTACCAATTTGGATGAAGAGTAGCGCCCGGATTTACCACCGGGCTCATCGGGGGAGGCGACAAGCGCCATGGACGTCAGGAAGATCGCGCTGCTGGTTGGCGCGCTCGTCATCGCGGCGGTTACCGCCGTCATGGCGAAGAACATGTTCACCGGCGCCTCGGCGCCCCAGGCAGTGGCCGCGCCGAGCGTGCCGGCCGGGCCCGAAGTGCTCGTCGCGGCGAAGCCGTTGCCGGTCGGCACGATCATCGATGCCGACGCCTTCCGCTACCAGCCCTGGCCGGAAGGCCTCGTGCAGGACGCCTATTTCACGCGTGGCGAGGAAGGCGCCGATCCGCAGAGCCTGATCGGCACGGTCGTGCGCACCGAAATCGCCGCCGGCCAGCCGATCGCCCAGGGTTCGCTCGTCCGCCCCGGCGAACGGGGCTTCCTCGCCGCGGCGCTTGGCCCGGGGATGCGCGCGGTGACCGTCGCCGTGTCCGCGACCAGCGGCGTCGCCGGCTTCGTCTTCCCGGGCGACCGGGTCGATATCGTGCTGAGCCAGGAGGTCTCGGGCGGCGGCGAGGGTCCGCCGCTCCACGCCGCCGAGACGATCGTGCGCAACATCCGCGTGCTCGCCGTCGACCAGCGGATCAGCGCGCGTGACGAGGAAGGCAACCAGGTGGCCCAGCACATCTCGACGGTGACGCTCGAGGCGACGCCCAGGATCGCCGAGAAGATCGCGGTGGCCCAGACCATCGGCCAGCTCTCGCTGTCGCTGCGCAGCCTCGCCGACAACAATGCCGAGCTCGAGCGCGCGATCGCGGCCGGCGAGGTCACCGTGCCGGACAGCGACGATCCCAATGCGGAGCGCCGGATGCTGCTCGCGATCCAGAGCCAGCCGATCGACACGCTTTCGACCTACACGACCGGCGCCGACGTCTCGCGCTTCCAGCGCAGCTCGGTCCCCGGCCGCGCGCGCGACAACAGCGCGTCGGGGTCCGCTGCGCCGGCCAGCGGTGACAACGGCCAGCCCACGGGCCCGGTCGTGCGCGTCGCCCGTGGCAACGACGTCACCTACGTTTCGGTGGGAGCACGCTGAGATGACGAAGATCGAAACGATCCGGCGCATGGGCCTGGGCACCGCCCTCGCCGGCGCCCTCGCGGTGGCCCTCGCCGTCGCCGCGACGCCGGCCCCGGTGGAGGCGCAGCCGGCCCGCGCATCGGCGCCCGCCAACGACGTCACGCTGTCGATCGGCGAAGGCCGGATGGTGCGGCTCAACGGCACGATGACGGACCTCTTCGTCGCCAATGACGCGATCGCGGATGTCCAGGTTCGCTCGCCGACCCAGCTCTACATCTTCGGCAAGGCGGCCGGGACCACGACCGTCTACGCGACCGACCGCGCCGGGCGCGTCGTCTATTCGACCAGCGTCCGCGTCGGCCAGAACCTGACGTCGGTCGACGACCTGCTGCGGACCGCGATGCCGGAGGCCGACATCCAGGCGACGCCGCTCAACGGCACGGTGCTGCTGACCGGCACGGTCCGCCAGCCCGCCGATGCCGAGGAAGCCGAACGGATCGTCCAGGCCTTCGTCGGCGGCGATACGCAGGTGATCAGCCGGCTGCGCACGGCGACGCCGCAGCAGGTGATGCTGCAGGTCCGCATCGCGGAGGTCAGCCGCTCGCTGGTCCGTGAGATCGGCGCGAACCTGCTCAGCCGCGATGCCAGCGGCGGCTTCCTGTTCGGCATCGGCCAGGGCAATGCCGGCTCGATCTCGACCATCACCAGCCCCAATTCGGAGCTGGGCCTGCCGCAGGGCAGCACCTCCTTCGAGTTCAATTTCCCGGAGAGCGGCACGACGCTCGGCGCGGCGGGCCACGTGCTCGGGCTCGACCTGCTCGGCACGCTCAATCTGAACGAGAATAACGGCCTCGTCACGACTCTCGCCGAGCCGACGCTCGCCGCCCTGTCGGGCGAAACCGCGAGCTTCCTCGCCGGCGGCGAGTTCCCGATCCCGATCTCGCAGTCGCTCGGGGCGGTGACGATCGAATACAAGCAATATGGCGTCGGGCTCGCCTTCACGCCGACCGTTCTGGCGGACGGCCGCATCTCGCTGCGCGTGCGTCCCGAAGTCTCGCAGATCACCGATCAGGGCAGCGTGCGCCTCAACGGCTACAACGTGCCGGCGCTCACCACCCGGCGGGTCGAGACCACGGTCGAGCTCGGCTCCGGCCAGAGCTTCATGATCGCCGGCCTGCTCAACAATACGTCCAACAATTCGGTGAACCGGGCGCCCTGGCTCGGCAACCTGCCGATCATCGGTGCGCTGTTCCGCTCGAACCGGTTCCAGCGCTCGGAGACCGAGCTGGTCGTGGTGGTGACGCCCTATCTGGTCAACCCGGTGTCGTCGAACCAGATCGCACTGCCGACCGACGGCTATCGCAACACCGACGACGCGGAACGCGTGCTGATCGGCCGCGAGCATGACAGCCGCAGCGGCGAACAGCGCCCGGCGCCGATCTCGGTCCCGGCGCGCACCGTCGGCCCCGGCATCGGCGCGACCAGCGACGCGACGCCGGCCGGCGCGACGCCGGGCGTGGCTGCACCACCCGCGGTTGCCGCCACCGCCCCGCGGCCCGGCCCGATCGCCCCGACCCAGACCAGCGCCGCGGCGCAGCCGGGCTTCAGCTTCTGATGCGCCGGGAAGGAAAGGACACGACGGTCATGCAACGCTTCCTCACCCTCGCCGCCGCTTCCGCCGCCGCGCTGCTCGCCTCGGGCTGCGCGACCGCGCCGCGGGGCGCGCTCACCGCGCAGAACAATACCGGCCTTTATTCGCTGCACCAGCCGGTGGTCGAGCGCACCGACTATGTCTTCGATGTCGCGGCGACCGCCAATGGCCTGTCCGCGGCCGAGCAGGACCGGCTCGACGCCTGGTTCGCCTCGATCCAGCTTCGCTACGGCGATCGCCTTTCGGTCGATGCACCGGGCGGCGAGGTGTCGCCGGCGACCGCGCAGGACATCGCCCGCGTCGCCGCTCGCTACGGCCTGCTGGTCACGCCGGGCGCGCCGATCACGCCGGGCGAGATCTCGCCCGGCACGGTCCGGGTCGTCGCCAGCCGCGCCCATGCCTCGGTGCCGGACTGCCCGACCTGGAGCGATCCCGGCATCGCCGCCGCGACCACCACGTCGAGCAACTTCGGCTGCGCGGTCAACTCCAATCTTGCCGCGATGATCGCCGATCCCAACGACCTGGTCGTCGGGCGCGAAGGCGGGATCGACCTGAGCGGAAGCACCGCCTCGCGCGCGATCCACACCTATCGCTCGCGGCCGGCGACCGGGTCGCAGCCGCTGCAATCCACCACCACCACGTCCGGCTCCGGAGGGGGTAACTAAGCCATGAACGCGCCTTTCAACGCCCGCGCCGCGGCACTGCGCGATCCCTTCATCGCCTTCGTCTGCGACGATGCGACCGCCGACCTGCTGCGGCCGGTCGCGGTCGAACATGGCTGGCCGCCCGAGAAAGTGAACAAGGGCGGGCTAAGGAACGCCGTGCAGACCCTGTCTGTCTCGGCGAGCCCGAGCATCCTCTTCGTCGACCTTTCGGAAAGCGGCGATCCGCTGAGCGACATCAACGCGCTCGCCGAGGTCTGCGAACCCGGAACCGTGGTGATCGCCGCCGGCCAGGTCAACGACGTGCGCCTCTATCGCGACCTGCTCGCGAGCGGCATCCAGGACTATCTGCTGAAGCCGTTCACCGCCGACCAGCTTCGCGACGCCTTCGCCAATGCCCAGCTCACCATTTCGGGCCCGCGCGTCGCCGAGACGCAGAGCGAGCGGCCGAACGTGATGGCGGCGGTGATCGGCGTGCGCGGCGGCGTCGGCGCGTCGACGGTCGCCTCCTCGCTCGCCTGGCTGATGGGCGAGAAGGCGTCGCGCTCCACCGCGCTGCTCGATCTCGACGTGCATTTCGGGACCGGCGCGCTCGCGCTCGATCTCGAGCCGGGGCGCGGCCTTACCGACGCGATCGAGAATCCGAGCCGCATCGACGGCCTGTTCATCGAGCGCGCGATGGTGCGCGCCAGCGACCGGCTCAGCGTGCTTTCGGCCGAGGCACCGATCAACCAGTCGATGCTGCACGACGGCTCCGCCTTCTTCCAGCTTCAGGAAGAAATCCGGCACGCCTTCGAGGGCGCGGTGATCGACCTGCCGCGCGGGATGCTGGTCCAGTATCCGCACCTGCTCAATGAGGTGCAGGTCGCGATGGTCGTCGTCGAGTTCACCCTCGCCGCGACCCGCGACGCGATCCGGATCCTCTCCTGGCTCAAGAGCAACGCGCCGCAGTCCCGGGTGATCGTCGTCGCCAACAAGGCGGTGGCGGGCGCCCAGGAAGTGACCCGCAAGGACTTCGAGCACTCGATCGAGCGCAAGGTCGATGTCGTCATTCCGTTCGACGCCAGGCTTGCCGCGCAGTCGGCCAAGCTCGGCCAGCCGCTCGCGAGGACCGCGAAGGCGGCGAAGATCGCGCAGCCGTTCGAGCGGCTGCTGGCGCTGACCCTCGAGCAGGGCGGCGAGGACGGCGCGGAAGACGCCGGCGGCGGCTCGCTGCTCGGCAAGCTCGGCGGCCTCAAGTCGCTGATCGCCAAGAAGCCGAAGGAGGCCGCGGCGGGGGCGGCCTGAGGCCCCGCCGCCGCGCATCAGGCAGGAGAAGGCCGTGTCGCTTTCGATGCTCGCACTGCTCGCCGGGATCGCGATGGCGCTGCTGCTCGTCGTCGCCGCCTTCGGCGGGCCTTCGGCCGACAAGCTCAAGACGAAGCGGCTCGAGACCGTGCGCGAGCGGCACAGCAAGTCCACCGAGGTCGCGGCCCAGGCGCAAATGCGGCGCATCTACGCGCAGCGGCAGAACCGGATGGACAATTTCGCGCAGCGCTTCATCCCCAATCCCGCGCTGCTGCGCCGGCGGCTCGAACAGACCGGCCGCAACTGGTCGCTCGGCCACTATGCGATCGCCTCGGTCGGGCTGGCGCTCGCCACCGCGATCCTCCTGCTCGTCAAGGGCGGGCCGCTGATCCTGGCCTTGTCGCTGGGCCTGTTCGCCGGCGTCGCCATTCCGCATTTCGTGGTCAGCAAGCTGATCCAGCGCCGGATCGCGAAGTTCAACGCGCGCTTCCCGGACGCGATCGAGCTCGCCGTGCGGGGCCTGCGCTCGGGCCTGCCCATCTCCGAGACGATCGGCGTCGTCGCCAGCGAGATTCCGGGCCCGGTCGGCGAAGAGTTCCGCATCGTTTCCGACAAGATGAAGCTAGGCCGCACGATGGAGGCGGCGCTGCAGGACGTCAGCGACCGGCTCGGCACGCCGGAATTCCAGTTCTTCGTGATCAGCCTCGCCATCCAGCGCGAGACTGGCGGCAACCTCGCCGAGACGCTCGCCAATCTCGCCGACGTGCTGCGCAAGCGCGCCGCGATGAAGCTCAAGATCCGCGCGATGTCGTCGGAGTCGAAGGCCTCGGCCTACATCATCGGCGCGCTGCCCTTCATCGTTTTCGGGCTGATCTGGTTCATCAACGGCAGCTACATGCAGAATTTCTTCGTCGATCCCCGTTTGATCATGACCGGGCTCGGCGGCCTGGTGTGGATGGCGATCGGCGGCTTCATCATGGCCAAGATGGTCAATTTCGAGATCTGAGGGAACGGACGCGCCCATGACCTCCACCGGCCCGACCCTTCTCGGCATCGACGTCACCATGGTGGCGAGCCTGCTCGCCGCGGTGGCGACCTTCGCCGTGCTCGTCGCGCTCTACGCGGCGACGACGGTGCGCGACCCGATGGCGCGCCGGGTGAAGGCGCTGAACGAGCGCCGCGAGCAGTTGAAGGCCGGCATCGTCGCCTCGACCTCGAAGCGCCGCCGCAGCATCTCCAACCGCAACGAGCTCGCCGACAAGGTGCGCAACGTCCTCGCGTCGATGAAGATGTTGCAGGCCGAACAGGTCGAAAAGGCGCAGGCGCGGCTGATGCAGGCGGGCGTCCGCTCGAAGGACATGGCCTTCGTCGTCATCTTCGCGCGCTTCGTGCTGCCGCTGCTGTTCGGCGGCTCGATGATCGTGCTCGTCTACCTGGTCGACTATTTCCCTGACTGGAGCGCGTGGAAGAAATATGGAATCGTCGCGGGCACGCTCGTGCTCGCCTACAAGGCGCCCGACCTCTACCTCAAGAACAAGGTGGACAAGCGCACGTCGGCGATCCGCAAGGGCCTGCCGGACGCGCTCGACCTGCTCGTCATCTGCGCCGAGGCGGGGCTCACCATCGACGCCGCCTTCGCCCGCGTCGCGCGCGAGCTCGGCAAGGCCTATCCCGAGCTGGCCGACGAATTCGCCCTGACGTCGATCGAGCTCGGCTTCCTCACCGACCGCCGGCTCGCCTTCGAGAACCTCGCGAGGCGCATCGATCTCGAATCGATCCGCGGTGTCGTCACGACGATGATCCAGACCGAGAAATACGGCACCCCGCTCGCCTCGGCGCTGCGCGTGCTCTCGGCCGAGTTCCGCAACGAGCGGATGATGCGCGCCGAGGAAAAGGCGGCGCGGCTGCCGGCCATCATGACGGTGCCGCTGATCCTGTTCATCCTGCCGGTGCTGTTCATCGTGATCCTTGGTCCGGCCGCCTGCTCGATCCACGACGCGCTGCTCTCCTGAGCGCCGGCGCGCCCGCGAGCCGATCGCTTAGGGCAGCCCGAGCAGCTTGTGGGCCTGCAGCCCGAGCCGCCAGCGCGGATGCGCCATCACATAGGCGATCGCGGCCGCGCGCGCGGCCTCGGCGCCGGCGCAATCCATCGGCTGGATGATGAAATGGGCGAAGTCCCAGCCGAGCAGCACCTCGGGATCAATCCCCTCCTGCGGCCAGACCAGCTTGAGCTCGTCGCCTCGGCGCTGCACGATCTCGGTCCCCGCCTTCGGGCTGACGCAGATCCAGTCGACGCCGGCGGGCGCGGGCAGCGTGCCGTTCGTCTCGATCGCGATCTCGAAGCCGCGCGCGTGGAGCGCGTCGACCAGGGCCGCGTCGAGCTGCAGCGTCGGCTCGCCCCCGGTGACGACGGCCAGCGGCCGCGCGCCCTCGCCCCACAGCGCCGCCGCCGTCGCGGCCAGCGCCCCGGCTTCGTAGCGCCCGCCGTTCTCGCCGTCGGTGCCGACGAAATCGGTATCGCAGAAGCGGCATCGGGCATGCGCCCGGTCCGCCTCGCGCCCGCTCCACAGATTGCAGCCGGCCAGCCGCACGAACACGGCCCGCCGCCCGGCCTGCATCCCCTCGCCCTGGAGGGTGAGGAACATTTCCTTGACCGCGTAGGCCATCACCGCGCCGCGTAGCGGGTGGGATCGGGAAGGCCGGCCTCGGCGAAGCCCTTGGCACGCAGCCGGCAGGAGTCGCAGCGGCCGCAATGCTCGCCCGCCGGGGTGGGATCGTAGCAGGACCAGCTCATCGCGGCGTCGAGCCCCAGCCGCGCCGCCTCGCCCGCGATTTCGGCCTTGGTCATCGCGATCAGCGGCGCGTGGACGGTGAAGCGATCGCCCTCGATCCCAGCCTTGGTCGCGAGGTTCGCCATCCGCTCGAACGCGGCGACGAAGCCGGGCCGGCAATCGGGATAGCCCGAATAATCGAGTGCGTTGACGCCAATGAAGAGGTCGCGCGCCCCCGCTGCCTCGGCCAGGCCGAGGCAGAGCGAGAGGAAGATCGTGTTGCGGGCCGGCACGTAAGTGATCGGGATCCCCTCCCCCGGCCCGTCCTTGGGCACCGCGATCTCGTCGGTCAGTGCCGAGCCACCGAACCGGGTGAGATCGAGCGGCAACAGGACGTGTCGCTCGACGCCGAGATGCGCGGCGATCCGCGCCGCCGCCTCGAGCTCGACGCGATGGCGCTGGTTATAATCCACGGTGAGCGCGATCAGCCGGTAGCCGGCTTCGCGCGCGAGACCGCCGACGACCATCGAATCGAGGCCGCCCGAGAGCAGCACGACGCCAAGGGGAGAGCCAGCCATGGCCGCGCATATAGAGCGATCCCGGCCAAAAAGAACGGGCCGCCCTCTTGCGAGTGGCGGCCCAGTTCAGGCTCGGAGCCTGCTAGGGAGGAAAGCGTGCCAAATCCCGGCACGCCCCCCAACTAGCGCGGCATGGTAAAGGAGCCGTTAACGCTGCCCGGCAACCATGGGGCGCGTCAACGGCAGGGGCCGGTCCGGCGCGCCTCCAGGCGCATCTGGAACGGGACGCCGCCGGCGATTCCCTGGCTGTCGATGCGCGCGAGTCGCGGCGTTTCCACCAGGATATTGGTCCGCCCGAAGCCGGTGCCGGGGCAGGTGTAGCGAACGGCGAGGCTGCGCCGGTCAGCGGTGAGCAGCAGGTGGCGACAGTTCTGGCCCGAATGCTGGACCTGGACGAGCTGGGCGGGATCGCCGAGGCAGACCGCGCCGATCATGGCATTGCCCTCGCCGCGCAGCTCCCAACGCCCCGGCTCCAGCCCGTCGAGCAGCGGCAGCGGCGCACGTGCCGGCTGCATCGCCGTCGTCCCCAGCAGGATCACGCCGAGCATCGCCGCCCGGCCAGGAAATCGCATCGTCATCGCCGTCGCGTCCCGAGCGGCCGAACCCCCGCGGCCTACCCGCGACTCCTGCCGTGCAAATGGGGCGGAAAATCGGCGGCGGCGGGGCGTCGCGGCCGGCGCTCACTCGTCGAGATCGGCGGCGACGATCGGAAAGGCGCGCGCGCAGAATTCGCAATCGACCGTGATCACGCCGTCCTCGCCGGCCATCGCGGCGCGGTCCTCGACCGAAAAGCGGGCGAGCACGCCGCGAATATGCTCGATGTTGCAACGGCAGCCGCGGCTGAGCTTCACCTCGCTCAGCACGCGCACCTCCTCTTCCTCGTGGAAGAGGCGCCACAGCAATGTATCGAGCGAAAGGTCGCGGTCGGCGAGCTCGCTCTCGCGCACCGTCTCGGCGAGGATGCGGGCATGATCCCATTCGGGATGATCGCCCCGTACATGCAGCCGCTCGCGCCCCTGCTCGCCCTCGGGCAAGTGCTGGAGCAACAGGCCGCCGGCGACGTGGCCGGTATCGTCGACCGCGAGCCGCACCACGCTCGGAATCTGCTCGGACTGGGCGAAGAAATGCTGCGCCGCCTCGGCGAGCCCGGCGCCCTCCAGCGGCACGATGCCCTGGTAGCGCTCCCCGGTCACCGCCTGGTCGAAGGTGACGGCGAGATAGCCCTTGCCGAACAGCGCCTCGAGCGACGGCTGGGGATCCGCGGCGAGCCGCGCCGCATCGAAGCGGACATAGCCGCGCAGCGCGCCGCCGCGATAGTCGCATACGAGCAGGTCGACGATCCCGGCCTCGGTCTGCGCCTGCAAGGTGAGCTGCCCCTTTCTGTCCTTCAGCGTCGCGCCGAGCAGGGCGGCGAGCACCAGCGCATCGGCGAGAAGCCGCGCGATCGGGGCCGGATAGGCGTGCGCGGCAAGGATCTCGTCGAGCACGGGGCCGAGCCGGACGAGCCGCCCGCGCGCGTGACGCGCCGGCAGGGCGAAGCCGACCGCGACATCGATCGCCGCGCCAAGCGATTGAGGGGAGGAGGCCATGATGCCGATGTGGCGACGACGGCGGCGGGGTCAAGGGACGCCGCGCCACGGCTGCCGATCGGCCGTGCCAGGCGCGCTTCGGCGTCCATGATCGGCCCGGCCCCGACGAAGCGATCGAACCGGCGCGAGCCTCGGTCGTGCTGGCGGGGCGCGAAGGATTAGCGGGCGCGCGGCGGCGGCGGCGCGGGTCGCTGTCCCTCTGCTACGCCGCCGGCACCTCGTAGCGCGCGGCGGCCCTGGAGAGACGCTCGACGAATTCGGCGACATGGGCGTCCTCGATGATCAGCGGCGGCAGCACGCGCACGACATTGTCGCCGGCAGCAACCGTCAGCAGGCCGTGCTCGCGCAGGTAGTTCACGAAGGGCCGGCTCTCCACCTTCATCTTGATGCCCAGCATCAGGCCGATTCCGCGCACCGCCTCGAACAGGTGATCGTGATTGGGAATCATCTGCTCGAGCGCGCCGCGCAGCCGCTCGCTCATCCGCGTCACATGGGCGAGGAACTCGTCATTGGCGACGACATCGAGCACCGCCTCGGCGGCGGCGCAGGCGAGCGGGTTGCCGCCATAGGTCGAGCCATGGCTACCGAAGGTCATGCCGGCCGCGGCCTTTTCGGTGGCGAGGCAGGCGCCCATCGGGAAGCCGCCGGCAATGCCCTTCGCGACCGCCATGATATCGGGGGTGATGCCGTAATGTTCGTGCGCGAAGAGCTTGCCGGTGCGGGCATAGCCGCACTGGACCTCGTCGAGCACCAGCAGCAGGTCGTTCTCGTCGGCGAGCTGGCGCAGCCCCTTGAGGAAGTCCTGGCTGGCCGGGCGGATGCCGCCCTCGCCCTGGATCGGCTCGACCAGGAAGCCGGCGGTATGCTCGTTCATCGCGCCCTTCGCCGCCTCGAGATTGTCGAACTCGACGACGCGAAAGCCCGGCAGCAGCGGCGCGAAGCCATCGCGCAGCTTGTCCTGGTTGGTCGCGCTGATCGTGCCGAGCGTGCGGCCGTGGAAGGCGCTGGTGAAGGTGATCAGCTCGTGCTTCTCCGGGCGGCCGTGATGGTGATGATAGCGGCGCGCGGTCTTGATCGCGCATTCCACCGCCTCGGCGCCGGAATTGGTGAAGAAGACGGTATCGGCGAAGGTGAGCCTGGTGAGCCGCGTCGCCAGCGTCTCGCCCTGCGGGCTGCCGTAGAGGTTGGAGACGTGGATCAGCGTCTCGGCCTGCTTCTGGATTGCGCTGGTGAGGTGCGGATGGCCGTGGCCAAGCAGGTTGACCGCGATGCCGCTCGCGAAATCGAGATATTTCTCGCCCTTCTCGCCATAGAGCCAGACCCCCTCGCCGCGCACCGGCCGCACCGGCGATCGCGGATAGACAGGCATGAGCGGGGTGATGGTCATCGGGCTTCTCCAGGCGGGTGGACAAGAGGCGAACGGGAGGGCCGCCTTCTCTATTCCTGCTATAGAGATTCGAGGGGCGCCGCGTCAACGAACGCGGCGCCCGCCCGCCCCCTCGCCTGCTCGCCCGCTCAGCGGCGATGACCGGGCCAGCGATCCCAGTCACGCTGCTCCAGCCGCAGCCGCACGCGCAGGTTGTTCACCTGGCGCTGGAGGTTGCGCACCTCCATGCGGTTGAGCCCGCCGCGGTGGTAGATCTGGTAGTTGCGGCGGACCTGCGCGGCCTCGCGGCGCAGGCTCGCCGCCTCGCGCGGCGAGATGGCGCGGCGCTGCTGCGCGCGCAGGATCTGCCGCTCCAGCTGGTTGATGTCCTGCCGGATCTGCACCGCCGCCTGGGGATGCAGCCGCCAGGCCTGGGCCGAAGCGGGCGCGGCGACGCCGACCGACGCGGTGGCTATGGCAAGGGTGATGATGAACTTGCGCATCTTCGTGACTCCTGTGCACTGTGGCACGGCCGGATTATGCCCGTGCCGCTGCGCGGCGGCTGAACGCCCGCGACAGAATCCGTTCATAATTGTCGCGATTTGTCTGAACGAACCGGCGCGGCTCAGGATTTGATCTTCCAGCCCCGGCGCAGCAGCGCGTAGCACAATGCACCGAGCCCGATATTGATCGCGAGCAGCAGCACCGCGCCGAACTGGACCGGCGAATCGGCGGTGCCGAGGAAGCCGTAGCGGAAGCCCGAGATCACGTAGAAGAACGGGTTGGCGTGGCTCGCCGCGCGAAAGGCGGACGCGAGCGATTCGATCGAGTAGAAGGTGCCGGAAAGCAGCGACAGCGGCGCGACCACGAAATTGGTCACCGCCGCGGCGTGATCGAATTTTTCCGCCCAGATCGAGGTGACCAGGCCGAGGAAGCCGAGCATCACCGATCCCATCAGGCCGAACCACAGGACCGCGCCGAAATGGCGCGGCGCGACGCTGACGTCCGGCCAGGCGACCATTGCCGCCCATACCGCCAGCCCCACCAGGAAGGCGCGCGTGACCGCGGCGGCGATCAGGCCCGCGATCAGCTCGCCGGTCGACAGCGGCGGCATCAGGTAGTCGACGATCGTGCCCTGGATCTTGCCGACCAGCAGCGAGAAGCTCGAATTGGCGAAGGCGTTCTGCAGCATCGCCATCACGATCAGGCCGGGCGCGATGAAATCGGCGAAGTCGACCCCCATCACCGTCCGTCCGGCGCGGCCGAGCGCGACCGTGAAAATGACCAGAAACAGCATCGTCGTGACCGCCGGCGCCCAGATCGTCTGCAGCTGGACCTTGAAGAAACGCCGCACCTCCTTCACATAGAGCGTCGCAAGGCCGCCCCAATTGACGTTGCGGATCACCGGAACGCCCGGGTCGGCGCGGACCCAGTTCGAAGGCTGTCGCTCGCTCATGCCGCGTCGCTAATCGCGCCGGCCCCCGCGGGCAAGCCCGACAAGGAAGCGAAGTCACGATGTCTTGGACGGACGAGAGAATCGAGCGCCTGAAGGAGCTTTGGAGCCGGGGCATCACCGCCAGCCAGATCGCCGAGGAGCTCGGCGGCGTCTCGCGCAACGCGGTGATCGGCAAGGCGCACCGGCTCGGCCTCCAGTCGCGCCCGTCGCCGGTCAAGCCGAACGAGGGCGAGGCCGCGCCGGCGCCGAAGGCCAGGACGAAGCCCGCGATCGAGAAGGCGAAGGCGAAGCCCGCCGATCCGCGCGCGGCCACGCAGGCAGCGCCCGCCGCGCCGCAACCGCCCGCCGCGCCCGTCGCCGCGGCTCCCGCCGCGCCCGCTCCCCAGCAGCCGGTGATCCGCTCGATCGGGCCGGGCGGCTTCGTCCGCCAGGGTCCAGGCGATCAGCAGGCGCCGATCCCGCCGGCGCCGCCGCGCCGGCTCGTGCCGGCCAAGCCGAGCCCCGAAGTCGCCGACAAGACGAGCCTGCTCGACCTCAACGACCGCATCTGCAAGTGGCCGATCGGTCATCCGGGCGAACCGGACTTCTACTTCTGCGGCAAGCCGGCCAATCCGGGCTTCCCCTATTGCGTCGAGCATTGCGGCGTCGCTTATCAGGCGCAGCTCCCGCGCCGCGACCGCAAGCCCCCGCCGCCGCTTCCCTTCGGCGGCCCCCGGGTCCGCTGAGCCCGATACGAGCGGCGGTCCCGGCTCCCCGCCTGGCGCGCGGCGAGACTGAATCCCGCCAAGGAAGCAAGGCTTCGTGGGGGCGCCGGACGATGCGACACACCGGGGAGCGGCGACGCGCGGCACGACCCCGCGGCGCCGCCGTCGCCAGGGCTTAGCCGCCGCTCGCCCGCCCCGCTCGCTCCACCTATGCGATGAACCGTTCGCGGCTGCGGCGACCTGTGGTTTCTACGGGGAACCTGCCGCCTTTTCGCGGATTTTCATGATGTTGCCGGAGGGGGCCTTGTCTCCGGTCCACTGCAATGGAGTGAACCGACGAATGTCGCCCGACGATTCCGCCGACCTCGAGCAGCGCGCCGAAGCCCAGCTCGAACTCGCCCGCAACGCCAAGGATCCCCGCGCCGTCAAGGTCCATTACGAGCTCGCCAACCATTATCTCGACCGGCTCTATGGCGAGGCGGACGAGGCGGCCCGCGACGGATCGGGATCCGAGCCATCTCTGCCCTCGGAGGGCAACTAGGCAGCCTCGGCGAGGCGACGCCCAGCCGGCGCCGGGTGGCGAGGGAATTGGGCGGCAATGCGCCGGCTCGCGCGAGACCTCCCCCCTCCCCGCCCCGGCGCCTTCCCTCGATGGAGAGGGATCGCCTGCTGAAATGTCGATCCGGCCCGGCGAGGCCGCGGCATGCCGCTCGCACGGCGGCTGACAAACCGGCCGCCCCTGCTATCCTCGCCCGATGTGCAACCTCTACACGTTGCGGCAGACGCCCGATGCGGTCGCCGCCGCCTTCAAGGCGCAGCTACCGATCAACTTCAACGTCGGCGAGGCGGAGGTCTATCCGGGCGGGCGCGGCATGGTGGTGCGCGAGGAGGGCGGACGGCGGCTTCTCGCCAGCATGACCTGGGGCTTTCCCCTGCCCCGCAGGAGCAAGCGCACGGGGCAGCCGGTCAAGCCCCGGCCGGTGAACAATATCGCCGACCTCGGCAGCTTCATGTGGCGCTTCATCGCGCCCCGCCCGGAGCATCGCTGCCTCATTCCGATGAGCGGCTTTTGCGAAGCGGAAGGCACGCCCGGCGCGAAGACGCGGACCTGGTTCGGCCTCGGCGGCCAGCCGATCCTTGCCTGGGCGGGCATGTGGAAGACCAGCCCTGAATGGGGGCCGGTCTATGCCGGCCTGATGACTGGCTGCAACGAGGCGGTGCGGCCGGTGCACGATCGCATGCCGGTGCTGCTGCTCGAGGAGGATTACGACCGCTGGCTGCGCGGCTCGCTCGACGACGTGCGGGCGATCCAGGAGCGGTGCTTCCCCGCCGACCTGATGTCGGTCACGCGCACGCAGGAGCCGTGGCACGCACGCGGGCCGAGCGCGCGCCCATAGGTCCGGCCGCGGCGCGCCGGCGGGCTCAGATCACGGCGCGGCGGTTGAGGTCGTGGCCAAGGGCGAGGGTGAGGACGCCGAGCACCGAAAAGAGCGTCTCGCCGCCGCCGTGGCCGAGCGTGAGCGCGCCGGCCATCATGCCGAGCCCGAGCCCGCCGATCGCGGAGGGCAGCATGAAGCCGTGCTGCAGCATGCCGCGGCCGAGGCCGATCGCCCCGAGCAGGATGGCGAGGCTGAGGCCGACCTCGTGGAAGGCCGGGTGGAGCAGCACTCCACCCGCCGATGCCAGCAGTGCGAGCAGCACCGCGCTCGCCACGCAATGGACGAGGCACAGGCCCGACAGGCCGATGGCCAGCCGGTCAATCGTCGAACCTCGGATCGCGCCCGCGAACATGCAACTCCTTTCGGGAACGGCCCTTCTATAGGAAGGGCGTCACGAAGTTACAATATATCATTTTGCAGATCGTTGGCGTATGTGTATTTTACAAACCCGCCCGAATCCGCTTAATCGGCCGGGCAGTCGGCATCCATGATGATGCGCTCACCGCTTTGAAATGTTAGGTTTTGGGTGAAACGCCACCCTCTTCGGGCGAGCGGAACGAATGAGGCATTGCCGCAGATTATCCCATTGAACTGGGCCTGCTTCCTGTTTTGCCAACCCTCGCGCATTTCCGACATGTCCGCGCGGATGAACTTATTCCACGTGACAGCGCGAAGCGAGCAGATGACCGACATGCCGTCGAGTCGCGTCACGGTGTCAATCATCATCGGCAATTCGGCGGTTACCTCCCGCGCGGTCGCCCGAAGGCGTTCGCATGCCTGCGCGTCGGCCATGGCTTCGGTGTTGGGGATGACGGTCGAGACGACAGGCGGCGGCGCTGATTGCCCCGCTAAGAGTGCTGCGAGCGCCAGCCTCACTCTTTTTTCTCCCCCGGCTTCTGCTTCACCAGCTTCCCCACGCGCGCGCGGAACCGCGCTTCGTCATCGTCGCATTCGAGGTCGCGGGCGGCCTGCTTGAACTTGTCGAGCTGCGAGGGTTCTAGCTTGGTCATAACCCCCAATAGCACCATTTGCCGCTCGACGCACACACAGGCACGAATTTGTAACGAATTCGTGCCTGTGCTAGACTAGCTCTGTGGCTCAGGGGAAATGCGAAACCATTCGGAAGAACATCACGCTCGCGGCGGCCACGGTGGGTTATCTGGAGCAATTGGCTGCGCGCGGAACACATGGCTCCGATGTTGTCGCCGTGATCCGAACGATGGTGGAAGAGGGTGTTCGGAGCGCGATCCGCGAAGGTTTCTTAGAGGGGACCCAATGAGCGTCATTATTGACTCTCGCGCCCTGGCGTCGTGTCTAGCCGGATATGGCCGACCCAACAGTCGAGGAAGTCGACGCCTTCATTGCCGGCTACAAGACGCTCGACGGCTTCCTGCCCGAGTGGAACCAAAACCATGGCTGGAACTGGTCGACGCGCTGGGGTGTGCTCGACGCGCTCCAAGTCCAGCAGGCCGAGCTCGTTTTCACGATCAACGCGGCCTTAACGCACCCGTCAATAACGGCCGTATTCCGCAAGCAACCGATCTATCGGGTGGACATCGTGCCGCACAGTGAGTGCAAGTGGAATGACTATGCCGGGCTCGCCGCCGGGTTGCCGCCGCGTGTCTGCGGTCCACACGCGCATCCCTGGCCCGAAAATCGCCAGTTCGTAGTGGAGAACGGATTTGGCCAATTGCCGCTCCGCAAACCGGTCGAAATCGGCGACACCTTATTTATCCGGGCGCTTGAGGTCGCCGCTCACGAGTTGAATATCCACGTCGAGCCATCGCAGCGAATCGGATGCGAGCCGCCGCGACAGGCAGGACTTTTCGCGGAGCGCTTCCCATGATTTGCGAAGAGCTGTTGCCCTTGCTGACTAGCTCCGTGCAGTGTCTCGACACCCAGCATGGAGCAGAATTTCGGACACACTGCCTGTATCCTTCGTCGGATCCAGTGAGGGTCTATGTTTCTAAGCGTCGGGCAGGCTTTTACGTCCATGACGCGGGTGGCGCTATGCGGTCGGCCCTTGTCCATGGGCGAGGATGGCAGGGCGCGCTAGAGCAAGCTGGCAAGCGCCATTCTGTTCTTGTTCGTAACGGAACGCTTATCGCGGAACCGCCCGATCAGGCATGGCTTTATCCGGCAATCCTTGCTGTCTCAAATGCTTCCGCAATGGCCGCCCGGCTCGCCGTCGAGGCCGCCGTGTCACGTTCGGAAAGCAGTCTTCGCGATGCCATTTATGAAGGGTTGAAGCGTTCGGTTCCTGTGTCGAGCATTGGTCGCGAATTCGAGCACCGGGGACGGAGTGGGCACCTATGGACAGTCGATTTTGCGGTCCGGCAAGAAAGCCTCATCCTGATCAAGTCGGTCGTGCAGAATGGCAATTCGATCAACTCGAATTATGCCACCTTCGGCGACGTGGGCGAACAGGACGAGGTTCATAAATTCTCCGTCTATGATCAGTCACTCCATCAGGATACGGCGGCACTTCTGCGGCAGGTGGCGGCGTTGGTGCCGCTTCAGTCACTGACGCCCATGGTGCAGCGCTACGCCTATCGGAATCGCTTGAGCTAGACCATTGTCGATTGCGGTGGCGTTTGGTTATCCACCGCTGATTGCGCTTAGGCCGAGGTCCGGCCCTCTCTGGCTTGGCGTTGCTCGTCAGGCCTTGCATAAGTAAGCCGCTTACCAGCGATGCCCTTCAGCGCCTCGCGCGCCCGCTCCAAATCGCCGATCCCGTTGGCGGCGCGGTGGGAATAGCGGAAATCGAACTCGGCGAGATAGCGGTGGAGGTGCGGCTTGCCACAGTGCTGATAGACACCCTCCATGCCACGCTTGAAGATCGAGAAATAGCCCTCGATCGTATTGGTGTGGACCGCCCGATCGGCGAGACGGACATATTCGCCCGCCTTGTGGCGAACCGTATCATGGCCGGCGAAATCGCGGCGGAGAAGGCGATAGACGGTGCCTTCGTCGGTCATCATCCGGGCTTCGCGGGCGATGTTCTCGCGAAGGATCGGCTTGATAACGTCGGCGGCAACATGATCGACCACGAAGGCGCGGCTGCGGCCGGTGGAGCGATCGACCAGCGCCAGCACCTTCATCTTGTGATGATAGGCGGCCTTGAAGCCATATTCCTTGGCATAGGGCTCGACGCCGATGAACGTCTCGTCGGCCTCCACAATGCCGCCGCCGGAGCCGAACGGCGCGAGGTCGCCGGAACGCATCGCCTCGCGGATGCGATGGGCCAGGAACCACGCGGACTTGTATTGCACCTCCAGAATGCGGTGGAGCTGGTGCGCGGAAATGCCCTTCTTGCTCGACACCATTAGGTGGACCGCTTGGAGCATCTTGTGGAGCGGCATCCGCGCGTGCTCGAACACCGTGCCGACCTTGGCGGTGAACTGTTTGCGGCACTCGCCACACTTTTTCAGGCCGTAGCGGAGCGCGCCTTCGGGGCTCTTCTTGCTCCGCTTGCCGCGAACGCCGGACAGATCATAGACCCGGCCGCCCACAGCGCCGCAATGCGGGCAGACCGTGCCGTTCGCCCACACGATGCTTTCGAGATAGGCGAAGGCGGCGGCTTCATCGTGAAAGTGAGGCTGAGACAGAACGGACATCGGTTTCTCCCTGTGTCCGTATCTCTACCTCATTCGTTTGGGTTTGTACAGTGCATATACGCCAGATCGTTGACGCCGTTGCGCTTGTCTGGGGAGGGCGCCGGTGCTCGATATTGGCTTTCGACGCCGGCTCGGCCATAGGGCGGCCATGCTGCACCGTCCCGCCGCCGCCGCGCCGAAGCCGCGCGCGATTTCAAACTGGCTGATCTTCATCGCCGCGCTCATTTTCCTGATGGTGATCGTCGGCGGGATCACGCGGCTGACCGAGTCCGGCCTCTCGATCGTGCGCTGGGAGCCGGTGACCGGGATCCTCCCGCCGCTCGGCGAGGCGGAATGGCGGGCGGAGTTCGAAGCCTATCAGGCAACCCCGCAATATCGCCAGCTCAACAGCGGCATGGACCTCGAAGACTTCAAGACGATCTATTTCTGGGAATATGTGCACCGGCTGCTCGGCCGGCTGATCGGGCTCGCCTTCGCCCTGCCCCTGCTGTGGTTCTGGTGGCGACGCGCGATTCCGCGCGGCTATGGCTGGAAGCTCGCCGGCATCCTCGCGCTCGGTGGGCTGCAGGGCGCGATCGGCTGGTGGATGGTCTATTCGGGCCTGATCGACCGGCCCGAGGTGAGCCACGTGCGGCTCGCCGTCCACCTGCTCACCGCCCTGCTCATCTATTCGGCGACGATCTGGGTCGCGCTCGACCTCCGCCATGCGCGCGCGCGGATGCCCTTGCTCGGCATCTGGGCGCTGTGCGCGCTCGCGCTGCAGCTCCTGTTCGGTGCCTATGTCGCCGGGTTGCGCGCCGGCTACGCCTTCCCGACCTGGCCGATGATGGGCGAACAATGGTTCCCGGCCGGCACGCCGATGCTGGAGCCCTTCACCCGCAACCTTGTCGACAATCCGATCGTGGTGCAGTTCGTCCACCGCTGGCTCGCCTTCGTCGTCGCCGCCTTCGCGCTGTGGCTGGCGGCAAGGGCCTGGGCGCGCGGGCTGCGGCTCGAGGCAACGGCGCTCGTCGGCACCGTCTCGGTCCAGATCGTCCTCGGCATCCTGACGCTGCTCTCCGGCGTCAAGATCGACATCGCGGTCGCGCACCAGGGCATGGCGGTGCTGCTGCTCGGCGCGATGGTGTCGGCGTCGCACCGCATCGGCGAACCACGGCCATGACCGGCGCGCCCGCCATCGCGACCGTCTATGCGGTTTTCGCCGAGGAGGCGGAGGCGCGGCGGATCGGGCGGGCGATGGTCGAAGAAGGGCTCGCCGCCTGCGTCAACATTCTCGCCCCCTGCCGGTCGGTCTATCGCTGGCGGGGCGGGATCGAGGAGGCCAGCGAAGTGCCGGCGCTGTTCAAGACGCGCGCCGACATGGCCGAGCGACTGATCGAGCGGCTGGCCGCGCTGCACAGCTATGAAGTGCCGGCGATCGCGCTATGGCCGATCGAGCGCGCCTTTCCGCCCTATGCGCAGTGGGTGAAGGAGAGCGTCGGCGGCGGCGAAAGCTAGCCGGCGGCCGCGCCGTCCAGCGCGTCGTCGATCGCGGCGCCGACCTCGGCGATCGGGGCCATGCCGTCGACACGGCGCACCAGCCCCCGCTCCTCGTAGAAGGGCAGGATCGGCGCGGTCTTGGCGCGATATTCGGCCAGGCGCGTGCGCACCGTCTCCGCATTGTCGTCGGGCCGACGCTTGAACTCGGTCGAACCGCAGGCGTCGCAGACGCCGTCCACCTGCGGCCGCTTGTGGCGATCGTGATAGCCCTCGCCGCAGCTGGCGCAGGTGAAGCGGCCGGAGATGCGATCGACCAGCGCCTCCTCGTCCACCTCGAGCTCGATCACGGCGTCGAGCTTGCGGCCGTGCGCGGCGAGCAGCCGGTCGAGCGATTCCGCCTGGCCGCGGGTGCGGGGATAGCCGTCGAAGATGACGCCCTGCTCCGCCGCGAGCCCGGCCAGCTTCTCGTCGATCAGGGCGTTGACGATATCGTCGGAGACGAGCCCGCCCGCCTCCATGATCGCCTGCGCCTTGCGGCCGATCTCGGTCCCGGCCGCGACGGCGGCGCGCAGCATGTTGCCCGTCGAGAGCTGGACCATGCCGCGATCCTCGACGAGCCGGCTCGCCTGCGTGCCCTTGCCGGCGCCCGGCGGGCCGAGCAGGATGATGTTCATGTCGGCGTCCCCTTGCTTCGGGCGCGCGCGGCTAGCGGCGCAGCCCCGCGCCCTTCAACTTCGCCTTCTTGATGAGGTCACCATATTGGTGTGCCATCAGGTGGCTCTGGATCTGGGTGACCGTATCCATCGTGACGTTGACGACGATGAGCAGGCTGGTGCCGCCCAGGTAGAAGGGAATGCCCATCCGCGCGATCAGGAATTCCGGTATGAGGCAGATCGCGGTCAGATAGGCCGCGCCGATCACGGTGATCCGCGTCAGTACGTAATCGAGATATTCCTCGGTGCGCTTGCCCGGACGGATGCCGGGGATGAAGCCGCCATATTTCTTGAGATTCTCGGCCGTTTCCTCGGGATTGAACACGACCGTGGTATAGAAGAAGGTGAAGAAGACGATGCCGGCGCCGTAGAGCAGCATATAGAGCGGCGAGCCGTGGCTGAGCGAGGTCGAGATCGTGATCACGAACTCGCTCCACCAGGTATCGCCGGTCTGGCCCTGGCCGGCGAACTGCGCGATCGTGAGCGGCATCAGCAGCAGCGACGACGCGAAGATCGGCGGGATCACGTTGGCGCTGTTGACCTTGAGCGGCAGGTGCGAGCGCTCCTGCTGGATCTGGCCGCGCGCCGTCTGGCGCTTCGGATACTGGATCAGCACCCGACGCTGGGCGAGCTCCATGAAGCAGATGAACAGGACGAGGACGACCGCGACGACGATGATCGAGATGATCACGAACGGGTCCATGCTGCCGGTTCGGCCGCCCTCGAACAACTGGGTGAGCACCTGCGGCATGTTGGCGACGATGCCGGCCATGATGATCAGGCTGACGCCGTTGCCGACGCCGCGGCTGGTGATCTGCTCGCCGAGCCACATCAGGAACATCGTGCCGCCGACCATCGAGATGACGGTGGTGATGCGGAACATCATGCCGGGATCGATCACCGCCTGCTGGCCCTGGCTGGCGCCCCAGCTTTCGAGGCCGACGGCGAGCATGTAGCCCTGGATGACGCACAGGAAGACCGTGCCGTAGCGCGTATACTGGTTGATCTTCTTGCGCCCGCTCTCGCCTTCCTTCTTGAGCGCCGCGAGCTGCGGCGAGATCGAGGTGGCGAGCTGCATCACGATCGAGGCGGTGATGTAGGGCATCACGCCGAGCGCGATCACCGACATGCGCTCGAGCGCGCCGCCCGAGAACATGTTGAAGAAATCGAGCACGCCGCCCTGGGTCGACTGAAACAGCACCTCGAAGGCGCGCGGATCGATGCCGGGCAGCGGCACGAAGGACAGCAGGCGGAAGATGACCAGCGCGCCCAGCGTGAACCAGAGTCGCTTCTTCAGCTCCGTCGCCTTGGCGAAATTCGCCAGGTTCAGCGTTGCTGCCATCCGGTCGGCTGCACTTGCCATGGATCTCCAAACCTTCTTGCCGACGAAGCGGCGGGAGGGGGCCGGCCTGGCCGCCCGCCGCCCTCATATAGTGACCGACGCAAGCTTGTCAGCCTGCCGCCGGCGCGCGGCGGCGGATCAGGCTTCGGCCTTCGCGCCGCGCTTGCCCTTGCCCTTCCTCGCGGCGGCCTTCTCGGCGGCCGGCACGAGCTCGATCAGCTCGATCGAACCGCCCGCCTTCTCGATCGCGGCGCGCGCGCCGGCCGAGACGCCGGCGACCTTGAGGGCGAGCTTCGCCTTCAATTCGCCCTTGCCGAGCACGCGCACGCCGTCCTTGCCGCCGCGCGCGAGGCCCGCGGCCTTCAGCGCGTCATGGTCGAGCGTCGCCTTGGCATCGAGCTTGCCGGCGTCGATCGCCTTCTGGATCGCGCCGACGTTCACCTCGGCATAGTCCTTGGCGAAGATGTTGTTGAAGCCGCGCTTCGGCAGCCGCATGTGGAGCGGCATCTGGCCGCCCTCGAAGCCGAAGACCGAGACACCCGAGCGGCTCTTCTGGCCCTTCTGGCCGCGGCCGCCGGTCTTGCCCTTGCCCGAGCCGATGCCCCGGCCGACGCGGACGCGCGCCTTGCGGGCGCCCTGGTTATCGCGGAGGTCGTTGAGTTTCATCCTGTCTGCACTCGCTTTCGCTCTTGTCGCGCTGTTTCATGTCTTCCTCTCCGCGAGGGAGAGGGCCGGAACGCCGATGGCGAGGGCCGTCGAGCTCCTGGCTGCTCGCGCAGCCCGGCGCCGTCAGCCTTCGACCGTCACCATGTGCTGCACCTTGCGGATCATGCCGCGCACCTCGGGGGTGTCGTCGAGCTCGACCGTCCGGTGCATCTTGCCCAGCCCCAGGCCGATCAACGTCTTGCGCTGGTCGGCGGTGCGGCGGATCGGCGAACCGGTCTGGGTGATCTTGATCTTCGCCATCTTCACTTACTCCGCGACCGCTTCGGCCTCGGCCTGGGCCTCGGCCGGGGAGAGGCCCTCGCGCCGCGCGATCAGGTCCGCGATCTTCCGGCTGCGACGCTGCGCGACGCTCTTCGGCGAGGTCTGCTCGCGCAGCGCCTCGAAGGTCGCGCGGATCATGTTGTAGGGATTGGAGGTGCCGACCGACTTGGTGACGACGTCGGCCACGCCCAGGCTCTCGAACACGGCGCGCATCGGGCCACCGGCGATGATGCCGGTGCCGGCCGGCGCCGAGCGGACATAGACGCGCCCGGCGCCGAAATGGCCGATGCCGTCATGGTGCAGCGTGCGGCCCTCGCGGAGCGGGACGCGCATCATCGCCTTCTTCGCCGCGGCGGTCGCCTTGGAGATCGCCTCGGGCACCTCGCGCGCCTTGCCATGGCCGAAGCCGGCCCGGCCCTTGCCATCGCCGACGACGACCAGCGCGGCGAAGCCGAAGCGCTTGCCGCCCTTCACCGTCTTCGAGACGCGGTTGATGTGGACGAGCTTCTCGATCAGCTCCTCGCCGCCATCATCGTCGCGGCCGGGGCCGCCACGGCGATCGTCGCGCCGGCCGCGCCCGCCGCGATCGCCGCGACCACGTCCGCCGCGCGGACCGCGCGAGCCGCGACCCTCGGGACGCTCGCCGCCCTCGGCAGGCGCCTGGGCCGGGGCCGGGACCGGGGCCGCGGCCGCCTCGGGCGCCACCTGGCTTTCCGGCTTCTGGTTGGTTTCGTCAGCCATTTAAAACTCCAATCCGGCTTCACGAGCGGCATCGGCGAGCGCCTTCACGCGCCCGTGGAAGATGAAGCCGCCGCGATCGAACACGACCTTGCTGATCCCGGCCGCCCTCGCGCGCTCGGCGATCCGGCGACCGACCTCCCGCGCCGACGCGACGGTGGCGCCGGTGTTGCCGCGCGCCTCCTTCTCGAGCGTCGAGGCGGCAGCAACCGTGCGCCCCTCGCGATCGACGATGACCTGGGCGTAGATGTGGCGCCCGGAGCGGTGCACCGACAGGCGCGGCCGGCCGCCGGCGTGGACGCGAAGCGACGCGCGCACCCGCTGACGGCGCTTCTGGAAGGGGGTGATCTTCGCCATGGCTACTTCTTCTTGCCTTCCTTGCGGAAAATATATTCGCCGCGATACCTGATGCCCTTGCCCTTGTAGGGCTCCGGCTTGCGCCAGCGCCGGATCTCGGCGGCGAGCTGGCCGACCTTCTGGCGATCGATGCCGCTGATCTCGACCGTGTTGGGATCGGGCGTCTTGACCTCGAGCCCGTCGGGCACCGCGATGTTGACGTCGTGGCTGAAGCCGAGCTGCAGGCGCAGGTTCCGGCCCTGGGCGGCGGCGCGGTAGCCGACGCCGCTGATCTCGAGCGTCTTGGTGAAGCCTTCGCTGACCCCGGTCACGAGATTCTGCACCAGTGTGCGCTGCATGCCCCAGAAGGAGCGGGCGCGCTTGGTGTCATTGGCCGGTCGCACCGCGATGGCGCCGTCGCCGATCTCGTAGGAGATATCGTCCGCCATGGCGAGCGAAAGGGTGCCCTTCGGCCCCTTCACCGAAAGCACGCCCCCTTCCGCCGTCGCGGTGACGCCGCTCGGCAGCTCCACCGGCCTCTTCCCGATGCGGGACATCAGAACACCTCCGCGAGCACTTCGCCGCCGACATTCTGCTGGCGCGCTTCCGCGTCGGACAGAACGCCCTTCGGCGTCGAGACGATGGTAATGCCGAGGCCATTGCGCACGCGCGGCAGCTCCCTCGCCGCCGAATAGATGCGGCGGCCCGGCTTCGACACCCTGGCGAGATGGCGGATCGCCGGCTCGCCCTCGAAATATTTCAGCTCGATCCGCAGGCCCTTGTGGCGGCCGATCGGCTCCTCCGAATAGCCGCGGATATAACCCTCGCGGGCCAGCACATCGAGGACGCGGGCGCGCAGCTTCGACGCCGGCGAGAGGACGCTGTCCTTCTTCGCCTGCTGGCCGTTGCGGATACGGGTGAGCATGTCACCCAAAGGATCGGTCATCGGCATATGCTTGCCCTTACCAGCTCGACTTGGTGAGGCCCGGGATCAGCCCCTTGTTGCCCAGTTCGCGCAGCATGACGCGCGACAGCCGGAACTTGCGGTAATAGCCGCGCGAACGACCGGTGAGCGCGCAGCGGTTGCGCACCCGGGTCGGGTTCGCGTTGCGCGGGATCTCGGCCATCTTCAGCCGCGCGATCAGCCGCTCGGTGTCGTCCCTGGACTCGTCGTCCGCGATCGCCTTCAGCCTTGCATAGCGGCCGGCATATTTCTTCGAGAGCTTCTTGCGACGCTCGTTCTTGTTGATCGAACTCAGTTTCGCCATGACTTAAGTTCTCTTCCTTCTTTCCGAAGCGCGCCGCCGTCAGGCCGCCTGCTTCTGATCCTGTTCGGCCGGGAAGGGGAAGTTGAAGAGGCGCAGCAGCGCGCGCGCTTCCTCATCCGTCTTCGCGGTGGTGGTGACGATGATGTCCATGCCGCGCACCTTGTCGATGCGGTCGTAGTTGATCTCCGGGAACACGATCTGCTCCTTGAGACCCATGGCATAATTGCCGCGACCGTCGAACGAGCGCGGGTTGAGCCCGCGGAAGTCGCGCACGCGCGGCAGCGCGATCGTGATCAGGCGATCGAGAAACTCGTACATGCGCTCGCGCCGAAGCGTCACCTTGACGCCGATCGGCATCCCCTCGCGCAGCTTGAACTGCGCGATCGACTTCTTCGCCCGGGTGATCACCGGCTTCTGGCCAGCGATCAGCTCCATCTCTGCGGCGGCGGTCTCGACGCGCTTCTTGTCCTGGGTCGCCTCACCGACGCCCATGTTGAGCACGATCTTCTCCAGCCGCGGCACCTCGAGCCGGTTCTTGTAGCCGAACCGCTCGATCATCGCGGGCACGATACGTTCGTCATATTCGCGCCTGAGACGCGGCGTATATCTGGCTTCAGCCATCGATCAGCTCCCCGGACCGGACCGCGACCCGGACCTTTCTTCCATCGCGCTCCTCGAAGCGAACCCGCGTCGGCTTGCCCGTCTTGGGATCCTCGATCGCAACCTTCGACACATGCAGCGGCGCCTCGGCGCGCACGATGCCGCCCTGCGGCCGCGCCTGCGACGGCTTGGTGTGACGGGCGTGGACGTTGATCCCCTCGACCACGACCTTGCCTTCCTTCGGCATCGCCCTGACGACGGTGCCGTGGCGGCCCTTGTCCTTGCCCGAGAGGACGACGACGCGGTCGCCCTTCCTGATCTTCTGCGCCATTACAGCACCTCCGGCGCGAGGCTGATGATCTTCATGTGCTTCTTCGCGCGCAGCTCGCGGACGACCGGACCGAAGATACGGGTGCCGATCGGCTCCTGATTGTTGTTGACGAGGACGGCCGCGTTCGAATCGAAGCGGATCGTCGATCCGTCCGGGCGGTGAATGTCCTTGGCGGTGCGGACGATGACCGCCTTGTGGACGTCGCCCTTCTTCACGCGGCCGCGCGGCGCCGCCTCCTTGACGGAGACGACGATGATGTCGCCGACGCCCGCGAAGCGGCGCTTCGAGCCGCCCAGCACCTTGATGCACTGGACGCGCTTCGCGCCGCTATTGTCGGCGACGTCCAGGTTCGACTGCATCTGGATCATCGATCCAATTCCTTCTCTTCACTTCGACCGGGACGGGCCCGGCGATCAGTTGCACCCGCTCAGCCCTGCGCCGACTCCGCACCGGCCTCGGCCGCGGTGGAGGCAGCTTCGTCCGCCTTCCCGGCCCGCCCCTTCCCGGGCGCGGCGGTGGCAGGGGTCGCGCGCGTATCGACGCGGCCGAGCACGGTCCAGGTCTTCAGCCTGGAGAGCGGCCGCGTCTCCTCGATGCGGACCGTCTCGCCGGCCTTGTATTCATTCCGCTCGTCATGAGCGTGATACTTCTTCGACCGCCGGATGATCTTGCCGTAGAGCGGATGCTTCACCCGCCGTTCGACGCGAACCACCACGGTCTTGTCGGCCTTGTCGGACACCACGGTGCCGGTCAGGACGCGCTTTGGCATAGTCTAACTCCTCAGGCCTGCGCTTTGGCGGCGCGGGCGCGCTCGTTCTGCAGCGTCTTGATGCGGGCGATGTCGCGACGCACCTCGCGAATGCGCGAGGGCTTCTCGATCTGGTTCGTCGCGGCCTGGAAGCGCAGGTTGAACTGCTCGCGCTTCAGCTGGGCCAGGCGCTCGACGAGCTGGTCGTCGGTCTCGTTCCGAAGATCGTCGATCTTGACCATCTTACGCATCCTCAAACAGCGATTCGCCAAGGCGGGCGACCACCTTGGTCTTGATCGGCAGCTTCTCCGCGGCGCGCTCGAACGCGGTCCTGGCGAGCGGCCCCGGAACGCCGTCCAGCTCGAACAGGATGCGGCCGGGCTTCACCCGCGCCACCCAATATTCGGGCGAGCCCTTGCCCGAGCCCATGCGGACCTCGGCGGGCTTGGAGGAGACGGGCACGTCCGGGAAGATGCGGATCCACAGGCGCCCCTGGCGCTTGATGTGGCGGGTGATCGCGCGGCGGGCCGCCTCGATCTGGCGCGCGGTGATCCGCTCCGGCTCCAGGGCCTTGAGGCCGAAGGCGCCGAAATTGAGCGCGGTGCCGCCCTTGGCGTCGCCGTGGATGCGGCCCTTGTGCGCCTTGCGGAACTTTGTGCGTTTCGGTTGAAGCATTTTCTCTTATCCCGACAAGGCGTTAGCGGCGATCGTCCCGGGCCGGCCGGACGCCGGAGGTCTGCGCCTCCATCATCAGCCGATCCTGGGCGAGTGGATCATGGCCGAGAATCTCGCCCTTGAAGATCCACACCTTGACGCCGCACACGCCGTAAGCGGTGTGGGCCTCGGCCTCGGCATAATCGACATTGGCGCGCAGCGTGTGCAGCGGCACCCGGCCCTCGCGATACCATTCGGTGCGCGCGATCTCGGCGCCGCCGAGCCGGCCCGAACAGGTGATGCGGATGCCCTCGGCACCAAGCCGGAGCGCCGACTGCACGGCGCGCTTCATCGCCCGGCGGAAGGCGACGCGCCGCTCGAGCTGGTCGGCGACGCCCTGGGCGACGAGCCTGGCGTCGATCTCGGGCTTGCGGATCTCGACGATGTTGAGGCTGACGTCCGAGCCGGTCATCCGCCCCAGCGCCCGGCGCAGCTTCTCGATATCGGCGCCCTTCTTGCCGATGATGACGCCCGGGCGCGCCGCGTAGATCGACACGCGGCACAGCTTCGCCGGCCGCTCGATCACCACCTTGGAGATCGCCGCCTGCGGCAGCGACTTCAGGATATAGTCGCGGATCTTGAGATCCTCGAGCAGCAGGCGGCCATAATCGTCGCCGTCGGCGTACCAGCGGCTGTCCCAGGTCCGGTTGATCTGCAGCCTGAGGCCGATCGGGGAGGTTTTCTGACCCATGGGCTTAAGCTTCCTGCTGTTCGCGCACGACGATGCGCACGCGGCTGAACGGCTTCATGATGCGCGTCGAGCGGCCGCGGGCGCGGGTCGCGAAACGCTTCATCGTCAGGCTCTTGCCGACGCTCGCCTCGGCGACGACCAGCGCGTCGACGTCGAGATTGTGATTGTTCTCCGCGTTGGCGATCGCGCTGGCGAGCACCTTGCGGACCTCCTTCGCCATCGCCTTGGGCGAGAAGGCGAGGATGTTCATCGCCTCGTCGGCCTTCTTGCCGCGGATCAGCCCGGCGACGAGATTGAGCTTGCGCGCCGACCCGCGAATCTGCGTGCCGACCGACAGCGCCTCGTTCTCGCCGACGCGGCGGGGAGCTTTCGGCTTGCCCATTACCTCTTGCCCTTCCTGTCAGCCGCGTGGCCCGGGAAATAGCGGGTCGGCGCGAACTCGCCGAGCTTCATGCCGACCATTTCCTCGCTGACCGAGACGGGCACGAACTTGCGGCCGTTATAGACGTTGAACGTGAGGCCCACGAACTGCGGCAGGATGGTGGAGCGGCGCGACCAGGTCTTGATCGGCGCGCGGCCACCGGCTTCCTGCGCCGCCTCCGCCTTCTTCAGCAGATGCAGATCGACGAACGGACCTTTCCAGACGGAGCGGGCCATTTCTACCTCTTCTTCTTCGCGTGACGCGACCGGATGATCATCTTGTCGGTCCGCTTGTTGTTGCGCGTGCGCGCGCCCTTGGTCGACTTGCCCCAGGGCGTGACCGGGTGGCGGCCGCCCGAGGTCCGGCCCTCGCCACCACCGTGCGGGTGATCGACCGGGTTCTTGGCGACGCCGCGGGTCAGCGGGCGCCGGCCCTTCCAGCGGCTGCGCCCCGCCTTGGCGAAATTCTGGTTCTGGTTGTCCGGGTTGGAGACCGCGCCCACCGTGCCCATGCAATCGGCCCGGATGTAGCGCTGCTCGCCCGAATTCATGCGGACGATCACCATGCCGCGGTCGCGACCGACGACCTGGACATAGGTGCCCGCGGCGCGCGCGATCTGGCCGCCCTTGCCCGGCTTCATCTCGACATTGTGGACGATCGTGCCGACCGGCATCTGGCCGAGCTCCATCGCGTTGCCCGGCTTGACGTCCACCTTCTTGCCCGCGACCACCGCGTCGCCGGGGGCGAGACGCTGCGGCGCGAGGATATAGGCGAGCTCGCCGTCCTCATACCTGACCAGCGCCAGGAAGGCGGTGCGGTTGGGATCATATTCCAGCCGCTCGACGGTGGCCGGCACGTCCCATTTGCGCCGCTTGAAATCGACGATCCGATACTTCTGCTTGTGACCGCCGCCAAGGCCGCGCGACGTGACGTGGCCCTTGTTGTTGCGGCCGCCGGTGCGGTGCTTGCCCTCGGTCAGCGTCTTGACCGGCTTGCCCTTCCACAGCGCCGACTTGTCGATCAGGATCAGGCCGCGCTGCGACGACGTCGTCGGATTGTATGATTTGAGTGCCATCGCTGCTGCCTCAGATACCCGTGGTGACGTCGATCGACTGGCCTTCGGCCAGCGTCACGATCGCCTTCTTGACGTCCGAGCGCGTGTAGGGGCGGCCCCGCCAGCGCTTGGTCTTGCCCTTCACCGTGATCGTGTTGACGCCGGTCACCTCGACATTGAACAGCGCCTCGACCGCCGCCTTGATCTGCGGCTTGGTGGCGTCCCTGGCGACCTTGAACACGACCGCGTTCTGCTCGGTGAGCAGGGTCGATTTCTCGGTGATGTGCGGAGCGCGGATCACGTCGAAATGATTGATCGACACCTCCGGCGCCTGCTGCTTGGCCTTAGCCATTGAACCGCGCCTCCAGCGATGCGACCGCGGCGCGGGTCAGCACCAGCGTGTCGTGATTGAGAATATCATAGACGTTGGCGCCGATCGCCGGCAGCAGATCGACCCCCGGCAGGTTGGCCGAAGCCTTGGCGAAGCCGACGTTGAGCGCCGGCCCGTCGATGACGAGCGCGCTACGGCCGAGCCCGAGCGCGGCGAGCCGGGCTTCGAGCGCGGCGGTCTTCGCCTCCGCGAGATCGAGATTGTCGACGACGACCAGGGCGCCATCCTTCGCCTTGGCCGACAGCGCCATCCTGAGGCCGAGCGCGCGCACCTTCTTGTTCAGCGACGGGCTGAAGGTGCGGGCGCGCGCGCCGTGCGCCTTGCCGCCGCCGATGAAGATCGGCGCGCGCCGGTCGCCGTGACGGGCGCCGCCGCTGCCCTTCTGGCGGCCGAACTTCTTGCCGGTGCGGGCGACATCGCCGCGCTCGCGGGTCGCGCGGGTCGGTGCGCGGCGCTTCTCGAGCTGCCAGGTGACGACGCGGTGCAGGATGTCCGCGCGCGGCTCGACGCCGAACACGGCATCGTCGAGCTCGAGCTCGCCGGCGCTCTGCTTGCCGTCCAGGGTCTTGACCTTGACCTTCACGTTCAACCCTCCTGGCCTTCGGTCGCCGCGACCGCACCTGCCGCTTCGGCGGGCGCGTCGGTGGCGGGCGCGTCGTTGCTGGCGGCGCCGTCGGCGTTGGCGACGGCCTTGAGGCCGGCCGGATAGGGCGCCTCGGCCGGACGCGTGACCTTCACCGCATCCTTGACCAGCACCCAGCTGCCCTTGTGGCCCGGCACCGAGCCCTTGACGAAGATCAGCCCGCGCTCGGGATCGGTGCGAACGACCTCGAGATTCTGCTGGGTGCGGTTGCGCGCGCCCATATGGCCGGCCATCTTCTTGTTCTTGAAGACCCTGCCCGGATCCTGGCGGTTGCCGGTCGATCCATGCGAGCGGTGGGAAATGGACACGCCGTGGCTCGCGCGCAGGCCGCCGAAGCCCCAGCGCTTCATCGCGCCGGCGAAGCCCTTGCCCTGGGTCACGCCGGAGACGTCGACGAGCTGGCCGGCGACGAAATGGTCGGCGGTAAGCTCGGCGCCGACCTCGAGCAGCGCGTCCTCGGCGACGCGGAACTCGACCAGCCTCGCCTTCGGCTCAACCTCCGCCTTGGCGAAATGGCCCCGTTCGGGCTTGGTCAGGTTCTTGGCCTTGGCGCGCCCGGCGCCAAGCTGGAGCGCGGCATAGCCGTCGCGCTCATTCTCGCGGCGGGCGACGACCTGGACGCCGTCGAGCGCCAGGACGGTCACCGGCACGTGCCGGCCGTCGTCCTGGAACAGGCGGGTCATCCCCACTTTCTTCGCGATCACGCCGGTGCGCATGATCAAGGACTCCTCGTACAGAGGCCCCCGATGCCGATGCGCCGGGGGCGTGTTGACCCATGAAACGATGCATGCCCCGCCTGGGCCAGAGCCTCGCCCGAAAGCGAGGCGGCGGGGACGCAAGCCCGGGCGGCGCCCGGCGGTATCTCCCGTATGTCGCGCCGGCCGTCAGGCCAGCTTGATCTCGACGTCGACGCCGGCGGCAAGATCGAGCTTCATCAGCGCGTCGACCGTCTGCGGCGTCGGCTGCACGATGTCGAGCAGCCGCTTGTACGTCCTCACCTCGAACTGCTCGCGCGACTTCTTGTCGATGTGCGGCGAGCGGTTGACGGTGAACTTCTCGATCCGCGTCGGCAGCGGAATGGGGCCGCGAATGAGGGCGCCGGTGCGGCGCGCCGTATCTGCGATGTCGCCCGTGGCCTGATCGAGCACACGATGATCGAACGCCTTCAGGCGAATGCGGATATTCTGCGTTTCCATGTCCACTACCGATGCGAAAGAGCCGCCCCGAGGGGCAAATCAAATCGGCCTTTCCGAACCCGCCGGGCCCGGATCGGCCGCATACAAACCCGGAATGCCGAAGCCGCCCGAATCCCAACAGAATCGGGCGGCTCGCGGCCTATATTACTTCGTGATCGATGCGACAACCCCCGCGCCGACCGTGCGGCCGCCCTCGCGGATCGCGAAGCGCAGGCCCTGGTCCATCGCGATCGGCGCGATCAGCTTCACCGCGAGCTGAACATTGTCGCCGGGCATGACCATCTCGGTGCCCTCGGGCAGGACGATCTCGCCGGTCACGTCCGTCGTGCGGAAATAGAACTGCGGACGATAGTTGCCGAAGAACGGCGTATGCCGGCCGCCCTCGTCCTTCGAGAGGACGTAGACCTCCGAGGTGAACTCGGTGTGCGGGGTGATCGAGCCGGGCTTGGCCAGAACCTGGCCGCGCTCGACCTCGTCACGGCCGATGCCGCGCAGCAGCGCGCCGATATTGTCGCCCGCCTCGCCCTGATCGAGCAGCTTGCGGAACATCTCGACACCGGTGACCGTGGTCTTCTGGGTGTCGCGGATGCCGACGATCTCGACCTCGTCGCCGACCTTGACGACGCCGGTCTCGACGCGGCCGGTAACGACCGTGCCGCGGCCGGAGATCGAGAAGACGTCCTCGATTGGCATCAGGAACGGCTTGTCGAGCGGACGCTCGGGCTGCGGAATCCACTCGTCCACCGCGGCCATCAGCTTCAGGATCGCATCCCGGCCGATCTCGTCATTGGTGCCCTCGAGCGCGGCGAGCGCCGAACCGGCGATGATCGGAATGTTGTCGCCATCGAAGTCGCGCTTGGAAAGCTCCTCGCGGATTTCGAGCTCGACCAGCTCGAGCAGCTCGGGATCGTCGACCTGGTCGACCTTGTTGAGGAACACGACCATCGTCGGCACGCCGACCTGCTTGGCGAGCAGGATGTGCTCCTTGGTCTGCGGCATCGGTCCGTCGGCGGCCGACACGACGAGGATCGCGCCGTCCATCTGGGCGGCGCCGGTGATCATGTTCTTCACATAGTCGGCGTGGCCCGGGCAGTCGACGTGCGCATAGTGGCGCTTGTCGGTCTCGTACTCGACGTGCGACGTCGAGATCGTGATGCCGCGCTCGCGCTCCTCGGGCGCCTTGTCGATATTGGCATAATCGACATAGGTCGCGCCGCCGGTCTCGGCCAGCACCTTGGTGATCGCCGCCGTCAGCGTGGTCTTGCCGTGGTCGACGTGACCGATGGTGCCGATGTTGCAGTGCGGCTTGGTCCGCTCGAACTTAGCTTTCGCCATTTTCCCTAATCCTCGTCTTTCGTGTTCACTTACCCTCGGCTTCCGCTCAGGCGAGCTTCGCCTTGACCTCTTCGGCGACGTTCGCCGGCACCTCGTCGTAGTGCGAGAACTGCATCGTGTACTGAGCGCGTCCCTGCGTGAAGGAGCGAAGCTCATTAACGTAGCCGAACATATTCGCAAGCGGCACCATCGCCTCGACCACCTGCGCGTTGCCGCGGCTGTCCGTGCCCTGGATCTGGCCGCGGCGACTGTTGAGGTCGCCGATCACGTCGCCCAGATAATCTTCCGGGGTGACGACCTCAACCTTCATGATCGGCTCGAGCAGCTTGATGCCGGCCTTCTGCGCCGCCTCGCGCATCGCGCCGCGACCGGTGATCTCGAAGGCGAGCGCCGAGGAGTCGACGTCGTGATACTTGCCGTCGATCAGCCGGATCTCGAAGTCGATGATCGGGAAGCCGATCAGCGATCCGGTCTCGGCGGTCTCGCGCATGCCCTTCTCGACCGACGGAATATATTCGCGCGGGACGTTGCCGCCCTTGACCTCGTCGATGAAGGTGATGCCGCTGCCGCGCTCGCCCGGGGTCACGATCACCTTCACCTCGCCGAACTGGCCGGAGCCGCCCGACTGCTTCTTGTGGGTGTAGGTCAGCTCGACCGACCTGGCGAGCGACTCGCGATAGGCGACCTGGGGCGCGCCGACATTGGCGTCGACCTTGAACTCGCGCTTCATGCGATCGACGATGATCTCGAGGTGGAGCTCGCCCATCCCCTTGATGATCGTCTGGCCGCTCTCGGGATCGGAGGAGACGCGGAAGCTCGGATCCTCGGCGGCGAGGCGCGAGAGGGCGATGCCCATCTTCTCCTGGTCCGCCTTGGTCTTCGGCTCGACCGCGACCTCGATGACCGGGTCCGGAAACTCCATCCGCTCGAGGATGATCGGCGCATTGGGCGCGCACAGCGTGTCGCCGGTGGTCGTGTCCTTGAGCCCGACCAGCGCGACGATGTCGCCCGCATGCGCTTCCTTGATGTCCTCGCGGTCGTTGGCGTGCATCAACAGCATGCGCCCGACCTTCTCCTTCTTGTCCTTCACCGAATTGAGAACGCTCGACGCGCTCTCGAGCTTGCCCGAATAGATGCGGGCGAAGGTGAGCGTGCCGACGAACGGGTCGGTCATGATCTTGAACGCGAGCGCCGAGAACGGCGCGCTGTCGTCGGCCGGGCGCGCTTCCTCGGTCTCGCCGTCGAGCTTGACGCCCTTGATCGCGGGCACGTCGAGCGGGCTCGGCAGATAGTCGATGACCGCGTCGAGCATCGGCTGGACGCCCTTGTTCTTGAACGCCGAGCCGGTCAGCACGGGCACGAAGGCGAACGACAGCGTGCCCTTGCGGATCAGGCGCTTGAGCGTCGCGACGTCGGGCTCGTTGCCCTCGAGATAGGCCTCCATCGCGGCGTCGTCCTGCTCGACCGCCATCTCGATGAGCTCCGTGCGCGCGGCGGCGGCCGCGTCCTTGAGCTCGTCGGGGATCTCGCGGATTTCGAACTTCGCGCCGAGGCTCTCCTCGAGCCAGACGATCGCGTTGTTGTTGACGAGGTCGACGATGCCGACGAAATCGCTCTCCAGGCCGATCGGCAGCTGCATCACCATCGGCCGCGCGCCGAGCCGGTCGCGGATCATCTGCACGCAGCGGTCGAAATTGGCGCCGGTGCGATCGAGCTTGTTGACGAAGCACATGCGCGGCACGTGATATTTGTCGGCCTGGCGCCACACCGTCTCGGACTGCGGCTCGACGCCGGCGACGCCGTCGAACACCGCGACCGCGCCGTCGAGCACGCGCAGGCTGCGCTCCACCTCGATCGTGAAATCGACGTGGCCCGGCGTGTCGATGATGTTGATCCGGTGGTCGTGCCAGAAACAGGTCGTCGCGGCCGACGTGATCGTGATCCCGCGCTCCTGCTCCTGCTCCATCCAGTCCATGGTGGCGGTGCCCTCATGGGTCTCGCCGATCTTGTAGTTCCTGCCGGTGTAGAACAGGATGCGCTCGGTCGTCGTCGTCTTGCCGGCATCGATATGCGCCATGATGCCGATGTTGCGATATTTCTCGAGCGGATGGCTGCGGGCCATGTCGAATTCCTTGAGCGATGTGGGGGAGCCGGCCGACCCGGCGCCCCCATTGGTGTCTTTGCCTACCAGCGGTAATGGCTGAAGGCGCGGTTCGCCTCGGCCATGCGATGCGTGTCCTCGCGCTTCTTGACCGCATTGCCGCGATTGCTCGAAGCGTCGAGCAGCTCGCCGGACAGCCGCGCGGCCATCGTCTTCTCGCTGCGCGCGCGGGCGGCGGAGATCAGCCAGCGGATGGCGAGCGCCTGGGCGCGCTCGGGGCGCACCTCGACCGGCACCTGGTAGGTCGCGCCGCCGACGCGGCGGGAGCGGACCTCGATGCCCGGCTTCACATTGTTGAGCGCGTCATGGAAGACGGCGAGCGGATCCTTCTTGGCGCGGGCCTCGATATTGTCGAGCGCGCCATAGACGATGCGCTCGGCGACCGACTTCTTCCCGTCGAGCATGATGTTGTTCATGAACTTCGACAGGACGACATCCCCGAACTTCGGATCGGGAAGAATCTCGCGCTTTTCGGGGCGACGACGACGTGACATTGTTCAGCCTCCCCTGCTTATTTCGGCCGCTTGGCGCCGTATTTCGAACGGCTCTGCTTGCGGTCCTTGACGCCCTGCGTGTCGAGCACGCCGCGCAGCACGTGATAGCGCACGCCCGGAAGGTCGCGCACGCGGCCGCCGCGGATCAGCACGACGCTGTGCTCCTGGAGGTTGTGCCCCTCGCCGGGAATGTAGCTGATGACCTCGCGCTGGTTGGTCAGGCGCACCTTGGCGACCTTCCTGAGCGCCGAGTTCGGCTTTTTCGGCGTGGTGGTGTAGACGCGCGTGCAGACGCCGCGCTTTTGCGGATTGCGCTCCATCGCAGGGACCTTGGACTTGGCCTTCTGCGGTTCGCGACCCTTGCGGATCAGCTGGTTTATCGTCGGCATGAAGCCCTTCACTTCCTTCAAGTTACTCTACCGCCACGCCAAACAGGCAAGGAGCCGTGGCGGCCTTCCCCGGCCCCCAGGCCCTTGCTTCCCATGGCAGCAGTGTTCAGCTCTTAACGCCCCGTCAGACAGGGTCCGGCCCTGGGGCCAGCCGATCCCGAAGCGGAGCGGCCTATAGCGGCGCCACCGATATGGGTCAACAGGGCGGCTTCAGGAAGTGGCCGGCAAAATCCGGTGGGCGGCGAGCCGCTCGTAATAGGGCCGGCAGCGTTCGGCGAGGCGGCGCGCCGCTTCCGGCAGCACCGGCGGCGGCGGATCGGGCGGGCCGAAGCCGGTCGAGGCCTCCACCACCTGGTACCAGTGCGGCGCCCAGACGCCGTCGGTCGCGCGCCGGCCCGGCGGCCAGGCGAGCATCGCCGGATCGAAGGGGATGCCGAGCCGGGCGCAAAGCGCGTCGAGCACGCCCGCCGGGTCGGCGAGGATGTCGCCTGCATCGACCACCGGCGGCGGCGCACCGAGCCGGTCCGCCTCGCGGGCGAAGAATTCGGCCTGGCGCTCCAGCCCGAAATCCGCGAACGTCGCGCTCTCGCGCCTGCGCAGGTAGGAGGCGATCATCCGCTCCGGCTCGCGGATCAGGAAGGCGTGGACAAAGCCGGGGAAGTCGTCATGGCCGATCGGGCCGACCATATGGTGCCACATATGCTTCTGGTACCAGACGGGCGATCCGTCCGGCACCGGGCCGGCGAGGGCGCGCGCGATGCTCGCCCAGTCGCAGTCCATCGCGGCGATCACCTCGTCCTTCATCGGATGGTCGGCGCCGCTCGTCTTCAGGAACGCGCCGTAGAAGGGCTCGTCCGAGACGAACGTGTCGGCACGATTTTCGAAGCTGCGCATCAGCGCGGTCGATAGGTTGCGCGGGCCGGACCACATTGCGATCCGGACGGCCCCGCTCACGGCCGCGCCGCCGCCGCGACGTCGGCCTCGAGCCGCGCCCGATAAAGCCGCTGCAGCCGCTCGACCATCGGCCCGCGCCCGTCGGTGAGCCGGCGGCCGTCGACCTCGGTCGCCGGCACGACGCCGGCGAACGTCCCGGTCACGAACGCCTCGTCCGCGCCATAGACGTCGGTCAGCGAGAAATTGCGCTCATGAATCGGAATGCCAGCCTCCCGGCAGATCGCGATGACGTTCGCGCGGGTGATGCCGCCGAGGCAATAGTCGCCGCTCGAGGTCCACACCTCGCCCTTGCGGACGATGAAGAAGTGGGTCGAGTTGCAGGTCGCGACGAAGCCGTGCGGATCGAGCATCAGCGCCTCGTCCGCGCCGGCCTGGATCGCCTGGATGCAGGCGGTGATGCAGTTGAGCTTGGAGTGCGAATTGAGCCTGGGATCCTGGACGTCGGGAAAGCCGCGGCGGACGTGGACGGTGAACAGGCGGATGCCGCGCTCGATCGTGCCCGGCAGCGGCTCCTTGTATTCCGGGATGATCACGATCGTCGCCGGCGAGACGACGACGCGCGGATCCTGATAGGGTGTCGAGCGGATGCCACGCGTCACCATCAGCCGGACATGGACGCCCTCTTCCATGCCATTGGCGTCGAGCGTCTCGTAGAGCCGCCGCGCCAGTGCCTGGCGGGTGAGGCCGATGTCGAGCACGATCGCCCTGGCGCCCTCGAACAGGCGGTCGAGATGCGCGTCCAGAAAGGCGATGCGCCCCCTGTGGACGCGCAGCCCCTCCCACACGCCGTCGCCGAGCATGAAGCCCGAGTCGAACACCGACACCACCGCCTCCGGGCGCGGCTTCAGCGCGCCGTTGACGTTGATCAGGATGCTCTCGTTGCGCGGGTCCGGAGCGCTGTCGTGCGTGCCCTTGGCCATGCCGCAGCGTGGCGCGCCTCGCGCCGGCTGGCAAGCCACCGCCGGCCACGCCGCCGCCCCGCCCGGCCGCAAGCCGCGCCGCCCGGCCCGGCGCCGCCCACACAATGATCCCCTTCCGCGCGGCGAACCGCTAGGAGGGCGAAGTGAGCCTTTACCTCGCCCTGTTCGCGATCGTCGTCGGCATCAACATGCTGCCCGCCTTCGCGCCGCCGACCTGGACGATCCTGGTCTTCTTCACCTTGAGCCTCGGCGCGGCGCCGGTGCCGGTGATCCTGATCGGCGCGACCGGGGCGGCGATCGGGCGCTATCTGCTCGCGATCGGCTTCCGCCTGCTCGGCGACCGCCTTTCCGAGCGCACGCGGCGCAATCTCGCGGCCGCCGGCAAGGCGATCGAGCGCAGCCGCCGGAACGCGATCATCGCGCTCTTCCTGTTCGCGGTCTCGCCCGTCCCTTCGGCGCAACTGTTCGAGGCGGCCGGCCTGGCCCGGCTCGGCCTCGCCCGCTTCACGGCGGCCTTCTTCATCGGCCGCGCCTTTTCCTATGCCGTCTATGTGCTCACCGCCGCCCACGTGCGTGAGACCAGCCTCGGCGAGGCGTTGCTGGGCGCGCTCACCAGCCCGGTCGGGATCGCGATCCAGCTCGGCATGATCGCCCTGCTCGTCCTGATGGCCCGGATCGACTGGACCAGGCGGCTCGGACCGAAGGAGAAGGACGTCTAGGATCCCGGTCGATACGCCCCCTGGCGCGGGCGGATGTAGAGCCGCCTGACGTCGGGCCAGCGCGCCGTCACTTCCGCCTCGACCGCGGCGACGATCCGCTCGACCTCGCCGGCGGTGATCGAATCCTCGAAATCGGCGCTCATCGTGACGGTGATCTGGTCCGGTGCGGAATGGACGCTGCGGACCTCGCCGACCCCGACCACCCCCGGCTGGGCCGCGGCGGCGGCGCGGATGCCCTCGACCAGCGCCGGATCGGCCGCCTCGCCGATCAGCAGCGCCTTCGATTCGACCGCGAGCAGCCAGGCCGTCGCGCCGAGGATGAGGCCGATCACCACCGAGGCGGCGCCGTCGAAGAAGGGATTGCCGGTGGCCTGCGACAGCGCGAGCCCGATCGCGGCGACGATGACGCCGGCCATCGCCGCGCTGTCCTCGAGCAGGACGATGAAGCTCGGCGGATCCTTCGAGCGGCGCACCGCCTCCAGCCAGCCGAGATCGCCCTTCGCCGCGCGAAACCCCCGCGCCGCCGCCAGCGTCGATCCGCCTTCGAGCAGGAAGGCGATCAGCAGCACGCCATAAGCGACATATGGCGAAACCGCATGTTCCGGCTCGAGGATATGAATGACACCTTCATAGACCGAGACACCGGCGCCGAGCGCGAACACCAGCACCGCGACGATGAAGCTCCAGAAATAGAGCTCGCGGCCGTGGCCGAATGGATGGCGCGCGTCGGGCGGCCGCCTCGCCGCGCGCCGGCCCCACATCAACAGGAGCTGGTTGGTCGAATCGACGAGGCTGTGCACGCCTTCGGTCAGCATCGCCGAGGAACCCGTGACCGCGGCGGCGACGAACTTGGCGACGGCGATGCCGACATTCGCGCAGAGCGCGATGATCAGGGTGCGGTTGCTCTGCGGAGTCGCGCTCATCGCCGTGCAGCTAGCCACCGCCACGACGCGCTGTCGA
Source organism: Sphingomonadales bacterium (assembly GCA_040255785.1). Classification (GTDB taxonomy): domain Bacteria; phylum Pseudomonadota; class Alphaproteobacteria; order Sphingomonadales; family Sphingomonadaceae; genus Allosphingosinicella. The sequence goes on from JBDZVR010000004.1 coordinate 84,788, forward strand.
GCGGCTGCGCCTCCGTTCACCGCTTGCGCGGCGAGCGCCGTCGGATCGCTGGCGGCAGGGCCCGGTCCACCCGGAGAAGTCCGGCCCGCCTAGATATGCAGCACCCGCCCATAGGCGTCGAGCACGCTTTCGTGCATCATTTCGGAGAGCGTCGGGTGGGGGAAGACCGTCTCCATCAGCTCCGCCTCGGTCGTCTCGAGCTGGCGCGCGACCGCATAGCCCTGGATCAGCTCGGTGACTTCGGCGCCGACCATGTGCGCACCGAGCAGCTCGCCGCTGCGGGCGTCGAACACGGTCTTGACGAAGCCTTCGGCCTCGCCGAGCGCGATCGCCTTGCCATTGCCGATGAAGGGAAACCTGCCGATCTTCACCTCGTGGCCGGCTTCCTTCGCCTTCGCCTCGGTGAGCCCGACGCTCGCCACCTGCGGGCGCGAATAGGTGCAGCCCGGGATGTTCCAGGTCTCGAACGGATGCGGCTTTCTGCCTGCGATCGCCTCGACGCAGACGACGCCCTCATGGCTCGCCTTGTGCGCCAGCCAGGGCGGGCCGGTGACGTCACCGATGGCGTAGATCCCCTCGACGTTGGTCCGCCCGTAGCCGTCGGTGACGATATGACCGCGATCGGTCTCCACCCCCAGCGCCTCGAGGCCGATATTCCCGGTATTGGGGACGATGCCGATGGCGACGATGGCGTGGCTGAACTCGGCGGTCGCGACCTTGCCGTCCCTGCCCTTGATCGCGGCGGTCACGCCGTTCCCTGAAGCTTCGAGCTTCTCGACGCCGGCATCGACGTGGATCGTCATGCCCTGCCTGGTCAATGCCTTGTGCATGAAGGCGGAGACGTCCTCGTCCTCGACGGGAAGGATGCGCGGCAGCATTTCGACGATCGTCACCTCGGCGCCCATGTCCGAGTAGAAGCTGGCGAACTCGACCCCGATCGCGCCCGAGCCGATGACGAGCAGCCTCGTCGGCATCTCCCTGGGCACCATCGCGTGGCGATAGGTCCAGATGCGCTCGCCATCCGCCCTGGCGAAGGGCAGCTCGCGCGCCCTGGCGCCGGTCGCGACGATGATGTGCCTGGCCGAAAGCTCGGTCCTGGCGCCGTCCTTCGTGACGACGAGCCGGCCCTTGCCAGCGAGCGCGCCCTCGCCTTCGACCACCGTCACCTTGTTCTTCTTCATCAGCCCCTTGACGCCGGCGTTCAATTGCCCGGCCACCTTGCGGCTGCGCTCGACCACCCTGGCGAGGTCGAAGCCGACCTTTTCCGCGCTGAGGCCGTAGGCGGCGGCATGGGTCAGGTAATGATGGATCTCGCTGGTCCGGAGCAGCGCCTTGGTCGGGATGCAGCCCCAGTTGAGGCAGATGCCGCCCAATTTCTCGCGCTCGACGATCGCTGTCCTGAGCCCGAGCTGCGCGGCGCGGATCGCCGCCACATAGCCGCCGGGCCCGGAGCCGAGGATGATGAGATCGAAGGTGTCAGCCATGGCGGATCGAGCTTTCTCAAGGATAGAGAGCGTTGATGACAAGGATCGCAACCAGCGCCAGCGCGCAGGCCAGCGCGCTCGCCAGCCGCAGCCGCCGCGCGAACAGGGCGACGAGCCCGAGCAGGACCACCCCGATCAGCGCCGCGCCGGTCGCCGCGCCGACGAAGAAGTCATTGTCGCTGGGCGCGGTCTGCATGCCGCGCGCGAGGCCGACGACGTAGACGACCAGCGCGGTCGGCGGCACGGCCAGGATCGGCCACAGGATCGAGCCGCCCGGCGCGGCCTTCGCGGCCGCGCGCGCCCCTCTCGCCGGCTCGTCTCCCTCGCGCGGGGGTGGCCGGGAGGGGCGCGCGGCTGTCAAGCGATCATCCCCAGCGGGCTTTCGACCAGCGCCTTGAACGCCTTCATCAGCCGCGCCCCGTCGGCGCCGTCGATGGCGCGATGGTCGAAGCTGCCGGTTGCGCTCATCACCGTGGCGATCTGCAGGCTGTCGTCGATGACGCAGGGCCGCTTCTCGCCGGCGCCGATCGCCATGATCATGCCCTGCGGCGGGTTGATGACCGCGTCGAACTGCGTGATCCCGTACATGCCCATGTTCGAGATCGAGGCGGTGCCGCCCAGATATTCGTGCGGCTGCAGCTTGCCCTCGCGCGCGCGGGCGGCGAGATCGGCCATCTCCTTCGAGATGGCGGAGAGCGACCGGGTATCGGCGCCGACGATGATCGGCGTGATCAGCCCGCCCGGGATCGACACCGCGACCGAGATATCGGCGCGGCTGTACTTGAGCAACTGATCGCCGGAGATCGAGACGTTGCACTCCGGCACCTCGATCAGCGCGACGGCGAGCGCCTTGATCAGCATGTCGTTGACGCTGAGCTTGATGCCCCGGCTCTCGAGGCCGGCATTGAGCTCGGCGCGCAGCTTCAGCAGCGCGTCGAGGCGGACATCGACGGTCAGGTAGATGTGCGGGATCGTCTGCTTGGCCTCGGTGAGGCGGCGCGCGATCGTCTTGCGCATGTTGGAGAGCTTGACCGCCTCGTGCGGGATTTCGGTCTCGACGACGGCTGGCGCGGCGGCGGGTGCCGCGCCGGGCGCCTCGGCCGGGGTCGCCTTCGCGGGCGCCTTGCCGGCGGCAGCCTCGATGTCGGCCTTCACGATCCGGCCGCCGGGACCGGAGCCGGTGAGGGTCGCAAGCTCGATGCCCCGCGCGGCGGCGAGGCGGCGGGCGAGCGGGCTCGCCTTGATCCGGTCGCCGCCGGTCGCCGAGGCGGGTGCGGGGGCTGGCGCCGGCGCCGCCCTTGCCTCCGGCTGCGGTGGTGGTGGGGGCGGTGTCGGCGCGGGTGGCGGCGGCGGCGTGGACGGCGCGGGCGGCTCGGCCTCGGCAGGGGCGGCGCCAGTCGACGCGGCGCCCTCGCCAACTTCCTCGCCATCCGCGGCCAGGATCGCGATCGGCGCGCCGACCTTCACCGCGTCCGTGCCCTCGGGAACCAGAATCCGCGCGATCACCCCTTCATCGACCGCCTCGAACTCCATCGTCGCCTTGTCGGTCTCGATCTCGGCCAGCACGTCGCCCGACGACACCTTGTCGCCTTCCTTCACCAGCCATCTGGCGAGCGTGCCCTCCTCCATCGTCGGCGACAGCGCGGGCATCTTCAGTTCAATCGGCATCGGACGATCCTGTTCGCATGGAGCACTGCTTGCCCCGTCCAAACAGCAGCGCGTCGGCCGGGTCAAGGGCCAGCCCGTATGGACGTTTGGGCGAAAGCCCCCTCGCCCTCGCGGGAGCGGGTCGGGGCCGAGCGCACGAGGGTTGCGCCGGCCGCCATTCGGGCGCACCTGTCGCCGTGGGAGACGGCGCATGGGCTCATATCTCGTCGTGATGGACGGCACCGAGGAGGCGCGCACCGCGCTGCGCTACGCGGCGCGGCGGGCGGTCGTGAGCGGGGGCGGCGTCGAGATGCTCGCCATCGTGACGCCACAGGAATTCGTCCAGTGGGGCGCCGTGCAGGACGCGATGGAGGAGGAGGCGCGGCTGCGGGCCGAGGCGATGCTGGTGGAAGCCGCCGATTCGATCGTCGAGGAAGCGGGCCTCAAGCCCTCGGTCACGGTGAAGCACGGCGAGCCGGTGAAGGCGCTGGCCGAGCTGCTGAAGGAACGCGGCGACATCGCCGCGCTCGTCCTCGCCACCGGCGAGAGCGCGCCCGGGCCGCTCGTCAGCCATTTTTCGGGACCGGCGGCGAGCAGCCTGCCCTGCCCGCTGATCATCGTCCCCGCCAAGCTCGGCGACGAGGCGCTGGCGCGCGCCGGCTAGCTCAGCCGCGTTCGCCGGCGGGGGGACGCGGCGCGGCGCGGCGCGGCGCCGGTCGCGGCGCCGGCCGGCAGACGCAGGGTCGCGCGCGGCGGACACGGCGCGGCCTGGCGACCTGCTCGACCTCCTCGGTCACTTCCTCGATATAGCCGCCCGAGCCCCACACCGTCGTCTCGACGATGATCGGGTAGCTGTAGCCGTAGCCGCCGTAATAGCCGCCATAATATCCGCCCTGGGCGCCATATTGTTCGTAATAGCCGGGCGGCGGCGGCGGCGGCGGATAGCCGGGCACGCCATGGACATAGGTGCGGACACGCTCCCCGCCGCCATGATGGCGGTGGTGATCGCCATGATCGCCATGATCGCCATGATCGCGATCGCCGTGGTGACGCATGGGGTGCTCGCCATGATCGCGATCGCCGTCGCGGCGCGCGATGGCCGCACCGGCGCGGTCCCAGTCGACATCGGCGCGGGTCTCGATGATGCGGCCGTCCCCGTCGATCAGGTAGGCATCGCCGTAATAGCGGATCCAGCGCTGCCCCGGCCCCGGCACCGACAGGCCGTAGAGCTGCCAGTTGCCCACCGCGAACTGGGGCGCGAGGAACATTTGCGGGATGGTGAAGCCGCGTTCCAGCCGCATCGGCAAGGTGCCGGGATCCGCGGCGGGGCCGTGCCAGGTCACGCCCGGGCGCGGCGGCGGCGGCGGCGCGGGCGGCTGCGCCACGGCGGCCGAACCGGCGAGGCCGGCCGCGGCGGCGAGCGCGAATGCGGTAAATCTGGTCATGCCTCGTCCCCTTGAAAGCGCGATGCTTTGGGGACGATTTCTAGCTTTCGGCGATCGCGCTGGCCATGCCGGCGAGCCGAAACGAGACAGCCTGTATCAGTTTGACACAGCCGGCCTCGTCCTCGGCGTCGAAGCGGCCGGGCGTCGGACTGTCGAGATCGAGCACGCCGACCAGCCGCCCCTCGGCCACGATCGGCACGACCAGCTCCGAGCGCGAGGCGGAATCGCAGGCGATATGGCCGGGAAAGGCGTTGACGTCGGCCACCCGCTGCGGCTGGCGCGTTTGCGCCGCGGCGCCGCACACGCCCTTGCCGAAGGGAATGCGGATGCAGGCCGGGCGGCCCTGGAAGGGGCCGAGCACCAGCTCGCCGTCGACATTGCGGTAGAAGCCGGCCCAGTTGAGATCGGGCAGCGTCTCCCAGATCAGCGCGGCAAGGTTCGCCATGTTGGCGATCGGGTCCGGCTCGCCGCCGGTGAGCGCCTCGGCGGCGCGGGTGAGCTCGCGATAGAGCGATGGCTTGTCGGTCGCCTCGATCCGGAAATCAAACATCAGTCCAGCTTCACCTTTCCGCGCCCTTCCTTGACCGAGCCGCGCCGCTTCTTCGCGTCGATGCGCCTTGCCTTCGCCGCCCGACTCGGGCGGGTCTTCACCCGTCGCGCCGGCTTCACATGGGCCCGCGCGATCAATTCCGCCAGCCTCGCGCGCGCTTCCTCCCGGTTCGCCTCCCGCGTGCGCAAGCCGCGCGCGGTGACGATGATCTCGCCGCCCGCCGTCAACCGGCGCCCCGCGAGCCGCTTCAGCCGCGCGTGGACCGCGGGGGACAGGCCGAGCTTGAGCAGGTCGCAGCGAAGCTGGCAGGCGGTGGCGACCTTGTTGACATTCTGGCCGCCAGGGCCGGTGGCGGCGAGGAAGCTCTCGCTGAGCGCCTCCTCCGGGATCTCAAAATCCGTCATCGTCGAATCCCGCCTGGACGAAGGCCGGCGGCAGCGGCGCCGTCGCCTCGATCGCCGCCTTGCCGGCGCGACGCAGGCGCAGCGCGCGGGCGTGAAGCAGCATCGGCCCGTCGCCGTCGCCATAGACCGGATCGCCCGCGATCGCGATCCCGATCCCGGCGGCGGCATGGACCCGGACCTGATGCGTCCGCCCGGTTTCGGGCCGGAAGCGGACCAGCGAGCGCCCGCCCGACTCGGCGAGCAGCTCCCACCGGGTCGCCGCCGGCCTGCCGCCGGCGCGCGGCGCCATCCGCCAGCCTTCCTCGCGGGTCGAGACCTTCGCGAGCGCGAGCTCGATCCGGCCCGCCGTCGCGCCCGGCACGCCGGCGAGCACGGCGAGATAGGTCTTTTCGACCTCCCGCGCCGCGAACGCGGCGGCGAATCGCTTCAATGCCTTCGGGTTGCGCGCCAGCAACAGGCAGCCCGAAGTGTCGCGGTCGAGCCGGTGGACCGGCGCCGGCCGCCGCCGGAAGCCGAAGCGCAGCTCGTCCAGCCGGTCCTCCAGGCTCCGGCGCGTCGCCGGCCCGGGATGCACGGCGAGCCCCGCCGGCTTGTCGATCACCAGCGCCTCGCCGTCGATGAAAAGGATGCGCTCCGGCGGGAACATCGCGCCGCCCTGCCACCGCCGCGTTAAGCGCGCAACTCGCGGCAGTCCCTCCCGGAAAATACGGTATTAATACCAAATTAACCTTTTGCGTTCAGATCGGTAAAGATTCATGTACGTGGCGGGCCGCGCGACCTGAGGGGGCTGGCCGCGACAGGAGGGTGGACAATGCGCGTGCTGTTGATCGAGGACGAGCCGACCACGGCCAAGGCCATCGAGCTGATGCTGACCGGCGAGGGCTTCAACGTCTACACGACCGATCTGGGCGAGGAAGGCCTCGATCTGGGCAAGCTGTATGATTACGACATCATCCTGCTCGACCTCAATCTGCCCGACATGCACGGCTATGACGTGCTGAAGAAGCTGCGCACCGCGAAGGTCGGCACGCCCGTTCTGATCCTGACCGGTGTCAGCGAGCTCGACGCGAAGGTTCGCGCGCTCGGCTTCGGCGCCGACGACTATGTCACCAAGCCGTTCCACCGCGACGAGCTGATCGCGCGCATCCACGCGATCGTGCGCCGCTCGAAGGGCCATTCGCAGTCGGTGATCAAGACCGGCAAGCTCTCGGTCAATCTCGACGCCAAGACGGTCGAGGTCGATGGCACCCGCGTCCATCTGACCGGCAAGGAATATGCGATGCTGGAGCTGCTCTCGCTCCGCAAGGGCACGACGCTGACCAAGGAGATGTTCCTCAATCACCTCTATGGCGGCATGGACGAGCCCGAGCTCAAGATCATCGACGTGTTCATCTGCAAGCTGCGCAAGAAGCTCAGCCTCGCCTGCGGCGGCGACAATTATATCGAGACCGTCTGGGGCCGCGGCTACGTGCTGCGCGATCCCGAGGAAAACCAGGCGGCGCAGGTCGCCTGATCCGGAGCCTCCACTCCATCCCACGCCGAAAAGCCGGCGCCCGCGAGGGCGTCGGCTTTCTCGTTGGGGAGAGGCCCTGCCGCCATGCGGCGAGAATCATCCTTCCCGCGCGGGCGAGGGCGTTCGCCGTTCGCGCGCGCGCCTTCACAGGCACTCCCTCGCCAGCGGGCGTCGAGGCTTGTCATGTTCGCCCCGAGTGGAGCGGCGGCCTGAATGTCGATTCAGCCTAGCGGCCGAACAGCAGGCCGATCAGCGCCGGCCAGAGCAGCATGACGATGCCGACGAGGCTCGCCAGCCAGACCAGCGTCCGCACGATCCGCACGCCAAGGGCGTAGAGCGGCAGATAGGCGAGGCGCGCGACCAGCCAGATGATCGCGCCGAGCGCGGTCCAGCGGTCGAACAGGTTCGCCGCCGCATCGATCAGCACCGCCGCGACGACGATCGGGAAGGTCTCGAAGAAATTGGCCTGCGCGCGCACCAGCCGGCCGACGACCGGCGCCGGCGGCGGCAGCTCCTCGTCGCGCGCGCCCATGTTCCAGCCGACGCCATATTGCCGCGTCTTGGCCCGTCCCGCGGCGAGGATGTGGACCAGCCCCAGCATACAGCCCCAGACCAGCACGGCGATCTCGGTCGTCATGACGCGAGCATACACGGCCTGCGGCGCGCGGTCATCCGCGCTTTCCATGCCCTGCCCGTGCGACGCGGCAGCCCCTCATGCCGGGGTTGATCCGAGGGTCCGTCTCCACAGCCCGGCGCGCCGGTGCGCCGCTCCGTGCTGCAACGCAAATCTCGTTGCGCGGCCGCGGTTTTGGTGCAAGCTCGAAGGCGGCGCGGGCGCGCCCGCGCTGGCGAGGAGACTCGATGGCCGGAACGGTGGCGTTCGACGAACTCTGGGGCTCGAGCCGCGGCCGGGCGCCGCGCCCCGGCTTCGCGCCGCTCGCCGGATGGATCGAAAGCGCCCCCGCCTGCGAGCTCGAACGGCGCCAGCAGGCCGCCGAAGCCGCCTTTCGCAACCTCGGGATCACCTTCGCCGTCTATGGCGAGGAGGAGGCGGCCGAGCGGATCATCCCCTTCGACATCATCCCGCGCATCTTCTCCGCCGCGGAGTGGGAACGGGTCGAGGCCGGGCTGGAACAGCGCGTCAACGCGATCAACGCCCTGCTCGACGACATTTACGGCGCGCGGCGGATCCTCGCCGACGGCGTGATCCCGCAGGACATCGTCCTCGGCAACGCCCGGTTCTGCATTCCCTGCGCCGCCGCGCGCCCGCCGCACGGCGTTCATGCCCATATCTGCGGGATCGACCTCGTCCGCACCGGGGCGGACGACTTCTTCGTGCTGGAAGACAATGCACGCACGCCCTCCGGCGTTTCCTACATGCTCGAAAACCGCGAGGCGATGCTGCGGCTGTGCCCGGAGCTGTTCGAGCTGCTCCCCGTCCGGCCGATCGATTCCTATCCCGAGCTGCTGCGCGACACGCTGCGTTCGGTCTCGCCGCGCCGCTCGGCCGATCCGGTCTGCGTGCTGCTCACCCCGGGTCCGTACAATTCCGCCTATTACGAACACTGCTTCCTCGCCGACAATATGGGCATCGAGCTGGTCGAGGGCAGCGATCTCGAGGTCGACGACGACATCGTCTGGATGCGCACGATCGAGGGACGGGTGCGGGTCGACGTCATCTACCGCCGGATCGACGACGCCTATCTCGACCCGCTCGTCTTCCGCCCCGACTCCGCGCTCGGCGTGCCGGGGCTGATGGCCGCCTATGCCGCCGGCAACGTCACCCTCGTCAACGCGCCCGGCACCGGCATCGCCGACGACAAGGCGATCTATTCCTACATGCCGGAGATCGTGCGCTATTATTCGGGCGAGGAGCCGTTGCTGCCCAATGTCGAGACCTGGCGCTGTCGGGAGCCGGCCGCGCTCGACCATGTGCTCGCCCATCTGGGCGAACTGGTCGTCAAGCTGGTCGACGGCTCGGGCGGCTACGGAATGCTGGTCGGGCCGACCGCCTCGCGCGGCGAGATCGAGCGCTTCCGCGCCATGCTCGCGGCCGAGCCGCACCGCTATATCGCGCAGCCGACGCTGGCGCTCTCGACCGTGCCGACGCTGGTCGAGGGCGGCATCGCGCCGCGCCATGTTGATTTCCGCCCGTTCGTGCTGACCGGCGCCGAGGGCGTGCGGATCGTGCCCGGCGGGCTCACCCGCGTCGCGCTGCGCAAGGGCTCGCTGGTCGTCAATTCGAGCCAGGGCGGCGGCACCAAGGACAGCTTCGTCCTCGCGCCTGCTCCCGAAGGCGGGACGGCCTGATGCTGTCGCGCACCGCCGGCCATCTCTACTGGCTCGGCCGCTACATGGAGCGGGCCGAGTTCACTTGCCGGCTGGTCGAGGCGACGGTCCGGCTGAATGCGCTCGGCGACCATGAAGCGGGCGAGCGCGCCTGGCGCAGCGCCCTCAGCGTCGTCGGCGTGCAGCAGGAATTCGCCGCCGGCGGCGAGCCGTTCAGCGTCCCCGCCGCGCGACGCTACCTCACCCTCGCCGAGGGGACGCCTGCCTCGATCCGCTCCTGCCTCGCCGCAGCGCGCGACAACGCGCTGGCGGCGCGAACCGCGCTCAGCGCCGAGGTGTGGCAGGCGATCAACCGCGCCTGGACGATCGTGCGCGACCGCAGCCGGCCCGGCAGCCAGCAGACGACGCTGAACCTCATCGAGGAGCTCAAGGCCGAGATCCGCGGCTTCGAGGGTGCGATCGGGCGGATGTTGCGCAACGAGGGCTACTGGTTCATCCGCCTGGGCGCGGTCGTCGAGCGCGGCGACAACACGGCGCGGCTGCTCGACGTCAAATATTACCTGCTGCTGCCACCCGGCCAGGAAGTGGGCGGCGCGCTCGACCGCGACCAGTGGACGACGATCCTCCAGATCGTCTCGGCGCGCACCGCCTATCGCCATATCTACCACGGCCCGCTCCAGCCCTGGCTGGTCGCGGACTTCCTGGTCTTCAGCCGCGAGATGCCGCGCTCGCTCATCGCCGCCGCCGACGAGGCGGTCGAGCTGCTCGGCGAGTTCGCCGCCCGCTCCGGCCGGCAAGGTGGCGCCGACCGGCTCGCCCGCCAGCGGCTGGACAGGCTCGAGGATCTCGATATCGTCACCATTTTCCAGGGCGGGCTGCACGAATGGCTCGCCACCTATATCGGCGAGAATGCCGCGCTCGACGGCGCGATCGCCACGCAGTTCAGGTTCGCCTGATGCGGCTGCACGTCCACCATCGCACCGCCTACCATTACGACGTGCCGGCGCGCCGCGTCATCCAGCTCCTGCGCGTGACGCCCTCGCATTTCGCCGGACAGAGCGTGATCGACTGGCGGATCGACGTCGATCGCGACGCGAAGCTGCGCGGAGGCCGCGACGGCTATGGCAACGTCATTCACATGCTCTACGTCGACGCGCCGGTCGCGGGCCTCGCGGTCACCGTATCGGGCCGGGTGGTGACCGAGGATCGCGCCGGGATCGTGCAGGGCGTGCCGCACGAATTGCCGCCCGCCGCCTTCCTGCGACCGAGCGGGCTGACCAGGCCGGGACCGGCGCTGCGCGCGCTCGCGGCAAGCGCGCATGGCCGCGGACCGCTCGCGCGGATGCACGACCTGTGCGCGCGCCTGCACGAGAATATCCGCTTCGACGTCGACGCCACCGAGGCCGACACCAGCGCCGAACATGCCTGCGCCGAAGGCCATGGCGTATGCCAGGATTTTGCGCACATGTTCGTCGCCGCCGCCCGGCTCACCGGGGTGCCGGCGCGCTACGTCTCCGGTCACCTGTTCCGCCGCGACGGCAGCCACAGCCAGGCCGCCGCCCACGCCTGGGCGGAGGCCTGGATCGAGGATCTGGGCTGGGTCGGCTTCGATCCGGTCCACGGCGTGTCGCCCGACGACGCCTATGTCCGCATCGGCTGCGGCCTCGACTATCGCGGCGCGGCGCCGGTCGCCGGCGCACGTTCGGGTGGCGGGGCGGAGGAACTGACGGTAGAAGTCGAGGTGAGCCGGCTGCCCGCGCAGGCGCAATCCCAGTCCTAGAAGGTGACGAGGGCCGATGACCTATTGCTTGGGGATGCTGCTGGATGCGGGGCTCATCATGATCGCCGACACGCGCACCAATGCCGGCGTCGATGATATTTCCTCCTATCGCAAGCTGCACTGCCTGGTGGACACGCCCGAGCGCTGCATCTTCGCCGCCTCGGCCGGCAATCTTTCGACGACGCAGATGGTGATCAGCCTGCTGCGCGAGGGGGTGCCGACCCGCGACTGCACGCCCGACAGCGAGGATGAGCACCTGCTGCGCACCATCGCCGAGCCGACGACGATGTTCCGTGCCGCGCAGCTCGTCGGCGACGCCGTCCGCTTCGCCAACGACACGGTCGGCAAGGCGCTGGCGGCGCTGAAGATCAGCGCCTCCTCCTCGATCCTGCTCGGCGGGCGGATCGGCGACCAGCCGCCGGCGCTCTACCTCATCTACTCCGCGGGCAACTTCATCGAGTGCAAGGCCGATGTTCCCTTCTTCCAGATCGGCGAGACCAAATATGGCCGGCCGATTCTTGACCGCGTCGTCAGCCCGGCGACGCCGATCGCCGAAGCCGTGAAGATCGCCTTCCTCTCCTTCGACGCCTCGATCCGCTCGAACCTCGCGGTCGGGCTGCCGCTCGACATGATGATCCTGTCGAGCGCCCCCGGCGCGCGCTCCTACCAGCGGCGGATCGAGGTGAACGATCCCTATTACAACGACCTGTCGCTGCGCTGGGGCGACCTGCTCAACGACGCCGCCCAGGCGATCCCTGACCCGCCCTTCCTGCCCGACCTCAGCTAGCCTGAATCGACGTTCGGCAGGGATTCCCTCTCCCCCGGCGGGAGCGGGTCACCCGTCTCCGGTCGAGCGCGCGCGGCGCAATCGAAGCCACGCGCCGAAGCGAGAGGCTCAACCCAGCGCGAGTTCGTGCTGTTCGGGGTCGAATCGGCGCCACCCGCCGGGGCCGAGCTTTTCGAGCGGGCGGAAGCGGGCCTTGTAGGCCATCCGCTTCGATTCAGCGACCCAATAGCCGAGATAGACGTAAGGCAGCCCGGCGCGGGCGGCGCGGACGATGTGATCGAGGATGATATAGGTGCCGAGGCCCGAGCGCTCCGGCGCGTCGGGCTCGAAGAAACTGTAGATCATGCTGAGCCCGTCCGCCTGCTGGTCGGTGAGGCAGGCGCCGACGAGCCGGCTCGGCCGGCCGTCGCGCGATGGCTCGCGATATTCGACGATGTAGGTCTTGACCGGGCTCTGCTCGACCATGTCGGCGAAATCGTGCTCGTCCATCTCGACCATGCCGCCGTCGGGATGCCGCCGCTTGAGGTAGCGGCGCAGCAGCTCGTACTGCTCCTCGGTCGCCCATGGCTTGCAGGCGGCGACGTCGAGATCGGCATTGCGCTTCATCGTCCGGCGCTGGCTCGCGCTCGGCTGGAATTCCCGGGTCACGACGCGCACCGAGATGCAGGCGGTGCAATCGAGGCAGGAGGGCCGATAGGCGACATTCTGGCTGCGGCGGAAGCCGATCCGGCCGAGCGCGTCGTTGAGTTCGCCCGCGTGCGGCCCGGCGAGCTCGGTGAACACCTTGCGCTCGATCCTGCCCGGCAGATAGGGGCAGGGCGCCGGCGTGGTCACGAAGAAGCGCGGGAATCGAAACGGGGCGGTCAAGGCGACTCCATCAGCCTTCAGATTGCGCCTCCGCTTATGAGCCAGCGCACCGGCCTTGGAAAGCGCCGCGCGGCGAAATCCGGCGCGCGCGGCGTGGACCGTTCCGGCGTGGGACGCCCGCTCAGTCGTTGGTGACCGGGCGGACGCGATAGCCGCGCGCGGCGAGCGCCTCGACAAGCCGCGAGATCTGCTCGGGATCGCGCGCCTCGCACTCCACCTCGATCGCCGCGTCCTTGGCGGGCAGGTCGGTGAAGATGCGCTGGTGAAGCACCTCGACGACATTCACCTGGTGCGCCGAGAAGAGCTGCATCACCGCGACCAGCGCGCCGGGCCGGTCCTGAACCTCGATGCGCAAACGCGCCATCCGCCCGGAGCGGGCGAGATCGCGCAGCAGCACGTTGGCAAGCAGGTGCGTGTCGATATTGCCGCCGGTGACGACGAGGCCGATGGCGCGGCCGCGATAGCGCTCCGGGTCGCCGATCAGGGCCGCGAGCGCGGCCGCCCCGGCGCCTTCGGCGACGACCTTCTCGGAGCCGACGAGCAGCGAGATCGCGGTTTCGATGTCGCGCTCGGGCGCGAGCACGATGTCGGAGACGAGCGCGTCGATGATCGCGCCGGTGCGCTCGCCCGGCGCCTTGACCGCGATCCCCTCCGCGATCGTGTCGCCGGCGCAATCGAGGCCCGCCTTGCCGGTGAAGCGGCCGTACATGCTGGGATAGAAGGCGGTCTCGACGCCGATGATCTCCACATCGGGCCTCAGCGCCTTGGCGGCGACGGCGACGCCGGAAATCAGCCCGCCGCCGCCGATCGGCACGATGAGCAGGTCAAGATCGGGCGCGTCGGCGAGCAGCTCGAGCGCGACCGTGCCCTGCCCCGCCATCACCGTATAGTCATCGAAGGGATGGACGAAGACAAGGCCGCGCGCCGTCGCCAGCCGCCGTGCCTCGGCATGGGCCTCGTCGAACGACTCGCCGTGAAGCACGACCTCGGCGCCATGGCCTTCGGTCTGGCTCACCTTCACGATCGGCGTCGGCGCGGGCATCACGATCACCGCCGGCACGCCGAGCCGCCGCGCGTGATAGGCGACGGCCTGGGCATGATTGCCGGCCGAAGCGGCGATCACGCCGCGCGCCCGCTCCTCGTCGCTCAGCAGCAGCAGCTTGTTGAGCGCGCCCCGCTCCTTGTAGGCGCCGGTGCGCTGCAGGTTTTCGAGCTTGAGGTAGAGCGTCGCGCCGAAGCGGTCGGAGAGCGCGCGGCTCGGCAGCGTCAGCGTGCGCAGCACCGCTCCTTCGATCCGTGCCGCCGCCGCCTCGATCTCGGCGAGGCCGAAGGGAAGATCCTGACCCATGGACGAGGACCTAGACCATCTGGCGCGTCGGGCAAACAGGCCTTATCGGGGCAGCCTATGCTGCGCGTTCTCATCGCCTTCGCCGCGCTCGCCTGCGCTTCCCCCGCCCTCGCCGACCTGCTGATCGACCATGTCAACGGCTACACGATGGCGGATGGGCGGCTGACCCGATTCTCCGCCATCCTGATCGGCGACGACGGGCGCGTCGAGCGGTTGCTGCGCGATGGCGAGCGGCGGCCGGAGCGGCCCCGCTACCTGCTCGACGGGCGCGGCCGCACCATGCTTCCGGGCCTCGTCGACGCCCACGGCCATGTCATGGAGCTCGGCCTCGGCGCGCTCACGCTCGACCTTTCCGACACCAGTTCGCTGGCGGAGGCGCAGCAGCGCATCCGGGACCATGCCGCCGCGAATCCGACGCCGCGCTGGATCGTCGGCTTCGGCTGGAACCAGGAGCGTTGGGGGCTGGGGCGCTTCCCGACCGCCGCGGAGCTCGACGCCGCCGTCGCCGACCGGCCGGTCTGGCTGGTGCGGGTGGACGGCCATACCGGATGGGCGAACAGCCTCGCGATGCGCGAGGCCGGCGTCACGGCCGCCAGCGAGGCCCCCGCGGGCGGGCGGATCGAGCGGACCGGAGAGGAGCCGAGCGGCATCTTCGTCGATAGCGCGCGCCAGCTCGTCGAGCGGGCGGTGCCGCCGCCGCTGCCGATCGTGCGCGACCGCGCCTTCGCGGAGGCGCAGCGAATCCTGCTCGGCTTCGGCGTCACCGCCACCGCCGACATGGGCACCAGCCAGGCGGACTGGGCGACGATCCGCCGCGCCGGCGACGACGGCCGGCTGAAGCTGCGCATCGTCTCCTACGCGCTCGGCATCGACAACCTGCTCGCCATCGCCGGCGCGCGCCCGACGCCCTGGCTGTACGACGGGCGTCTCAGGATGGGCGGGGTCAAGCTCTATCTCGACGGCGCGCTCGGCTCGCGCGGGGCCTGGCTCAAGCAGGATTATGCCGATGCGCCCGGCCAGCGCGGCAACATGCTGCTCACCGATACCATACTCAAGAACCTGATGAGCCGCGCCGCGATGGATCATTTCCAGGTCGCGGTCCACGCGATCGGGGACGCCGCCAATGCCGAGCTGCTCGGCGCGATCGGCGAGCTTTCGGATACCTATACCGGCGACCGGCGCTGGCGGATCGAACATGCGCAGATCGTCGATCCGGCGGACCTGCCGCGCTTCGCCCGGCACGGCATCGTCGCCTCGATGCAGCCGACCCACGAGACCTCGGACTGGCGGATGGCGGACGCGCGGATGGGGCACGAGCGGCTGCGCGGCGCCTATGCCTGGCGCACGATGCTCGACGAGAACGTGCCGCTCGCCTTCGGGTCGGACTATCCGGTCGAGAGCCCGAACCCCTTCCTGGGCATGGCCGCCGCGATCAGCCGCGAGGATGCGCAAGGACAGCCGCCCGGCGGCTGGTTCCCCGAGCAGCGGCTGACGCTGGAGGACGCCTTCGCCGCCTTCACGACCGGAGGCGCCTACGCGGCGTTCGCCGAAGAGGATCTCGGCTCGCTCGCGCCTGGTCGCCGCGCGGACTTCATCTTCATCGACCGCGACATCTTCGCGAATCGCGATCCGGCCAGCATCCGCGCGACCCAGGTCCTCGAAACATGGGTCGGTGGCGAGAAGGTCTGGGAGCGGGGCGAATAGGCGGGAGTGAAAATCCTCCCTGGCCCGCGCTCGCGGGGGCGGGCGAGGATCAGCTCGCCGCCATCTCCACCAGCAGCGAAGGGGTCAGGATCTGCGGCAGCTCGCGCGGCTCGGCGCCGCCGGGGGCGTAGTAGAGGTAATAGGGCACGCCCGAGCGGCCGTGGGCGGCGAGGAAGGCGCTGATCGCCGGGTCGCCGCGGGTCCAGTCTCCCACCATCACTTTCACCCCGTGCGCGCGAAACGCCTCGGCGACCTCGGCGCGGGCGATCGCGACCCGCTCGTTGACCTTGCAGGTGAGGCACCAGTCGGCGGTGAAATAGAGAAAGACCGGCCTGTTCGCCGCGCGCAGCGCCGCGAGGCGGGTTTCGTCGAACGGCTCGGCGGCGAGCGCGCCGGGCGTCGCGGTGGCGGTGGCCGGCGCCGGCGCAAGCCGGACGAAGGGCAGCGGCGCGATCACCGCCAGCGCGACGAGCGCGAGCGCGGGCCAGCGCCGCCCGCGTCCCTGTCGCGCGCCGAACCACCACAAAGCGAGACCGAGCAGCAGCGCCGCACCGAGCCCGATCGCCATGCCGTCCACCCCGCTCTCCCGCCCTAGCACCCAGGCGAGGCCGAGCGCGGTCAGGAACATCGGCACGGCGAGGATGCGCTGGAAGGCGCGCATCCACGCCCCTGGCTTCGGCAGCCAGCGACGCAGCGCGGGAATGAAGCCGAGCGCGAGGAATGGCAGCGCGAGGCCGAGGCCGAGCCCGGCGAAAACCGCCAGGCCCGCCCAGAGCGGCAGCACCAGCGCCGCGCCCAGCGCGACGCCGAGGAACGGCCCCGCGCAGGGCGTGGCGATGAAGGCGGCGAGCGCGCCGGTGAAGAAGGCTGCACGCACGCCCCCGCCCTCGGTCAGGGACCCGCCGGCGGTGATCACCGGCAGCTCGAACAGGCCGGCCAGATTGAGCGCGATCGCAGTGACGAGCAGCAGGAGCAGCACGATCACCCTCGGGTCCTGGAGCTGGAACGCCCAGCCAGCCGCCGAGCCGCTGGCGCGCAGCGCGAGCAGCGCGATCCCGAGCGCGAGACAGGTGCCGACCACGCCGGCGGCATAGGCGATCGCCTCGCGCCGCGCGCGCGCACCCTCGCCGGCGCGGGCGAGGCTCAACGCCTTGAGGCTGAGGATCGGGAAGACGCAGGGCATGACGTTGAGGATCAGCCCGCCGACCAGCGCCGCGAGCAGCGCGAGGAAGATCGCGCCGGCGCCGGTGTCCGCGCCGGGCCGCGGCGGCGAGCCGGCCACCGGCGTCCCCGCCGCCGGCACCCGGCCCGGCCGGGCGGTGAAGGACAGGCCCGCGCCCTCCCCGATCGCCAGCACCCCTTCGAACGAGGCGAGCCGCGCCGCGCCTTCGGCCGCGTCCGTCTCGACAACGAGCGTGTCGCCGTTGCGCGACGCGCTCTGGGGCGCGGCATGGCGGAGCACCTCGCCGGTGACCGGATAGACATAGGGATCGGAGAGGCGCGCGCCCGCCGGGAAGGGAATGGCGATGCGCAGCCGCCCGTCCCTCACCGTGAAGCGCGCCGGCTCCGCGAGCGGCCGGGGCAGCGCCTGGCGATAGCGATCGAAGCTCGCGTCGCGCGGCGCCGGCGGCCCGCCGACGACAAGCTCGGTGGTGACGGTCGCGCTTTCCGGGACGCAGAGATTGTCGGTGCAGACCAGATAGTCGAGCCTGGCGTCGACCGGCACGACCACGCCCGGCTCCGCGTCGGCCGGCACGTGCAGCGTCGCGAGCAGCGCATAATCGCGCTCGAACACATAGTTCATCAGGCCGGCGATGGTCAGCCGCCGCGGCACCGGGTAGCGCAGCGGATCGGCGCGCCAGCCCTCGTCCAGCCGCCAGTCGACGCGCGGCTCGGTGCCGGCATCGCCGGGATTCAGCCAGTAGCCGTGCCAGCCCAGCCGAGGGCGCATGACGAAGGCGAGCGTGACCGCCTCGCCCGGCGCGACCGAGCGCGTTTCGGGCGTCAGGGTCACGTCCATGTGGCGCGTGGCTGCGCTCGCCGCCGAAGCGCCGAAGGCGGCGAGAAGGAGGAAGGCGACGAACGCCGCGAGCCTGCTCATGGCAGGGCTATAGCGCTTCGCCCTGGATTGCCAAAAGGGATCAGGCGCGCGACGGGGCGCCGCCGCAATCGGCCGGCGCGCCGCCGCCCGGCCGCGCCGGCACCGGCGCCGCCGCGACAAGGCAGCCGAGGATGGTGAGGAGTATCAGGCGTCCCATATGTCCCGAAAATCGCCGATCGGGACGGCCGCGTCCACGCCGGATCGAGGTTAATTTTCCCCTGCCCCGGAGCGGGACGAATCGCGCCGGGAAGGTCAATGCAGGCAACGCGCGGCGCGCAAGGCCAGGAGCGCGGGCCCGGCCGCGCCACCTCGCGCTGCGCCGCTATTCCAGGTTCGGGCGAAGCCAGCGGCGCGCCTGTTCCAGGTCCACCGCGCGGCGCCCGGCATATTCCTCGAGCTGGTCCTCGCCGATGCGGGCGACGCCGAAATACTGGCTGTCGCGGTGGCCGAAATAGAAGCCGGAGACTGCCGAGGCGGGCAGCATCGCGAAATGATCGGTGAGCCGCACCCCGGCCGGCCCCTCGCCCTCCTCGCCAGCGCCGAGCATCCCGAAGAGGATCGGCTTCAGGCTGTGGTCGGGGCAGGCGGGATAGCCCGGCGCCGGGCGGATGCCGGCATAGGTTTCGTGGATGAGCTCGGCGTTGGTGAGATGCTCGTCCGGCGCATAGCCCCACACCGAGCTGCGGACATGGGCGTGCAGGGTCTCAGCGAAGCTCTCCGCCAGCCGGTCCGCCAGCGCCTTCAGCAGGATGTCCGAATAATCGTCATTTTCCGCCCGGAAGCGCTCGAGATGCGGCTCGATGCCGTGGATGCCGACCGCGAAGCCGCCGATCCAGTCCTCCCCCTCCGGGTCGATGAAGTCGGCGAGGCACATGTTCGGCCGGCCGGGGCGCTTCTTGATCTGCTGGCGCAGGAAGGGAATCCTCGTTTCCTCGTTGCTGGCGAGGACGTGGATATCGTCGCCCTCGCGCCGGCAGCGCCACAGGCCGACCGTCCCGCGCGCGTCGAGCCAGTGCTCGGCGATGATCCGGTCGAGCATCGCCTGGGCGTCGTTGAACAGGTTGCGCGCGCTTTCGCCCACCACCGGATCGTCGAGGATCGCGGGATAGGTGCCGGCCAGCTCCCAGGCCCGGAAGAAGGGCGTCCAGTCGATCGTGTCGCGCAGCGCGCGCAGCGGCCATTCGTTGAAATGATGCACGCCGGGGCGGGCCGGCGGCGCGGCCTTGCCGGCGGGATCGTAGGGAAAGCCGTTGGCACGCGCCTCGGCGAGGCTCGCCAGCGCGTTCTGCCCCTTGTTGGCGCGCGTCTCGCGCACCGCGCGATAGTCGCTCGCCGTCTTGTCGACCAGTTCGGTGCGATGGGTGGTCGAGACCAGGCTGGTCGCGACGCCGACCGCGCGGCTGGCGTCGAGCACGTGGATCACCGGCCCGTCATAGGCCGGGTCGATCTTGAGCGCGGTGTGGACGCGGCTCGTCGTCGCGCCGCCGATCAGCAGCGGCAGCGTCATCTGCTCGCGCTGCATCTCGGTCGCGACCGTCACCATCTCGTCGAGCGAGGGGGTGATGAGGCCGGAGAGGCCGATCATGTCGGCCTTGTTGTCCCTCGCCGCCTGCAGGATGTCCTGCCAGGGAACCATCACGCCGAGGTCGATCACCTCGAAGCCGTTGCACTGGAGCACGACGCCGACGATATTCTTGCCGATATCGTGGACGTCGCCCTTCACCGTCGCCATCACGATCCGGCCCTTGCCAGAGGCGCTCGCGTCCTTCTCGGCCTCGATGAACGGCAGCAGGTGGGCGACGGCCTTCTTCATCACGCGCGCCGACTTCACCACCTGGGGCAGGAACATCCTGCCCGATCCGAACAGGTCGCCGACGACGTTCATGCCGTCCATCAGGGGGCCTTCGATGACGTCGATCGGCCTGGCCGCGGCCTGCCGCGCCTCCTCCGTGTCCTCGACGACGAACGTGTCGATGCCCTTGACCAGCGCGTGCTCGAGCCGCTTCGCGACCGGCCAGCCGCGCCATTCGGCGGCCTCCCTCTCGCGCGCCGGATCGCTGCCGCGATAGCTCTCGGCGAGCGTCACCAGCCGCTCGGTCGCGTCGTCGCGCCGGTCCAGGATGACATCCTCGCACGCCTCGCGCAGCTCGGGGTCGATCGTATCATAGACATCGAGCTGCCCGGCGTTGACGATCGCCATGTCGAGCCCGGCCGGAATGGCGTGGTAGAGGAAGACAGAGTGCATCGCGCGGCGCACCGGCTCGTTGCCGCGGAACGAGAAGCTGAGGTTGGAAAGCCCGCCCGAAATGTGCGCGTGCGGACAGGCGGCGCGGATCTCGCGGCACGCCTCGATGAAGTCGAGCGCGTAGCGGCGATGCTCCTCGATCCCGGTCGCGACCGCAAAGATGTTGGGATCGAAGATGATGTCCTCGGGCGGAAAGCCGATCGAGGTGAGCAGGGCATAGGCGCGCCTGCAGATGTCGACCTTGCGCGCCCTGGTGTCGGCCTGGCCGGTCTCGTCGAAGGCCATCACCACCACCGCGGCGCCGTAATCGCGCACCTTGCGGGCGAGGCGCAGGAACTCCTCCTCGCCCTCCTTCAGGCTGATCGAATTGACGATCGGCTTGCCCGCGACGCATTTCAGCCCGGCCTCGATCACCGTCCATTTCGAGCTGTCGATCATCACCGGTACGCGCGCGATGTCGGGCTCGGCGGCGATCAGCTTGAGGAAGGTCGTCATCGCGACCTCCGCGTCGAGCAGGCCCTCGTCCATGTTGACGTCGATCACCTGCGCGCCATTCTCGACCTGCTGGCGGGCGACCTCGACCGCGGCGGCATAGTCGCCAGCCATGATCAGCTTCTTGAAGCGCGCCGAGCCGGTGACGTTGGTGCGCTCGCCGATATTGACGAAGCGCGAGCGCAAGGCCGCCTCGTCGGCCTGGGGCGATGGAGCGGGATCAGTGTCGGTATCAGGCAATGCGGAAGACATGCGAAGGGCAATCCATGAAATGCGGGGGACAGGCTGGCCGCTCGCGCCGGCGGGCGCGGGCGTTCGGGGTCAGGCGGCGAGGATCATCGGTTCGAGGCCGGCGAGGCGGGTGCGCGCCGGCAGCGTCGGCACCGCGCGCGGCGACAGCTCCGCCACCGCCTCCGCCATCGCCGCGATGTGCGCCGGCGTCGAGCCGCAGCATCCGCCGACGATGTTGACCCAGCCGCTCTCGGCCCATTCCCTGAGCAGCGCGGCAGTCTCGGCCGGCAGCTCGTCATATTCGCCAAGCTCGTTGGGCAGGCCCGCGTTCGGATAGGCCATGATCAGCGTGTCGGCGATGCCGGCCAGCGTCTGCACGTGCGGGCGAAGCTGCTTCGCGCCGAACGAGCAGTTGAGCCCCACCGTCACCGCGTCGGCATGGCGCACCGCGTGCCAGAAGGCCTCGACCGTATGGCCCGAAAGGTTGCGCCCGGAAAGGTCGGTGAGCGTCATCGAGATCATCAGCGGCACGTCGCGGCCGAGCCCGGCCGCCGCCTCCCTCGCCGCCATGATCCCGGCCTTGGCGTTGAGCGTGTCGAAGATGGTCTCGATCAGGATGAAATCCGCGCCGCCCTCGATGAGCGCGTCGACCTGTTCGCGATAGACCGCCTTCAGGCCATCGAAGTCGATCTCGCGATAACCGGGATCGTTGACATCGGGCGAGAGCGAGAGCGTCTTGTTCGTCGGCCCGATCGCGCCGGCGACGAAGCGCGGCCGCCCGTCCTTCGCGGCGAACTCGTCCGCCGCGCGTCGCGCGATCCGCGCCGCGGCGCGGTTGATCTCGGCGACGAGATGCTGGGCGCCGTAATCGGCCTGGCTGATCGCGTTGGCGCTGAAGGTGTTGGTCGAGACGATGTCCGAGCCCGCCGCCAGATAGGCACGCGTGATCTCCTCGACGACATCGGGGCGGGTGAGCGCGAGAATATCGCTATTGCCCTTCTGGTCGCGCGCGAGGTCGAGCGCGCCGCGATAGTCGCCCTCGGCAAGGCCCAGCCGCTGGATCTGCGTCCCGAACGCACCGTCGGTGAGCAGGATGCGCTTTGCCGCTTCCGCCCTCAGTCTCTCACGCGCGTTCATCGCAATTCTCCATCAAGCCCATCCACGACAGTCGATGCCCCCTCCCCGGCGGGGAGAGGAAATTCCGGCAAGGCGGGCGAGCCCACGCACACGCTCACGCCGCCGCTTGCCCGCGCCGGCCGCCGGGACGCACGCCCAGCAGGTGGCAGATCGCGTAGGCGAGCTCGGCGCGGTTGAGGGTGTAGAAGTGGAAATGGCGCACCCCGCCCGCGTAGAGCCGGGCGCACAGCTCGGCCGCGACGGTGGCGGCGACGAGCTTGCGCGCCTCCGGGTGATCGTCGAGCCCCTCGAACAATCGATCCATCCAGTCCGGGATCGCGGTGCCGCACTGGCCGGCGAACTTGCGGGTCTGGGCGACGTTCGAGACCGGGAGGATGCCGGGCACGATCTCGGCGTCGATTCCCGCCGCCGCGGCCGCGTCGCGGAAGCGCAGGAAGCAGTCGGGCGAGAAGAAGAACTGGGTGATCGCGCGGCTCGCGCCGGCGTCGATCTTGCGCTTGAGATTGTCGAGATCGGCGGTGCGGCTCGGCGAATCGGGATGGCATTCGGGATAGGCGGCGACCGAGACGTCGAACGGCGCGACCTGCTTCAGCCCCTGGACCAGCTCCGCGGCATTGGCATAGCCGCCGGGATGGGTCGCGTAGGGCCGGCCCGGCTCGGGCGGATCGCCGCGCAGCGCGACGATGTGGCGCACGCCCGCCGCCCAGTAGGCGCGGGCGATCGCGTCGACCTCCTCCTTCGTCGCGGCGACGCAGGTGAGGTGCGCGGCGGGCGTGAGCTCGGTCTCGCGTACGATCCGCGCGACCGTCGAGTGCGTGCGCTCGCGGGTCGACCCGCCGGCGCCGTAGGTGACCGAGACGAAGCGCGGCGAAAGCGGCGCGAGCGTTTCGATCGATTCCCAGAGCTGCGCCTCCATCCGCTCGGTCTTCGGCGGGAAGAACTCGAAGCTGACGTCGATGTCGCCGGCCGCGTCGGCGAAGAGCGGCGGCGCGGCGGCCGGGGAGCCGCTGCTCATGCCACCACCTTCAGCCGCGATTCGGTGCGCGCGCCCAGCCAGACCGTCACGGTGAGCTCGCCGCCCTCGAGATGCTCGACGACCCGGCCCTCGAGGCCGGCATCGGCGAGGTAGCGCAGCACCGTCTCGTCGGCGAAGCCGAGCCGCTGGTGCGCATCGCGGCGGCGCAGTTCCTCGCGCTCGTGCGGCGCGAAATCGACGATCAGCAGCCGCCCGCCCGGCGCGAGCAGCCGCGCCGCCTCGGCGACCGCGGCGGCGGGGTTCTGGGCGTAATGCAGGACCTGGTGCAGGATCACCGTGTCCGCCGCGCCGGCGGGCAGCGGCAGCGCGTACATGTCGCCCTGGCGAAGCTCGACCGAATCCAGCTTCGCCTCGGCGAGCTTGACGCGGGCAAGGCGCAGCATTTCTGGCGAGCGGTCGATGCCGAGCGCGCGCCCGGCGGCCGGCGCGAACAGTTCGAGCATCCGCCCGGTGCCGGTGCCGATATCGACCAGCCGGCCGAGCTCCCCCTGCCCCAGCGCGCGGCGAATCGCCGCCTCGACCTCGCTCTCGGCGACGTGGAGCGAGCGCAGCGCGTCCCAGTTCTCGGCGTGGCTGGCGAAATAGCGCTCGGCGGCGGCGGCGCGATCGGCCCAGACCGCCGCGAGCCGCGCCGAATCGGCGGCGAACCACGGATTGCCGCCATCCAGCGCCGACCATCGCTCGAGCAGGCCGAACAGCGGCTCCACCCGCTCGCGCCGGCCCAGGCCCACGAATACCCAGCTGCCTTCCTTGCGCCGCTCGGCAAGGCCGGCCTCGATCAGGATTCGCACATGGCGCGACACCCGCGGCTGGCTCTGCCCCAACACCTGCGCGATCTCTCCGACGGAGAGTTCCATGGCGCGCAGCAGCATCAGGATCCGAAGCCTCGTCGGATCGGCAAGCGCGGCGAAAATCCGGGGCTCATCAGCCATATTTGCAGATATAAAGATGTCTTTATATCATCGTCAAGCGCAGTTTTCCAACTCATATGGTAGAGAAAGACTGGACTCATCGTTTCGCTTCCAATAAAAGCTGCGCTTCGCCCGGGGCCGGGGGACGGGCAATCTTGCCCATCGGCGCTGGCGAAAGTGGATTGTTCAACCTCGCAACTGATCGAAGGGATCACCCAGTGAAGAAGATCGCTTTCACCCTCATCGCCGCTTCCGCGTTCGGCCTCGCCGCCTGCGGTGGCAACGCTCCGGCCGCGGACCAGAATGCCGCCGACGCCATCAACGAGGCCAGCAGCGACCTCCAGAACGCCACCGAGGACATGACCGACGCGGCGGCGAACGTGCAGGACGCGGCTTCGAACCTGGGCGACGCGACGACCGACGCCGCGGCGAACCTGACCGACGCCGCGACCGACGCGGCCGACGCGACGGCCAACGCCGCGCAGTAATCGGTCACTCGACCAGGATGAGGGCCGCGCGGGCACGCCCCGCGCGGCCCTTTTTCATGCGCGACGGAGGCGGGGGCTCGCGGCGCGAGGCTTTCGCGCGCGCGGCGGATCGGCTAGACGACGCGCCGGTTTCGACGCCAGGAGAGCAAGCCGTGCGACATTCGCCGCTGTTGGCCGCTCTGGCCCTGCTCGCCCTGCTCGGCGCCTGTCACCGCGAGCAGGGCAGCGGCGGGCTGACCGCCGATGAAGAGCAGCGGCTCGACAATGCCGCGGCGATGCTCGAGGCGAACACGATCGACTTCGCCGGCGACGACGGCGCCGACAATGTGGCGACCGTCGACGACGAAGGCGTGGACGGGAATCTGTTCGACATCGATTGAGACGGGCGCGGCGCCGGCGCCCGATGCGGAAAGGGCCGGGATCGCTCCCGGCCCTTCGCATTTCGGCTGGGCGGCCCGACCCGGTTGGCGCCGGGGCGGGCCGCGCGGTGAGGGATCAGAAGTCCATGCCGCCCATGCCGGCCGGCGCCGCCGGCGCGGGCTTGTCCTCCGGCAGCTCGCTCACCGCCGCCTCGGTGGTGATGAGCAGGCCGGCGACGCTCGCGGCGTCCTGCAGCGCGGTGCGCACGACCTTGGTCGGGTCGATGACGCCGGCCTTGGCCAGGTCCTCATAGGTCTCGGTCTGCGCGTTGAAGCCGAGCTTCTCGTCGTTGCCGTCGATCAGCTTGCCGGCGACGACGGCGCCGTCGACGCCCGCATTCTCGGCGATCTGCCGCACCGGCGACTGCAGCGCCCGGCGGACGATGTCGATGCCGCGATTCTGGTCGTCATTGACGCCGGCGACGCCATCGAGCGCCTTGGCGGCATAGAGCAGCGCGGTGCCGCCGCCCGGGACGATGCCTTCCTCGACCGCGGCGCGGGTCGCGTGCAGCGCGTCGTCGACGCGGTCCTTGCGCTCCTTCACCTCGATCTCGGTCGCGCCGCCGACCTTGATCACCGCGACGCCGCCGGCGAGCTTCGCCAGCCGCTCCTGCAGCTTCTCGCGGTCATAGTCGGACGTGGTGACCTCGATCTGCTGGCGGATCGATTCGATGCGCGCCTTGATCTGCTCGGACGAACCCGCGCCATCGACGATGGTGGTGTTGTCCTTGTCGATAGCGACGCGCTTGGCCTGGCCGAGCATGGCGAGGGTGACGTTCTCGAGCTTGATGCCGAGATCCTCGCTGATCATCTCGCCGCCGGTCAGGATCGCGATGTCCTGCAGCATCGCCTTGCGACGATCGCCGAAGCCCGGCGCCTTGACCGCCGCGACCTTGAGGCCGCCGCGCAGCTTGTTGACGACCAGCGTGGCGAGCGCCTCGCCCTCGATATCCTCGGCGATGATGAGCAGCGGACGACCCGACTGCACGACCGCCTCGAGGATCGGCAGCATCGACTGCAGGTTCGAGAGCTTCTTCTCGTGGATCAGGATGTAGGGGTCGGAAAGCTCGACCGTCATCTTCTCCGGGTTGGTGATGAAGTAGGGCGACAGGTAGCCGCGGTCGAACTGCATGCCCTCGACGACATCGAGCTCGAACTCGAGGCCCTTGGCCTCCTCGACCGTGATGACGCCTTCCTTGCCGACCTTCTCCATGGCCTCGGCGATCTTCTCGCCGA
>JBDZVR010000036.1:0-28284 GCA_040255785.1 Sphingomonadales bacterium
GCACCATCCGTTCCTCCTCGGAAAGCTGCGCATCGAGCGCGAACGGGTCCGCCCAATCGAAAGAAGCCAACCTCGCTTCGGAGCTCGTCATCCATGCCTCCATCAACCGTTGCGTGCCTTATCAAAATATTTTACACCTAAAGCAACTGGAGGTTTTTGCTATGCGGATCGCGTGCCTGGGCGGGAGGTCCGCCGGGCCCTGCTGCGCGATATCGATGAAGCTGCGCGATCCGGCGCACGAGATCGCCCTGTTCGAACGCGACCGGCCCGGCGACACGTTTGGAGGGGGCGTCGCCTTCTCCGACCAGACGTTCGAAAATCTCATGGCGAACGATCCCGTCTCCGGCGCGGTGATCCGCGACGCGTTCGCCCGTTGGGACGACATCGACGTCGGCTTCATCGGCATCGGCCGCCACCGGCTGCTCGCCATCCTCCAGGACCGGGCGCGCGAGCCCAGCGTCGATCTCCACTGCCAGCATGAGGCGAGCGCGGACCTTGACGACCGGGCTGGCTACGACCCGGTGATCGCGGAATTCGCGCGATGACCGGCGCCTTCACGATGCGCCAGCGCCTGCGCTTCCAGGACTGCGATCCTGCCGGTATTGCCTATTATCCCAGATATCTCGCCCTCTGCGACGGGGTCATCGAGGAATGGACGGAATCGGTCCTCGGCATCTCGCGCCGGCAGCTCCACTTCGAACGCGAACTCGGCTTGCCAACGGTTCATCTCGAGGCCGACTTCACGGCTGTCAGCAGGCTCGGCGATTGGCTCGATTTCACGCTGCGCGTATCCGGCCTGGGCCACAGCTCCGTGGGCCTGTCCATGAATGTCGCCTGCGAAGGTTCGACCCGATTCGACGTGCGTTACACCCAGGTCCTGATCGATATGGCGACAATGAGATCGACATCCTGGCCCGCCGAATGGCGCGCACGGCTGGAACGTGTTCTGGAGCCTGCGCCATGACCGTCCATCGCACGTTCCTTCCGTCGGGATGGCCGTGTCCGAAGGGTTATGCGAACGGAATCGAGGACGCCGGCCGGCCTTGAAGGAAGGACGGACAGATGAAGCAGACCAGCTTTTCAGAAGAGCAGGTCATTGGCGTGCTGAAGGACGTTCGTCGCCGAACTGCGTAAGCAACAGCCTGCGCAACCAAGCTGCTGGGCTCTAGCCGGGCTCGTAGGGATTGCGCGCGGTGCGCATGGTCAGCCGCACCGGCACGCCGGCGAAGCCGAGCTCGCGGCGGAGGCCGTTCGCGAGGTAGCGCCGGTATGATTCGGGAAGCTTGTCCACCCGCGTGCCGAACAGGACGAAGCTCGGCGGCCGGGCGCCGACCTGGGTGATGTAGCGCAGCTTGATCCGCTTGCCGCCGGGCGCCGGCGGCGGGTTGGCCTCGATCGCCGCCTCGAACCAGCGGTTGAGCTGGCCCGTCGTCACCCGCCGCGACCAGGTCTCGCGCAGGTCGAAGGCGGTGGCGAGCAAGGTCTCGACGCCCTTGCCGGTCCGCCCGGAGACGCTCAGCAGGGGCAGGCCGCGCGCCTGCGCCAGCCCTTCGTCGAGCGCGGCGCGAATGCCGTTGAACAGCGCGCTGCCGTCCTCGACCGCGTCCCATTTGTTGATCGCGACGATCAGCGCGCGGCCCTGGCGCAGCACCGCGTCGGCGACCTTGAGGTCCTGCGCCTCGAGCCCGCGCGTGCCGTCGAGCAGCAGCACGACGACCTCGGCGAAATCGACGGCGCGGCGCGCGTCGGCCACCGCCAGCCGCTCGAGCTTGTCGTCGATCCTGGCGCGCTTGCGCATGCCGGCGGTGTCGACCAGCCGCACCGGCCGCGTCGTTCCGTCGGGCGCCGTCCAGCGCCAGTCGATCGCGATCGCATCGCGGGTGATGCCGGCCTCGGGACCGGTGATCAGCCGCTCCTCGGCGAGGATCCGGTTGATGAGGGTCGACTTGCCGGCATTGGGGCGGCCGACGATGGCGAGCTGGAGCGGCCGCGCGTTCGCGGCTTCATCGTCCTCGTCCGCGCCCGCCGCTTCGTCCGCGCGGTCGAGCAGCGGCCGCAGCGCCTCGAACAGCTCGGCCATGCCCTCGCCATGCTCGCCGCTGATCGCGACCGGATCGCCGAGGCCCAGCCGGTAGGCTTCGAGCAGCCCGGCCTCGCCGGCGCGGCCCTCGGCCTTGTTGGCGGCGAGCACGACCGGCACGGTTTGCGTCCGCAGCCAGCGCGCGATCTCGGCATCGAGCGGGGTGATCCCGGCGCGCGCGTCGATCAGGAACAGCGCCGCGTCGGCGCCGCGCACCGCCGCTTCCGTCTGGGCGCGCATCCGGCCGGGCAGCGTCGCCATCTCCTCATCCTCGTAGCCGGCAGTGTCGACGGCGAGGAATTCGAGGCCGAGCAGCCGCGCCTTGCCCTCGCGCCGGTCGCGGGTGACGCCCGGGCGGTCGTCGACCAGCGCGAGCTTGCGGCCGACCAGCCGGTTGAACAGCGTCGACTTGCCGACATTGGGGCGGCCGATGATGGCAAGGACGGGCAGGCGGGGCATGGCGCATGCGCCTGCCCGCTCGCGTCGGCGCGGTCAACCGCGACGATCGCCCGGCGCGCCGGCTAGCGATAGGCGGTGAGGCGGCCGCTGTCGTCGAGCACGTAGAGCGTGTTGTTGGCAACGACCGGCGGCAGCGAGATCGACTCGCCGGCATCGATGGTCGAGGCGACCTGGCCGTTCGCCGGATCGAGGAAGGCGATCTGCCCGCGCGAGCTGGTCAGGATCAGGTGCCCGCCGGCGAGGACCGGCCCGCGCCAGAAGATCGGATCGCGGCCCGGCACCAGTTCGCGTTCGCCATAGCGTCGCGACGGGCGCTCGCGCGGCGGCCGGCGCCAGGCGGGGAGCTCGGAAATCCAGCGCACCCGGCCCGAGGCGCGGGCGAGCGCGACGACCTGGGCGCGGTCGGTGACGACGAACACCCAGTCGCCCGCGACCCAGGGCGTGGAAAGGCCGGCGAGATTGACCTCCCAGGCGCGCTGGCCGGTGATCAGCTCGATCGCGACCATGCGCCCGCCGCGGCCGACCGCGAAGACGCGGCCATTGTCGACGACCGGATCGGCATCGACGTCGGAGAGCGTGCCGACCACGGTCGAGATTGCGGTCCGCGCGAGCGCGTCCTGCCACAGCGTCTCGCCATTCTCGTAGCGATAGGCGCTGAGCTCGCCCGAGGAATAGCCGGCGATCACGGTGCTGCGCGCATAAGCGGGCGAGGCGGCGCCGAACACGCCGGCCAGCTCGAACGAGCCGGTCGCGCTCCAGTGGGTTTCGCCGCTGTCGATGTCGAGCGCGAAGAGCTGGTTGTCCTGGCTCAGCACGTAGACGTTGGTCGGGCCGATCGTCGGCGCCCCGCGCAGCGGGCCGCCCGGCTTCACCATCCAGATCCGGTTGCCGGTAGCGGCGTCGAGCGCCGCCGCGTCGCCGGCGCCGTTGACCGCGTAGACGCGGCCCGAATCGAAGGCGACGCCGCCGCCGAACAGCGTCTCGCGCGGGCTGTTCTCGCCGCGCAGCTGGTGCGTCCACAGGAGCTGGCCGCTATCCGCATCGAACGCGCGCACATTGGCGTTGACGTCGATCGTGTAGACGCGGCCGTCGCCGACTACCGGTTCGGAGGCGAGCCGGGCGCTGACGCTGCTGCCCTCGCCGATGCTGACGCTCCACAGACGCTGCGGCGCGGCGGCGAGCGCGACGTGGATCATCGACTTGGCCGCATTGCCGCCCGATTGCGCCCAGTCGCCGTTCACGTAGGGCGGCGGCACCGTCACCGGCACCGCGGCGAGCGCCGGATCGACCTCGACATCGTTCTCGTTGCTCAGCACCGGGATGCGCTCGCCGATCGTCGGCGTGGTCGCGGGGCGCCGGCCCCGGAACGCGCCGCAGCCGGCGAGCAGGCTGACCATGGCCAGCGCGGCGATCAAGCGCTTCATTGCGTGCTTCCTTCGGATCGGGGGGCAGGCGTCGCCGCCGCCGCCGCGTCCGACGCCGCCGCGTCGTCGCTTCCGGGCATGGCGAGCGCGTCGGTCGCGTCGATGCCGAAGGCGCCCGCCATCTGCAGCGCGCGCGCGCGGATCGAGGGCGGCGCGTTCGGATCGCGGGCGATGCGCGCGAAGATCGGGCCCGCGCGCTGTGGCTGATCGAGCCGCATGTGGGCGATCGCGACCATCTCGCCCGCGCTCGCCAGCCACGGGCTGTTCGGCCGGGCGAGGGCGCCGAGGCGCTGGATCACGGCCGCGGGCGGAAGGCTGTCATATTCGAGCTGGGTCTGGCGGATGAGCGCGGCCTGGCGATAGGGCTCGGCGATGTCCTCGTCCTCGGCGATCGAGCGCAAGGTCGCGATCGCCGCCGGCAGCTGGTTCTGCTCGATCTGGGCGTTGGCGCGGGCGAACAGTCCGGCGACCCGGTAGCCCGGCACGCTGCTGTTCGCGAGCTCGGAGAGCTTCGGCAGGGCGGCGTTGCGGTTGCCCGCTTCCATCTTGTCGAGTGCGTCGAGCAGGCTTCCCGCCTGCTCGGCGCGTTGCGTGGCGCGGTGCCCCTTGTACCAGATCGCGCCGCCTACCGCGGCGATCAGCAGCACCGCCGCGGCGAGCAGGGCCCAGCCCCAGCGCGCGACGAAATTGTTGATCTGGTCCTTGCGGAGCTCCTCGTCGACTTCCTTGAGGAAAACCGCCGCTTCCTGCGGATTGATCGCCAAATTCTCTTCTCCGCACCGGGGGCGCCGCGACGCCCCTGCTGGCCCATCACTTGTCCGACGTCCGCCAGCGCGCCGGCGGGCGCGCCCCCACGCGGCTCCTTACCGGCGCAATTCGCCAAACGGAAGCCCTCACGCTTTGGGCTGGTAGGTCTGCTCGTCGCCGGGAAAGGCGCGGGCGCGCACGTCGGCGGCATATTGCTCAACCGCCTTGCCGATCTCCTCGGCGAGCGCCCCGTAGCGCTTCACGAATCGGGGCACGCGCTCGAACATGCCCAGCATGTCGTCGATCACCAGGATCTGGCCGTCGCATTCGGTCGAGGCGCCGATGCCGATCACCGGGCACGACACCGCCGCCGTCACCTCCTTCGCGAGCGGCTCGATGACGCCCTCGACGACGATCGAGAAGGCACCCGCCTCGGCGACCGCGCGGGCATCGCCCAGGATCTTGGCGTGCTCGGCATTGGAGCGACCGCGCGCACCATAGCCGCCGAGCGCGTTCACCGCCTGCGGCGTCAGCCCGACATGGCCGATCACCGGGATGCCGCGCCCGGTTAAGAAGGCGATCGTCTCGGCCATCGCCGCGCCACCCTCCAGCTTCACCGCCGCCGCGCCGGTCTCCTTCATGATCCTGGCGGCGCTGGCGAACGCCTGTTCGGGGCTCGCCTCATAGCTGCCGAACGGCATGTCCACCGCGACCAGCGCGTGCCACGACCCGCGCACCACCGCGGCGCCGTGCGCGCACATCATGTCGAGGCTGACCGGGATGGTGGAGGGCAGGCCGTAGATCACCTGGCCGAGGCTGTCGCCGACGAGCAGCAGGTCGCAATGCGGGTCGAGCAGTTGCGCCATGCGCATCGTATAGGCGGTGAGCGCGACGATCGGCTCCTTGCCCTTGCGCGCCTGCAGCGCTGGCACGGTGAGGCGCTTCATCGGTGCCGGGCTGGGGTTGGCGCGGCTGGTGGCGGTGTCGATCGTGTAGGTGGACATGCGCCGCTTCTAGCCGATCGCCGCGCCGCAGCAAAGCGGGGCAGGGCGCGCGGCCCGCGCCTCGGGCGCCCTGCCGTCAGCGGCCCGGCCCGGCGGCGCGCGTCGCCGCCTTCATCGCCGCGACGAAGTCGCGCACCGCCGGCGCCGGATCGTCGGGCCGCGCCGCGATCCGCGCGACGATCGCCGAGCCGGAGATGACGCCGGCCGCCCCGGCGGCGAGCGCGGCGGCGACATGGTCGGGCCTGGCGATGCCGAAGCCGAAGACGGGCGGCGGCGCGCCGTGGCGGCGGAGCGCGGCGAGCAGCGCGCCATGGTCGAGGCGCAGCGTCTCGTCCGCGCCGGTGATGCCCGCGCGCGTGACGCAGTAGGTGTAGCCGCCGCCGAGCGTGGCGATTTCGGCGAGGCGCGGCTCGGGCGTGTTGGTCGCCGCGATCAGCACCGGCTCCACGCCCGCCGCGCGCGCCGACTCGGCGAAGGGCGCGGCCTCGATCGCCGGCACGTCGGCGACGAGGACGCTGTCCACCCCGGCCTCGGCCGCCGCGCGGTAGAAGGCGCCGCGCCCGTGCGCGAGGACGAGATTGGCGTAGCTGAGGATGCCGACCGGCACCGCCGGGTGGCGGGCGCGGAACCGGGCGAGCAGCGCGAGGCAGTCGCCCGGCGTCGCTCCCTTCGCCAGCGCGCGCGCGGCCGCCGCCTGGATCACCGGCCCGTCGGCGACCGGATCGGAGAAGGGGATGCCGACCTCGATCATGTCGGCGCCGCCCTCGATCAGCGCGTCGAGGATGCGCTCGCTCGTGGCCAGGTCCGGGTCGCCCAGCATCACGAAGGCGCCGAACGCGCCCTGGTTGCGGCGGAACAGGGTGGCGTAGCGGCTCATCCCAGGTCCATCAGGCGGCGCGCCTGCTCCATGTCCTTGTCGCCGCGGCCGGAGATGTTGACCAGCAACACCGTCTCCCGCGCCGCCGTCTCGGCCAGCCTCAGCGCGTGGGCGAGCGCGTGCGCCGATTCAAAGGCGCACACGATGCCCTCGGCGCGCGCCAGCCGGGCGAAGGCGTCCAGCGCCTCGGCGTCGGTGGCGCCGACATAGGTGGCGCGGCCGCTATCCTTGAGAAAGGCATGTTCCGGCCCGACCGCGGGGTAATCGAGCCCGGCCGAGACCGACCAGCTTTCCTCGATCTGGCCGTCGCCGTCCTGCAGCACATAGGTGGCGGCGCCGTGCAGGACGCCCGGCCGCCCGCGCTGCAGCGTCGCGCCGTGGCGCGGGCCCTCCAGCCCCTCGCCGGCGGGCTCGACGCCGATCAGCGCGACATCCCTGTCGTCGATGAAATCGGCGAAGACGCCGATCGCATTCGATCCGCCGCCGACGCAGGCGATCACCGCGTCGGGCAACCGTCCCTCGATAGCGAGGATCTGCGCGCGCGCTTCGCGGCCGATCACCCGCTGGAACTCGCGCACGATCGTCGGGAAGGGATGCGGGCCGGCGGCGGTGCCGAGCAGATAATGGGTTCCGGCGAAGCTCGCCGCCCAGTCGCGCAGCGCCTCGTTGATCGCTTCCTTGAGGCCCTGGCGCCCGCTTTCGACCGGCACCACCTCGGCGCCGAGCAGGCGCATCCGAAAGACGTTGAGCGCCTGCCGCCGGGCATCGCGCGCGCCCATGTAGATGCGCGTCTCCAGGCCGAACAGCGCGCCGGCGAGCGCGGTCGCGACGCCGTGCTGGCCGGCGCCGGTCTCGGCGATGATCCGGCGCTTGCCCATGCGCCGGGCGAGCAGCGCCTGGGCGAGCACCTGGTTGGTCTTGTGCGCGCCGCCGTGCAGCAGGTCCTCGCGCTTGAGATAGATGCGCGCCCTGTCCGACCCGAGGTTGCGGCAGCGGGTCAGCGGGGTCGGCCGCCCGGCATAGTCGGCCAGCAATGCGGCCAGCTCGGCCTGGAAGTCCGGGTCCGAGCGCGCCTCCAGAAAGGCCGCCTCGAGTTGCTCGAGCGCGGGGACGAGGATCTCCGGGACGAAGACCCCGCCATGGGCGCCGAACCGGCCGTCGCTCAGCATGACCCGGCCTCGCCGCGCGCGGGCAGCCGCAGCGCCTCGAAGAAGGCCCGCATCCGGTCCGCATCCTTGCGGCCCGGCGCCCGCTCGATCCCCGAGGCGACGTCGAGCGCCCAGGCGCCGACGCGCGCGGCGGCGGCCGCGTTGTCCGGATTGAGGCCGCCGGCGAGCAGCGAGGTGCCAAGCTCGCGCAGCCCCTTCACCAGCGACCAGTCGAAGCTGCGCCCGGTGCCGCCGCTCGTGCCGTCGTGCAGCGTATCGAACAGGCTGCGGTCGATGCCGGGCCGGGGCGCGGGCGGCTCCGCACCGACCGCGCGCGCACCCCAGATTTCGGTGCCCGGCGGCAGCAGCGCGCGCAGCGCCCGCAAATAGGCCTGGTCCTCCTCGCCATGGAGCTGGACGGCCCTCAGGCCGAGCCAGCGCGCCGCGTCCGCGACCCGCTCGATCGGGTCGCCCCGGAACACGCCGACGACGCCGGCGCCCTCGGCACGGGCGGCGGCGGCGATCCGCTCGGCGGCCGGCGCCGCGACCCGGCGCGGCGACCCGCTGACCAGATTGACGCCGATGAAGCAGGCGCCCGCGCGCGCCGCCGCGGCGGCCTCGTCGCCATCGGCGACGCCGCACACCTTCACCCGCCCGAAGGCGAGCGTGCGCGCGCTCTGCGCCGGGCGCTTCGCGCGCATCAGCGAGGTGCCGACGAGAAAGGCGTCCGCGTGGGGCGCAAGCCGCGCCACGTCCTGGCGATGCTGGATCCCCGATTCGGCGACGACCAGCCGGTCCCCGGGCAGCAGCGGCGCCAGCCGCTCGGTCGTGGCGAGGTCGACGGCGAGCGTGCGAAGATCGCGATTGTTGACCCCGATCACCTTCGCGCCGAGCGCGATCGCGCGCCTGACCTCGCTCTCGTCATGGGTTTCGACCAGCGCCTCCATGCCGAGCCGCCCGGCCGCACGCAGCACGTCGGCCGCCTCGGCATCGTCGAGCACCGAAAGCATTACCAGTACCGCGTCGGCGCCGTGCAGCCGCGCCTCGGCCACCTGGCGCGGGTCGATGATGAAGTCCTTGGCGAGGATCGGCCCGTCGAACACGCGTCGCACCGCCGCCAGATGCTCGGGCGCGCCGCCGAAATAGGGCCCGTCGGTGAGCACGCTGATCGCGCAGGCGGCGCCGGCATAGGCGCGTGCCTGCGCCGCCGGATCGACGTCGGCGATCGCGCCGGCCGAGGGCGAGGCGCGCTTCACCTCCATGATGAAGCGCGCGCCCGGCGCGGCGAGCGCCCGCGAAAGGCTGCGCTCGGCGGGCCGCGCCCGCGCGCCGACGTCGCCGAAGGTCGCGCTGCCGAAGCGCCGTTCGACGTCGATCCCCTTGCGGGCGATGATTTCGCCCAGTGCGCCGCCCGGTTCACGCATGGGTCGTCTCCACCAGCTTGTCGAGCACGCGCATCGCCGCGCCCGAGGCCAGCACGTCGAGCGCGATGCCGGCGCCTTCGGCGAGGTTCCCCGCGCGCCCGGCGGCGAGCAGCAGCGCACCGGCGTTGAGCGCGACCGCGTGGGTCTCGGCGCGCGATCCCCTGCCGCGCAGCAGCGCTTCGATCCGCGCCGCATTCTCCTCGGGTTCGCCGCCGGCGAGCGCGGCGAGCGGCGCGCGCTCCAGCCCGGCCGCCTCGGGGGTGAGGGTGAGCCGCTCGGTCGCGCCGTCGATCAGCCGGATCGCGCTCGTTTCAGCATGGAGCGCGACCTCGTCGAGCCCGCCACCATGGACCACCAGCGCGCGCCGGGTGCCCAGCGCCGCCAGCGTCGC
Source organism: Sphingomonadales bacterium (assembly GCA_040255785.1). Lineage (GTDB taxonomy): Bacteria > Pseudomonadota > Alphaproteobacteria > Sphingomonadales > Sphingomonadaceae > Allosphingosinicella. Next base: position 9,555 of record JBDZVR010000036.1, read on the forward strand.
CGCGACCGGCTCCAGCAGCCGCTCCTCGGCGACGCCGAGCAGCTGCACCGGCGGCTCGGCCGGGTTGAGGCAGGGGCCGAGCACGTTCATCACCGTGCGGACCCCAAGCGCGCGGCGCGCCGGCCCGGCGTGGCGCAGCCCGGGATGGTAGAAGGGCGCGTGGAGGAAGCACAGGCGCGCCTCGTCGAGCGCGCGGCGCGCCACGTCCGGCGGCACTTCGAGCTTCACCCCCAGCGCCTCCAGCACGTCGGCCGAGCCGCAGCGCGAGGTGACCGAGCGGTTGCCGTGCTTGGCGACCGGCAGCCCCGCCGCCGCCGCGACGAACGCGACCGCGGTGGACAGGTTGATCGTCCCCGATCCGTCGCCACCAGTGCCGCACGAATCGGCGAAGAGATAGTCGGGCCGCTCGAAGTCGCGATCGGCGGCGCGCAGCGCGCGGGCGGCGCCGATCAGCTCCTCGGTCGTCTCGCCCTTGATCTTGAGCGCGATCAGCAGCGCCGCGATCGCCGGTTCCGCCATGCGGCCGGCGACGAGCTCGGCGAACAGCGCCTCGCTCTCGGCGCTGGAGAGCGAGCACCCGGCGAAGAGGCGTTCGAGCGCGGCGGCGGGCGCAGCGCCGGCGCCGTCTTCGGCCTGGTCGCGCGCCCCGGCCGGCGACGCAGCGGGGGCGGGAGCGAAGGCGGGGGCGAGGGCGAGGGCGGAAGCGTTGGTCATGACGGGTCCTGGCGATGCGGGTGGCGAGGGGAGGGCGCGGGCGGCGCGAGACGAAAAAGCCCGCCGGAAGCGGCGGGCTCGTTACGTCTAGGCTTTCGGGGAAGCGGTCGCTGGGACCGTCACCATCGCCACGCACGCGCCGCCGCATCCGAGCGGAGCCAGCGCCACTGCCAGGCCTGCGAAAGCGCACGCGCCGGCGCCCCGCCCGAACGGGCGGCGGCAAGGCCGGAATGAAGCGCGCGGGTAATCATCGCGGCGCAGCGATGGCTGATTCGGCCCCTGTTCGTCAAGCCTCTCCTCGCCCCGGCACGCCGGGATCGGACAAAACCGCCGCCATTTTCCCCCGCGCCGAGGAGGGCCGGCGCGATCGCTGCTGCTTCACATGATCGGCGGTTGCGCGTTCATCAGCGCAATGGAGGCGAAATGCGTCCTCCCTGCGAGGCGCGCCTCACTCCTCCCCCATCCGGAGCGCCGCGATGAATGCCTCCTGCGGGATCGACACGCTTCCATATTCCCGCATCTTCTTCTTTCCCTCCTTCTGCTTCTCCAGCAGCTTGCGCTTGCGCGTGATATCGCCGCCATAGCATTTGGCGGTCACGTCCTTGCGCAGGGCGGGGATGGTTTCCCTGGCGATGATCTTGCCGCCGATCGCGGCCTGGATCGGGATCTTGAAGAGGTGCCGGGGGATGAGGTCCTTCAGGCGCTCGCAAAGCTGCCGGCCGCGCGCTTCCGCCGCGCCGCGGTGAACGATCATGCTGAGCGCGTCGACCGGCTCGCCGTTGACCAGGATGTTCATCTTGACGAGGTCGCCAGCGCGGTGGCCAATCTGGTGATAGTCAAACGAGGCGTAGCCGCGCGATATCGACTTCAGCCGGTCGTAGAAGTCGAACACCACCTCGTTCAGGGGCAGCTCGTAGGTCACCTGGGCGCGGCCGGCGACATAGGTGAGGCCCTTCTGGACGCCGCGCCGGTCCTGGCAGAGCTTGAGGATCGGGCCGAGATGCGCGTCGGGAACGTAGATCGTCGCCTCGATCCACGGCTCCTCCACCTCCTCGATATGGTTGGCCTCGGGCCAGTCGGCGGGGTTGTGGATCTCGCGCGTCGCGCCGTCGGTCAGCAGCACCTTGTAGACCACGCTCGGCGCGGTGGTGATGAGATCGAGATCATATTCGCGGGCGAGCCGCTCCTGGACGATCTCGAGGTGGAGGAGGCCGAGGAAGCCGCAGCGGAAGCCGAAGCCCAGCGCCGCGCTCGTCTCCATCTCGAAGCTGAAGCTGGCGTCGTTGAGCCGGAGCCGGGCGAGGCTCTCGCGCAGCTTCTCGAAATCGGCCGCGTCGGCGGGGAAGAGTCCGCAGAAGACGACCGGCTGCACCTCCTTGAAGCCGGGCAGCGCCTCGGCGGCGGGCTGCTTCGCGTCGGTGATCGTGTCGCCGACGCGGGTCTCGCCGATATCCTTGATCTGGGCGGTGATGAAGCCGATCTCGCCGGGGCCGAGCTGGCCCAGCTGCTCGATCTTGGGCTTGAAGACGCCGACGCGGTCGACCAGGTGGGTGGTCCCGGCCTGCATGAACCTGATCTGCTGGCCCTTCCTGATCGTGCCGTCGATGACGCGGATCAGGATGACGACGCCGAGATAGGGATCGTACCACGAATCGACGAGCATCGCCTTCAGGCGCGCGTGCGCGTCGCCCCCGGGCGGCGGGATGCGCGCGACGATCGCCTCCAGCACCTCGTCGACGCCCTGGCCGGTCTTGGCGCTGGTCAGCACCGCATCGTCGGCGGGCAGGCCGATAATGTCCTCGATCTCGCGCTTCACCGCGTCGACATCGGCGGCGGGCAGGTCGATCTTGTTGATGACGGGGACGATCTCGTGGTCGTGCTCGATCGACTGGTAGACATTGGCGAGCGTCTGCGCCTCGACGCCCTGCGCGGCGTCCACCACCAGCAGCGCGCCCTCGCAGGCGGCGAGGCTGCGGCTGACCTCATAGGCGAAGTCGACATGGCCGGGCGTGTCCATCAGGTTGAGGACGTAGGGCGTGCCGTCCCGCGCGGTGTAATCGAGCCGCACCGTCTGCGCCTTGATCGTGATCCCGCGCTCGCGCTCGATCTCCATATTGTCGAGCACCTGCTCGGACATTTCGCGCGCGGTGAGGCCGCCGGTCGCCTGGATCAGCCGGTCGGCCAGGGTCGATTTGCCATGGTCGATATGCGCGATGATCGAAAAGTTGCGAATGCGTGATAGCTCGGTCATTGCGCGCGGCGCTTAGCAGGGCGCCGGGAAAAGGCAATGCGCGCGCGGGGCCGCTTCCGGTCGATCGCCCGGCGCCCGGGCGTCCGGCCCGCCGTGGGGCGCGACGGGTTCCGGCCAGGGCGAACGGACAGGAGTCCGCCTCCGGCGCGGCCGCCGGCCGGGTTGGCGTTTGCGTCCGCCGCCGGCGCGGGCTAGGGTGGCACATCGCCGGCCCTCTTCACGGCATGCCGGCGGCTGAGAGACCCGTCATTTCGCGCTCCCGCCGGTACGCGAGGAGCGCATCCATGCCGAGCTACAAGCTTTTCCACCTCAGTCTGTTCAGCGGCCATATCGAGCACACCGAAAGCTTCCACGCCTCGGACGATGTCGAGGCGATCTGCCAGGTGCAGAGCCGCCGGCGCGACCATCCGGTTGAGATCTGGCGCGACAACCGCAAGGTCCGCCGCTTCGACGCCGCGCCCAACGTGTTCGAGCACTGGATGGCGCAGCGGCCGACCCGGCGTCCCGAGCGGCTCGCGCCCGATCCGCCCGATCCGTCCCGGCGACTGCCACGCTGAGCGGGGCGCACCCGCGCGCCCGCGCCGCCGAGGCCAGGAACGAAGCCGGCCGCGCCGGAACGCGCCGTGCCGGGGGCCGTTGTCCCCGGATCAGGCGCCGCGCCGGCTCGCGCGCGGCGCGTCAGGAAAGGCTCCGCTCATGCTCTGGACCATCGCCGCGATCCTCGTTCTCCTTTGGCTGGCGGGCATCGCCTTCCACGTCGCGGGCGGGATCATCCACCTGCTGCTCGTCGTCGCGGTCGTCGTCGCGCTGTTCCGGCTCTTCGCGGGGCGGTCCCAGGCCTGATCGACGGGCAGACCGCCGCCTCCGCCTTCCCCCGCTCCCTCGAGGGAGCGGGCAGGGCGGGGTTGTCGGGCGCCGGCGGCTATGCCCGGCCGCCGGGCGGCCTCAGCCCATCAAGGCCGGGAAGAAGCCCTCGTGCGCCCGGCGCAGCTCGGCGAGCGCGATCGCCCGGCCGCCGGGAAGCACGATCGCATCGCCGCCGACCGATCCCAGGAAGCGGTGGGGCAGGCCCGCCGCCGCGAGCGCGCGCAGCACCGGATCCGAATTGGACGTGGTGGCGAGATAGCGCCCCTGATCCTCGCCGAAGAGGAAGGCCGCGCCCGTCGGGCAGTCCTTCGCCAGCGTCGCGCCCAGCTTCCCGGCCAGCGCCATTTCGGCGAGCGCGACGAGCAGGCCGCCGTCGGAAATGTCGTGAACGGCGCTGACCAGCTCGCGCGCGATGAGGTCGCGCACCGCCTCGCCCGCCTTGCGCTCGGCGGCGAGGTCGACCGGCGGCGGCGGGCCTTCCTCGCGCCCGGCGATTTCGCGCAGCCACAGCGACTGGCCGAGATGGGCCGGATCGGCGCCGATCAGCCAGATATCGTCGCCCTCGCTTGCGAAGGCGATGCGCGCGCTCTTCGTCCAGTCGGCGATCAGCCCGACGCCGCCGATCGCGGGGGTGGGGAGGATCGCGCGCGAACCGCCATCCTCCGCCCGGGTCTCGTTGTAGAGGCTGACATTGCCCGACACGATCGGGAAATCGAGCGCGGCGCAGGCCTCGGCCATGCCCTCGATGCAGCCGACGAACTGGCCCATGATCTCGGGCCGCTCCGGGTTGCCGAAATTCATGCAGTCGGTCGCGGCGAGCGGCGTCGCGCCGACCGCGCAGAGATTGCGCCAGGCTTCGGCGATCGCCTGCTTGCCGCCTTCGACCGGATCGGCGAAACAGTAGCGCGGCGTGCAGTCGGTGGTGATGGCGAGCGCCTTGCCGGTGCCATGGACGCGCACCACCGCGGCGTCGCCGCCCGGCGGCTGCACCGTGTCGCCGCCCACCTTCTGGTCATATTGCTCCCACACCCAGCGGCGCGAGGCGAGGTCGCTCGAGCCGAGCAGCCGCGCCAGATCGGCGCCGGGATCGTCGGATTCGGGCGCGTCGGCGAGCGGGGCGGGCGGGTCGGCGCGCAGCCACGGCCGGTCGTAGCAGGGGGCGTCGTCGGCGAGCGGGGCGAGCGGGATATCCGCGACGACCGCGCCTTGCCATTCCAGCACCATGCGGCCGGTGTCGGTGACCTCGCCGATCACCGCGAAGTCGAGCTCCCACTTGCGGAAGATCGCCTCGGCCTGGGCCTCGCGGCCGGGCCTGAGGACCATCAGCATCCGCTCCTGGCTCTCGGAGAGCATCATCTCGTAGGGCGTCATCCCCGCCTCGCGCCGCGGCACCTTGTCCATCACCAGGCGGATGCCGACCCCGCCCTTCGAGGCCATCTCGACGCTCGACGAGGTCAGGCCCGCCGCGCCCATGTCCTGGATCGCGACGATCGCGTCGCTCGCCATCAGCTCGAGGCAGGCCTCGATCAGCAATTTCTCGGTGAACGGATCGCCGACCTGGACGGTGGGGCGCTTCTCCTCCGAATCCTCGTCGAACTCGGCCGAGGCCATGGTCGCGCCATGGATGCCGTCGCGGCCGGTCCTGGAGCCGACATAGACGATCGGATTGCCGACGCCCGAGGCGGCCGAATAGAAGATCTTGTCCGTCCTGGCGATGCCGACGGTCATCGCGTTGACCAGGATGTTGCCGTCATAGGCGGGGTGGAAGCCGACCTCTCCGCCCACGGTCGGCACGCCGACGCAATTGCCGTAGCCGCCGATGCCGGCGACGACGCCGGCGACGAGGTGGCGCGTCCTGGGATGGTCGGGCCGGCCGAAGCGCAGCGCGTTCAGGTTGGCGACCGGCCGCGCCCCCATCGTGAAGACGTCGCGCAATATCCCGCCGACCCCGGTGGCGGCGCCCTGATAGGGCTCGATATAGCTCGGGTGGTTGTGGCTCTCCATCTTGAAGACCGCCGCCTGGCCATCGCCAATGTCGACCACGCCGGCATTCTCGCCCGGTCCCTGGATCACCCGCGCGCCGCTGGTCGGCAGCTTCTTCAGGTGGATGCGGCTCGACTTGTAGCTGCAATGCTCCGACCACATCACCGAGAAGATGCCGAGCTCGACGAGGTTGGGCGCCCGCCCGAGCGCGCGCACCACGCGTTGATATTCCTCCGGCGACAGCCCATGCCGGGCGACGATCTCTGGCGTGATCTCGGTCATGGCGCCGCGCATAGCCGCGCCGGCGCGGCGCGCCTAGGGGGGCGATGAAGGGCATCGGCCCGTCGCCCCTGAATGCCGGCCATGTACGCCGCCGATGAAGGTCGCCGATGAAGGTCGCCAATGAAAAAGGCCGGCCCCGTCGGGGACCGGCCTTCGCGATTCTCCAGGCGCGTCCGTCAGGTGTGGCAGGACTTGCCGTTGATGGTGACGTTGTCCTCGGTGCCGCTGACCGAGTTGCCGTCGCCGGTGAAGGGCGGCTGCCCGTCGGTCGATTCGAGCCGGGTGGCGCGGCCGTCGCGGCTGGTGCGGATCGTTGCCGAATTGTCGGTATAGAAATCGACGAAATAGAGGCTGTTGTCCGAGCAGCGATACGTCTTCGTCGCCTGAATCATCGGTGGCGGCGCGGAGACCGGCGGCGCATTCTTCAGCGCTTCCGCCTGCGGGTCGTACTGGTTGAAGGTGATGACCTCGGGCTCGTGGCAGGCCGCGAGGCTTGCGAACGCGGCGATCGCCGCCGCGGCAAGGATCCGTGACTTGTGCATGGTTCAAGCCCCTTCGCGAGCGCAGCATGGTGCGTCAAGGAAAACTTTGTTACAAATTGTCGCGCGGCGTCCGGTTGTCGATCGGCGAGTGCGTCGGACTCGATGAACCCGGCCCGCCTGTGGTGGCGTTGGAGTGGTCCTGTTGGGAGAGTCGCGGGTCATGCAGCGGGTGCGGATCGGATTGACCGGCCTGGCCTTCGTTTTCATCGTCGTGCTCCTCGCGGCCATCTTCATCCGCAACTCGACCGGCGAGCCGCCGCTCACCGCCAATCTCATCGAGCAGGGCAAGGGCGGCGTCGACGCCGCCGCGCCCGAGCAGCCGCGCACCGATCCGCTCGCCGAGCTCGGCGTCGCGCCCGGCAACGTCGATTCCAACAGTCTCGCGACCGACCAGGCCGCGCGCCACCCCGCCGATAGCCGGTCGAGTCGCTAGCGAGCGACGTTCCACGCACTTATCCACAGCCATCCGCCCGTACTCGCGCGGCCTGTTCTTGAGAACAAAAGAAGAAAATCTGCGCCTGAATCCCTCTTGAGGCATAGAATCCCTTAAAATGGCATGGAAAACCCTTCCAATCCCATGCCGCTTCCGTTATCCACTGCCGGGTTAGTCAGGGCATTCCCGTTCAGGCCGCATGACAGCGCGGAGACGTGGTGGCGCGTCCGCGAACGGGGAGCCTGTGTTCGGGGACGGGCTGAAGGGTGGCGGTTGAGCATCTCTTTCGCGGGAATGCGCTGAACGCGGTGGACGCCAAGGGGCGTCTTTCCGTGCCGGCCTTCATTCGCGCGAAGATCGAGCGCCGGTCCGACGAGCGGCTGATCGTGCTTGCCCCGCACGAGGCCTATCCCTGCCTGGTCGGCTACGATTCCAATTTCGATGCCGAGATCTACGCCGAGAACGAGCGCCGTCGCCTCGCCGAGGAGGCCACCGACCCGACTGCCCATTTCGAGCGCGCCCACCGCGCCTTCGGCGCCGCAGAGGAGGCCCCCTACGACAGCTCCGGCCGCATCATCCTGCCCCAGCGGATGCGCCGGAAGGGCCGGATCGAGGATCTCGCGCTGTTCGTTGGCGTCGGCGCTACCTTCGAGGTGTGGAATCCGCGCGTCGCGGCCGCCGAGGGCGATCCGCACCTTCAGGACATCGCGCTCTACTGGCTCGAGGAGCGGGGGCTGACGCCATGACCGCCGCCCAGCCTCGTCCGCACGTTCCCGTCCTCGTCGATGAGGTCGTCGCCGCGCTCGCCGTCGTCCCCGGCGAGACCCATGTCGACGGCACCTTCGGCGCGGGCGGCTACAGCAAGGCCATTCTGGAGAAGGGAGCGGCGCGCGTCTTCGCCTTCGATCGCGATCCCGAGGCGATCGAGGCGGGCCAGGCGCTCGTCGCTTCGAGCGGGGGGCGCCTGACGCTTGTGCCGGAGCGTTTTTCCCGGATGCGTCAGGCGCTGTCCGCGCGCGGCGTCGAGAGGGTCGATGGCGTCGCGCTCGATATCGGCGTCTCCTCGATGCAGCTCGACCGGCCCGAGCGCGGCTTCTCCTTCCAGGCCGACGGGCCGCTCGACATGCGGATGGGGCCGGACGGCGAGAGCGCGACCGACTTCGTCAACAATGCCCCCGAGGCCGAGATCGCCGACGTCCTTTACCATTATGGCGAGGAGCGGCAGGCGCGGCGCATCGCCCGCGCGATCGTCGCCGCGCGGCCAATCGCGCGCACCGGCGAGCTGGCCGCGATCGTGCGCAGGGCCGCGGGCTACCATCCCGGCATGAAGAAGGATCCCGCCACCCGGACCTTCCAGGCCATCCGTATCCACGTCAACGACGAGCTGAACGAGCTCGAGGGCGGGCTGGCGGCCGCCGAACAGGTGCTTGCACCCGGCGGCCGCCTAGCCGTGGTCACCTTCCATTCGCTCGAGGACCGCATCGTCAAGCGGTTCCTGAAGGAGCGTGCCGGGGCGCGGCCGGCGCGCTCGCGCCACCTGCCGGCGGCGAATGAGGACGGTCCGGCGCCGACCTTCGAGGCGGTCGCCCGGCCGGTCACGCCCTCGGCGGCGGAGCTTGCCGCCAATCCCCGCGCCCGTTCCGCCACCCTCCGCTCCGCACGCCGCACCGCGGCGGCGCCAGTCCCGCGTTTCGGGGAAGGATCGTACCGATGATCGCCAGAGGCTTCCGCTCCCTCCTGTGGGTCGCCGCAGCCGGCTTCGCCGCCTTTTGCTGCTACCTGCTCTCGCTCCAGGTCGCCGCCGAGCGCGGCGAGCTCGCCCGGCTCGACCAGCGCATCCACCATGCGCGCGAGAAGATCCGCGCGCTGCAGACCGAGCTCGGCACGCGCGGCCGGCTGCAGCAGCTCGAGGAATGGAATGCCGACGTGCTCGCGCTGTCGGCGCCCTCGGCGCACCAGTTCATCGACTCCGCGGTGCGGCTCGCCAGCTTCGATGCGCGCACGCCGGCGCTCGCCGATGGCGGCGCCGAGGTCCGGCTGGCCGCGGCCGACGCGGCGCCGAACGTGCCGACGGCGCAGCCCGGGCCGCTGGCACCGGCCGCCTCGCCGGTCAGGCTGGCGGTGGCGACCGCGCCGACCCCCGCCGCGATCGCCGACCGGCCGATGGTCCATCGCGCCAGCTTCGATCTGATGCCCGATGCGCCATCGCCGCCGCCGCCACGCCCGGCGCGCGCGACGGCGAGCCAGGACCGCCCGGCCGAGCGCGCATCCGGCGCGCTGCTCGACCAGGACACGCTGCGCGCGATCACCCGCGCTGCCCGCGCCGAGCAGAGGGGAGGCGCGCGCGACTGATGGCGACGCTTGCCGCCAGGCTCGACCACGACACGACCCGGCAAGTCGAGGAACGCCAGGGACTCGCGCTGACCTACCAGCGGCTGATGGTGCTGCTGCTGTTGTTCGTCGGCGCGACGGCGCTGGTCGTGCTTCGTCTCGCCTGGCTGCAGCTTTCCGCCGACCGTTCGGGCGCGGCGGCGCTCACCGACGCGCTGGCGCCGCCGCGCGCCGACATCGTCGATCGCAACGGCATCCCGCTCGCGCGCACGATCCAGGCCTGGGCGATCGGCGTCCATCCGCGCCGGGTGATCAGCGACCGGCGCGAGCTCGCGGCGCGGCTGCACGCCCTCATGCCCGAGCGCGGCGCCGACGAATTCTACCGGCTGCTCCGGCCGGACGCCAATTTCCGCTACATCGCGCGGCGCGCCATGCCGGAGCTGGTCGAGCAGGTGAACGCACTCGGCGAGCCGGCCATCGCGATCGCGCGCGAGCCGGAGCGGCTCTATCCGCAGACCGCGCTTGCGGGGCACGTGCTTGGCTGGGTCAATCGCGACGGCCACGGCGCCGCCGGGATCGAGCGGTCGATGGAGGCACGGCTCACCGATCCCGACCTGCGCGGCACGCCGCTGCGCCTGTCGATCGACAGCCGCGTCCAGGCGACGCTGGAAAGCGAGCTCGACCGGGCGGTGGCCGCGATGCAGGCCGAAGGCGGCAGCGGCATAGTCATGGACGTGTCGACCGGCGAGGTCGTCGCCATGGCCTCGGCCCCGACCTTCAATCCCAACGCGGCCGGCCGCGCCGATGCGAGCGCGCTCTACAACCGCGCGACGATGGGCGTCTACGAACTCGGCTCGACCTTCAAGCCGATCACGGTCGCGGCCGCGCTCGAGGCCGGGGTCATCACGTCGATGAGCCAGCGCTGGGACGCCTCGGCGCCGCTCGCCATCGGCCGCTATCGCATCCACGACGATCACCCGCTGGGCCGCGCGCTGAGCGTGCCGGAGGTCCTCGTCCATTCCTCGAACATCGCCTCGGCCCGGATCGCCGACGCGATGGGCGCCGAGCGGATGCAGGCGGCGTTCCGGGCGCTCGGCTTCGATCGGCCCGCCGATATCGAGCTGGAGGAGCGCAGCCGGACGCTGTTCCCGTCCGAATGGGGTCGCGCGCGCGTGCTCACCAGCGGCTTCGGCCATGGCATCGCGATCACCCCGCTCCACCTCGCCGCCGCCTATTGCGCGCTCGTCAACGGCGGCATCTGGCGGCCGGCGACGCTGCTGCGCGTCGATCCGGGCGAGGCCGCCGCGGGCCGGCGCGTCTATTCCGAGGAGACGAGCCGGCGCATGCGCCAGCTGTTGCGGATGATCGTGACCCGCGGCACCGGCCGCAACGCCAACGTCCCGGGCTTCCGCATCGGCGGCAAGACCGGCACCGCCGAAAAGGTCACGTCACACGGCGGCTATAGCCGTCATGTCAACGTATCCACCTTCGCGGCGGCTTTTCCGATGGATGCGCCGCGCTATGTGGTGCTCGTCATGATGGACGCCCCCCGGCCCGTCGAGGCCAATCACTTCGTCACCACGGCCGCCTATACATCGGCCCCGGTCGTTGCCCGCGTCGTCGCCCGGATCGGCCCGCTGCTCGGCATCATTCCAGACGAGCGGCGCGACATCGATCTTGCCGATCTGATGCCGCTGCTCGAAAGGGGCGAAGGCGAGCCGGCGCCGACGGATCAATAGATGCGGCTGGGGGCGCTGACCGGCGGTGGCGAGGAAACCCTCGTCACCGGCTTTGCCATCGACCACCGCAAGGTCGCGCCGGGCAACGTCTTCGGCGCCTTTCGTGGCGCCCGGTTCAACGGCGAGGACTTCATCCCCGCCGCGGTCGCCGCCGGCGCGATCGCGGTGGTGACCCGACCCGACGTGCCGGTGGAGGGCGCGGCGCGGATCGCCGCCGAAGCGCCGCGGCGGACCTTCGCGCGGCTCGCCGCCCGGTTCATGCAGCCCTTTCCCGGCACCATCGCCGCCGTCACCGGCACCAATGGCAAGACATCGAGCGTCGAGCTGGCGCGCCAGCTCTGGCGCATGGCCGGGCATCGCTCGGCGAGCATCGGCACGCTCGGCGTCACCACCGCCGACGACCAGGTCACGACCGGGCTGACCACTCCCGACATCGTCACCTTCCTGTCCAACATGGCGGGCCTGAGGCGCATGGGGATCACCCATGCCGCCTTCGAGGCGTCGAGCCATGGCCTCGCCCAGTATCGCACCGAGGGGCTGCCGGTGCGCGCCGCGGCCTTCACCAATTTCAGCCGCGATCATCTCGATTATCACGAGACGATGGCGGCCTATTTCGAAGCCAAGATGCGGCTGTTCGAGGAAGTCGTCGACGCCGACGGCACCGCCGTCATCTGGATGGACGATCCGAAATCGCCGCAGGTGCTGGCCCGCGCCAGCGCGCGCGGGCTGAAGCTCGTCACCGTCGGCCGGAACGGCGAGACGCTCAGGCTCGTCCAGCGCGAGACGACGCCGCTCGGCCAGCGGCTGACGATCGAGGCGGAGGCGCGACGCTTCACCGTCAATCTCGCGCTGATCGGCGCCTACCAGGCGGCCAACGCGCTCACCGCCGCCGGGCTCGTCATCGCCACCGGCGGCGGCATCGCCGACACGCTCGCCAACCTCTCGCGGGTGCAGCCGGTGCGCGGCCGGCTCGAGCGCGCGGTGATCACCCGCGCCGGCGCGCCGGTCTATGTCGATTACGCGCACACGCCGGACGCGATCGAGAGCGCTTGCCAGGCGCTGCGGCCCCATGCGCGCGGACGGCTGATCATCGTCTTCGGCGCCGGCGGCGACCGCGATGTCGGCAAGCGCCCGGAAATGGGCGCCGTGGCGGCGCGCCTCGCCGACCTCGTCATCGTCACCGACGACAATCCAAGGAGCGAGGATCCAGCCGCGATCCGTGCCGCCATCCTCGCCGCCGCGCCCGGCGCGCGCGAGGTCGCCGGACGCCGCGCCGCAATCCGCGCCGCGATCGCCGAGGCCGGACCTGACGACCTCGTCCTCCTCGCCGGCAAGGGTCATGAGCAGGGCCAGATCGTCGGCGACAGGGTGCTGCCCTTCGACGATGTCGCCGTCGCGCGGGAGGAGGCGGCATGAGCCGCTGCCTCGTCTCCGGCGATGGACGAGAGGGCGACGGGGCGATGCGGCCCGGAGGCCCGGCATGACGCGCCTGTGGACCGCCGCCGAGATCGCGGCCGCGACGGGGGGCGTGGCGTCGGGCGACTTCGCCGTCACCGGCGTCGCCTTCGATTCGCGCGAGATCCGGCCGGGCGACCTGTTCGTCGCGATGAAGGGCGCGACGACCGACGGCCATCGCTTCGTCGACCAGGCCTTCGCCGCCGGTGCCGCCGGCGCGATCGTGAGCGCGCCGAGTGCACATCCGCACGTCCTTGTCGCCGACGGCTTCGCCGCGCTCAACGCGCTCGCCGCCGCCTCGCGCGCCCGCGCCGGGGCGCGGGTGATCGCGGTCACCGGCTCGGTCGGCAAGACGAGCACCAAGGAGGCGCTCTTCGCCGCGCTCGACCGCACCGCGCCGGGCCGCGCCCATTGCTCGGTCAAGAGCTACAACAACCATACCGGCGTGCCGCTGAGCTTGGCGCGGATGCCGCGCGAGGCGCGCTTCGGCGTGTTCGAGATGGGGATGAACCATCCGGGCGAGCTGACGGCGCTCGCCGCGCTCGTCCGCCCGCACGTTGCGATCGTCACCGCGATCGCCCCGGCCCACCGCGAATTCTTCGCCAACGAGGCCGCCATCGCCGACGCCAAGGCGGAAATCTTCTCCGGGCTCGCCCCCGGCGGGACGGCGATCATCCCCTTCGACAGCCCCTATCGCGACCGGCTGATCGCGGCGGCGCGACCCCGCGCCGGGCGGATCATGACCTTCGGCCTTGGCGAGGGCGCGGACGTGCGCGCCACCTATGCGGTGCCGACCCCGCAAGGCGGCTCGCTGGTCACCGCGACGCTGCCCGACGCGCAGCTCAGCTTCACGATCAGCCAGGGCGGGCCGCACTGGGTCTCGAACGCGCTCGCGGCGCTGTCGGCGGTCGCGGCGGTGGGGGGCGATCTCGCCGCGGCGGGCCTTGCCTTCGCCGACATGGCTGGGCTGAAGGGCCGCGGCGCACGCCGGCGGGTGCCGCTCGCCGGCGGCGAGGCGCTGCTGATCGACGAGAGCTACAACGCCAACCCCGCCTCGATGGCGGCGACGCTCGCCGTGCTCGGCGGCGAAAGGGTGAGCGGGCGGCGGATCGCGATCCTTGGCGCGATGCGCGAGCTGGGGCCGGAAAGCGACGCCTTTCACGCCGCGCTTGCCGCGCCGATCGCGGCGGCGCATGTCGACTATGCGATTCTGGTCGGCGACGAAATGGCGGCGCTGGCCGAGGCGCTGGGCGCGGCGACGCCGCACGCCAGGGCGCCCGACGCCGAGGCCGCGATCCGGCTGGCGCGCGACATCATCGCGCCGGGGGATGCGATACTGGTCAAGGGATCGAACTCCGTCGGCCTTGCGGCCGTGGTCGAAACGCTGGCGGGCGAGGAAGGCTGATGTTTCTCTGGATTGCCGAACAGCTTGGGTTTCCGGGCGCGCTGAACCTGTTTCGCTACATCACCTTCCGGGCCGGCGCGGCGAGCGCGACCGCGCTGTTCATCGGCCTGCTGATCGGGCCGAAGTTCATCGGCTGGCTGCGCGTGCGCCAGGGCAAGGGCCAGCCGATCCGCGACGACGGTCCGCGGACCCATCTCGCCAAGCGCGGCACGCCGACGATGGGCGGGCTGATGATCCTCACCGCGCTCACTCTCTCGATGCTGCTGTGGATGGATTTCTCCAACCGCTTCCTGTGGGCCTGCCTGTTCATCACCGTCGGCTTCGGCGTGATCGGGTTCCTCGACGATTTCGACAAGGTGAAGAAGCGCCACCATGCCGGCGTCTCCGGCAAGGCGCGCCTCCTGATGGAGTTCGTCGTCGCCGGGATCGGCTGCTGGATCATCACCTGGCACGGCGCGACCGATCTCTACATTCCCTTCTACAACGGCCCGGTCGTCGATCTCGGGCCGTTCTACATCGTCTTCGCCGCCTTCGTCGTCGTCGCCTTCGGCAACGCGGTGAACCTCACCGACGGGCTCGACGGGCTGGCGACGATGCCGGTGATCATCGCCAGCCTCGCATTGCTCGTCATCGCCTATCTCGTCGGCAATGCGAGGTTCGCCGAATATCTGGGCATCCCGCACGTGCTCGGCGTCGGCGACCTCACCGTGCTCTGCTCGGCGATGATCGGCGCAGGCCTCGCCTTCCTGTGGTTCAACGCGCCCCCGGCGGCGGTGTTCATGGGCGACACGGGAAGCCTCGCGCTCGGCGGCGCGCTCGGCGCGATCGCAGTCTCGACCCATCACGAGATCGTGCTCGGCATCATCGGCGGGCTGTTCGTGGTCGAGGCGCTGAGCGTCATCATCCAGGTGTTCGTCTACAAGCGCACCGGCAAGCGCGTCTTCAGGATGGCGCCGATCCACCATCATTTCGAGCAACTGGGCTGGAGCGAGCCGACGGTCGTGATCCGCTTCTGGATCATCGCCTTCGTCCTCGCGCTGGCCGGGCTGGCGACGCTGAAGCTGAGATGATCACCAGCCCCGCCTTCGCCGGAAAGCGCTTTGCCGTGCTCGGCCTCGCCCGCTCCGGGCTGGCGACGGCGCGCGCGCTGCTCGCGAGCGGGGCCGAGCTGGTCGCCTGGGACGAGCGCGAGGAGGCGCGCTCCGAGCTTCGATCCTTGCTGTCGCGAAGCGATGGCGCGGATCGGGCGCGGATCGCCGATCCCCTCGCCATCGAGCTGGCCGGCTTCGACGGCCTGGTCGTCTCGCCCGGCGTGCCGCTGAACCGCCATCCGATCGCGGCGAAGGCGCGCGCTGCCGGCGTGCCCGTCATCGGCGACATCGAGCTGTTCGCGCGGGCCCGCTCAAGCCTGCCGCCGCACAGGCTGGTCGGCATCACCGGCACCAACGGCAAGTCCACCACCACCGCGCTCGTCCACCATATCCTGAAAGTCGCTGGCGTGCCGACGACGATGGGCGGCAATATCGGCCTGCCGATCCTCGCTCAGGAGCCGCTGCCCGAAGGCGGCGTCTATGTGCTGGAGCTGTCGAGCTACCAGATCGATCTCACCTTCAGCCTCGATTGCGACGTGGCGGTGCTCACGAACGTCACGCCGGATCACCTCGATCGCTACGAGAGCTTCGAAGCCTATGCCGGATCAAAGCTCCGCCTGTTCCAGATGCAATCGGACGACCATGTCGGAATCGCCAGGGGCCAGGGCTCGTTCGAGGAAAAGCTGATCATGGAAATGGTCGGCGGGCCGGGCCATTGGACGCTGGTTCCGGGGGGTGTGGCCGATCTCGGCGAATTCGGCGACCAATCCCGGTGGCCCGCGCTGCAGGGCCCCCACAATGCCGAGAATGCCATCATGGCCTACGCGGCTTGCCAGGAGCTCGGATTGCAAATGGCGGTTGCGCCGCCCGGCCTGCGCAGCCGTCAGATCCTGGAAGCGATGCGCACCTATCCCGGCCTCCCGCACCGCATGGAGCGGGTGCGGGAGAAGGGCGGGGTCCTGTTCGTCAACGACAGCAAGGCGACCAATCCCGAATCGACCGCGCCGGCGCTCGCCGCCTACCCGCAGGTCCACTGGATCGTCGGCGGGCTGGCGAAGACCGACAGCCTGGGCCCGTGCGCGGACCAGCTCGGCCATGTCCGCGCCGCCTATGCGATCGGGGAGGCGGGGCCGATGTTCGCGCGGTTGCTGGCGGGCAAGGTGCCGGTGCGCGAGTGCGCGGTGCTGGAGCGGGCGGTGACCGAGGCGGCGGAGGCCGCCGTGGCGGGGGAGGTGGTGCTGCTGTCCCCGGCCTGCGCGTCGTTTGACCAGTTCCGCGATTTCGAGGCGCGCGGCGAGGCCTTCCGGGCGCTGGTGGAGGCGCTATGAGCACGAATGCGGGACGGATCTTCGGCAAGGGCGCGCGGCTCGGCCGGTCGGACAGGAGCTCAATCGGGCGCTGGTTCTGGGAAATCGACAAGATGCTGCTGCTGCTCCTCGCGGTACTGATCTTGATCGGGCTGATCGCGGTCGCCGCCGCATCGCCGGCCGCTGCGAGGCGCCTGTCGGGGACGGGCTTCTCCATCCCAGACCTCTATTTCCTCTACCGGCAGGCGATCTGGACCCTCGTGTCGGTGCCGGTGCTGATCGGCGTGTCGATGCTGCCCAAGCCGATGGCGCGCCGTCTTTCGCTGATCGGCGCGCCGATCTTCATCGTGCTGCTCTTCCTCGTCCCGCTGGTCGGCGAGGAGCGCAATGGGGCGACGCGCTGGATCTCGCTCGGCTTCACCCAGTTCCAGCCCTCCGAATTCCTGAAGCCGCTCTTCATCGTCGCGATCGCCTGGCTGCTGTCGCTGAAGGACAAGGACGCATCGCTGCCGATGGCGCCACTCACCGCCGCCTGCACCGGCATCGTGGCGATCCTCCTGATGATGCAGCCCAATTTCGGCGAGACGCTGATCTTCGTCGTCGCCTGGGTGCTGCTGCTGACGCTCTCCGGCGCGCCGATGCGCGCGCTCTGCCTGCTCGGCGCGGGTGGCCTCGCCGCGATCGTCGCCGCCTATTTCCTCTACCCGGTCGCGACCCAGCGGATCGACGCCTTCCTGTTCGCGGAAGGGGACAATTACCAGGTGACCTCGGCGCTGCGCACGCTCACCGCGGGCGGCCTCTTCGGCGTCGGCCCGGGTGCGGGCACGCGCAAATTCTCGCTGCCCGAGCCGCATACCGACTATATCTTCTCGGTGATCGGCGAGGAGTTCGGCACGATCGCCTGCATCGGCATCGCGATCCTCTACATGGCGATCGTCGCGCGGGTCCTGATCCGCCTGCTGAACGAGGAGGACCGGTTCACCGTGCTCGCCACCGCCGGCCTGGTCTGCCAGTTCGGGATGCAGGCGCTGATCAACATGGCGGTCAACGTCCATATCGCGCCGTCCAAGGGCATGACGCTGCCGTTCATCTCCTATGGCGGCTCGTCGATGCTGGCGCTGTCGATCGGCTTCGGCCTGCTGCTCGCGTTCAGCCGGAGAAATCCCTATCTGGATCGCTCGCCCTATGTGGTGAAATGGAGCGCGCTGAAGTGAAGCGCATCGAACCTCGAATCCTTTTTCCCGCTCCGTCCCGGGGAGCGGGCCAGGGGGAAGCGTCATGACCCTTTCCCGTCATTATGTGCTGGCCGCCGGCGGCACCGGCGGGCACATGGTGCCGGCGCACGCGCTGGCCGAGGAGCTGCTTGCGCGCGGCCACCGGGTGGCGCTGATCACCGACGATCGCGGCGCCCGCATCCCCGGCCTGTTCGAGAAGGCGCAGGTCCATGTCCTGCCCGCGGGCCGGCTCGCCGGCGGGCCGCTCGGCTGGCTGCGCGCCTTCCGCTCGATCCTCACCGGCCGGGCGATGGCGCTGCGGCTGTACGAGACCTTCCGGCCGTCCGCCGTGATCGGCTTCGGCGGCTATCCGGCGCTGCCGGCGCTGCTCGCGGCGCGCAAGCGCGGCGTGCCGACGCTGGTGCATGAGCAGAACGCCGTGCTCGGCCGGGTCAACCGGCTGATGGCGGGGCGGGTCGACGCGATCGCGACCTCTTATGAGCAGGTCCGCCGCCTGCCCGCCAAGGCGCGGCACAAGGTGGATTTCGTCGGCAACCCGGTGCGCGAGGAGGTGATCGCGCTGCGCGACCAGCCTTTCCCGCCGCTCGACGAGGACGGCATCTTCCGCCTGCTCGTCACCGGCGGCAGCCAGGGCGCGACGATCCTCGGCGGCGTCGTGCCGGAGGGGCTGGCGCTGCTGCCCGAGCATTTCCGCCGCCGCCTCCAGGTGACGCAGCAGTGCCGGGCGGAGGATATCGAGCGCGTCCGCGCGCGCTATGCCGAGCTCGGCATCCCGGCCGAGCTCGCCACCTATATGGAGGATCTGCCCGCCCGGCTCGCCTGGGCGCATCTCGTTATCGCGCGCGCCGGCGCCTCGACCATCGCCGAGCTCACCGTCGCCGGCCGCCCCGCCATCCTGGTCCCGCTTCCGATCGCCACCGACGATCATCAGACCGCGAACGCCCGCGAGATGGCAAAGGGCGGCGGCGCGCGGATGATCGCCCAGGACAGGTTCACGCCGGTCGAGCTCGCCAAGCAGATGCAGAAGCTCGCGCTCGATCCCGCCGCGCTCGCCAACGCCGCCGCGCGCGCCCGCGCGCTCGGCCGGCCGGACGC